>NZ_CP051293.1:1334000-1667500 GCF_013170805.1 Mesorhizobium sp. NZP2077 | reverse complement strand
CCAACGGGAGATTCACCTCCGGGTTTGGCGCACGCAAGCATCCTATCCTCGGCTACGTCCGCATGCACACAGGCACCGATTGGGCCGCCCCGATCGGATCGCCGATCATCGCTGCCGGCAATGGCGTCGTCGAGAAAGCCGGCTGGGCCGGCGGCTATGGCAAGCAGATCATCCTGCGCCATGCCAATGGCTACGAGACCTCATACAATCACCAGAGCGCCTTTGCCAAAGGCATCGCGCCGGGCGTTCATGTTCGTCAAGGCCAGGTCATTGGTTATCTCGGCCAGACCGGTCTCTCCACAGGTCCTCACCTCCACTACGAGCTGATCGTCAACGGCACCAAGGTCGATTCGATGCGTGTCCGCCTGCCGGTCGGCAAGGTGCTGAAGGGCGACGACCTCGTCGCCTTCAAGCGCGAGCGCGAACGTATCGACGATCTGCTGAAGCAGGAAGATGGCAATTCGCTGAAGGTGGCGAGCGCCAAGATCGACGGCTGATCCCCCGGCTTTTCAGTCCTGCCTGGATTCGGCGCGCCGCGACCAAGGCAGAGGCGAGCCGGAAACTGTCGTCCAAGCGATGACGGCGGAAAGCAGGCAAAGCAGCGCCGTCACCGAAGAGACCACCGAAAAGGCGGCGTCGCTGGCGGCGAGCCTTGCCGCATCGAGCGCCGGCGCAAGGTCGGCTGGCGCCGGTTCGCCAAAGCCTGGCACGCCTGATATCGCACTGCCGTCCAATGCATTGGCGTAGATCCAGGCGGCCAGTGACCCCATCGCCGCCACCGCGATTAGGCCGCCAATGCGCGAGACGGCATTGTTGATGCCCGAAGCTGCCCCCGTATCCTTGTCTTCCACCGCTGTCATGATCGCGGTCGACAGTGGCGAGACGACCAGCGCCATGCCGAGCCCCATCAGCGCCATCAACGGAAATGTTCCCGTCCAGAAATTGTGGATGCCGGCATGGGTGAGCAAGGCAAGTCCGGTAAAGGCGAAAGCCACGACCAGGCTTCCGCAGGCGATCGGGAAACGCGGCCCGATCCGGTCCGACAATTGGCCGACCGGTCCCGAGAGAAGCGCGATCGATGCCGACAGCGGCAGGAAGGTGAAGCCGACTTCGGCCGTGCTCAGCCCCCAGCCGGCGATCAGCAGCATCGGCAGATAGAAAAGATTGGCCGACAGCGCGAAATAGAGGAAGAAGGTCGCGAGATTGGCGCCGGCGAAAGCGCCGATGCGAAACAGGCTGAGGTTGATCATCGGCTCGCGCTGCCGCTGCTCGAACAGGACAAAGACGACAAGCAGCACGACGCCGGCGACGATGCTCGGCCCCGCCATATGGCCCTCGCCGCTGGAACTCATCGAGGTCAGCCCATAGGCGAGCGCGCCGAAGGCCAGTGTCGCCAGCGCCCCACCACCGAGATCAAGGCTGCGTTCTTCCGTCGGCGCATCGGCCGGAATCTTGGCAAGCAAGAGATAAATCGAGATCAGGCCGAGCGGTAGGTTGACGGCGAAGATCGCACGCCAGATGCCGCCGCCGAAAGCCGACAGCACGAGGCCGCCGAGCACCGGGCCTAGTGCCGTCGTCAGCGCTGATGCGGCGGCCCAGATGCCGATCGCGCGGCCGCGTTCTTTCTTCGGGTAGGCCTTGGCGATGATGGCGAGACTGCCCGGCACCATGATCGCCGCACCAATGCCCTGGAGGGCGCGAAACGCGATCAGCACGACAGCATTCGGCGCCAGCGCGCAGGCGAGCGACGCCGCGACGAACAACACGATACCGGCGACGAAGGCGCGGCGCAGCCCGAACCTGTCGCCGGCAGCCCCGCCGGCAAGGATCAGCGCCGACAACGTCAACGCATAGGCATTGGAAATCCACTGCGCCTCGGCAAGGCTGGCACCGAGGTTGATGCGGATCGCCGGCATGGCGATGGCCAGGATCGATCCGTCGATGAAGCCGAGCGCCGAAGTCAGGATTGCCGCAATCAGCACGAATCGCCGCTGCGATTGCGGACAGAACGTCCCGTTGGCAACCGGGCTGGTCAGCGGGACGGCGGCGGCTTCGCTTGGTGAATGCATGGCACCCTGCTTAGACCCCAAGCGCGCCGGCAACAACCGGCCAGCAGGTTGCAGTCCTTGAAACCAGCCGGTTGGCCAGGATACATCCACCCCGGATGCAAACGGCAGCAGTCATGCTAAGTTTTCCGGAAGGCGGCAGGCGGGAGAAATCGATGAAGCGTCCACTTGAAGCATCGGCGGAAGGGCGCGGCCGCATCGTCGGCATCACCGACGGCGTCTTCGCCATCGCGCTCACGCTCATCGTGCTTGAGATCAGGGTGCCGGCGCATGAGGCAATCCATTCAGAACACGATCTGCTTGCCGCCATCGCAGCACTGGCGCCACGCTTCCTGACCTATGCCTTGAGTTTCCTGACCCTGACCATCTTCTGGTTCGGCCAGCAGGCGCAGCATGGGCTCATCGCCAGATCCGATAGACGGCTTGCGACGCTGAACCTCTGCTTTCTTGCCTTTATCGCCCTGCTGCCGTTCTCGACCGACCTTCTGGCCGACTTTCTCGAATTCAGGACTGCGGTGCTGGTCTACTGGCTCAACCTGCTGATGCTCGGTCTCACCCTGTTCGCCAGTTGGCGCTATGCAGAGAAGAACGGCTTTGTCGCGGAAGATGTCGATGCCGAAACCAAGCGCACGGTCTATCTGCGCATCGTCAAGGCGCAGATCCTGTGGGCGGTCGGCGCGCTACTCTGCCTGATCAACCCGTTGCTCAGCGTCGGCTTCATTCTGGTCGTGCAGTTCACCTATGCCGCCGCGCTGCGCGGCTCATTGCTGCGCAACGTCATCGGCTGAAGGTCCGCCAACGAATTCCACGGTAACGCCTGGCGATACCAGCTTGGCGAGTTCGCGCGCGTCCCAGTTGGTCAGGCGCACGCAGCCATGACTTTCGGTCTTGCCGATCTTCGACGGTTCCGGCGTGCCATGGATGCCGTAGGTCGGCTTGTCCAAGGCGATCCAGACCGACCCTACAGGTCCATTCGGGCCTGGCGGAACGGTCAAAATTTTGTCGTTCTGGCCCTGCTTGAAATTGATGTTCGGGTTGTAGGTGTAGTTCGGGTCGAGCGCGATGCGCGACACGGCGTGGATGCCGGTGGGCGACGGCGTGTCGGCCGAGCCGATGGTCGCGGGATAGGCTGCGACCAGCTTGCCGCCCGCATCGTAGGCGTAAACTTCTTTCTTGGTCTTGTCGGCGACGATGCGCGCGACCGGCGTCGACACCAGCTTGCCGAAATTGGCGACCTTGATGATCGTGCCGGGACGGTTGAAGTCGAGGCCCTTGTTGATCGACTTCAGATAGTTCTCATCCATGTGGAAGCGCTCCGCCAGCGCCTCGGTGACAGAGGTGTAGCACATGCAGTTGAGCTGCGCCTTCTGGCTGTAGTCTTCCGGGATCGAGGCGACATAGGGGCCGGCCGCGTCCTCCGCCGTGATGGTGTAATTCGCGAAGGGATCGCCACCGGATTGTGCCAGTGCTGCCTGGATGCCGACCGCATCGGTCGACTTCAGATTGCTGCCTGTAATTTCATTATAGGCGGCAAGCGCCTTGTCAACGTTCGAGCCGAAGCGACCGTCGATGACGCCAGGCGAAGCACCACCGCGGTCGAGCAGCACTTGCAATGCCGCGACGTCCTGGCGGGCTCCAAGCGACAGCGACGGATCGACGGCGGCCTTGCCGTTGGTGTCCGGCGGCAGGGCTGCCTGCGTTTCCGGATTGGTCTGCTGCACGTCCGGCTGCGCCGGATCGATCGAGGCCTCGTTGAGCGGCTGGCGCTTGATGGTGCCTGGCTTTGCCGGCTGCGGCGCGTCGGGATAGTTATCGTAACTGCCGTCGTCCTGCGGCGCCGGCGGATAGGCATCTACGGAATTATCACTATTGGGATCGTATTCATCGGCTGGCGGCGGGATGACCCGGCCTTCCTCTTCCAACTGCTTGCGGCGGAACCGCGCCATGTCTTCCGGATCGTCGAGATAGTAACGATCATCGTTGGCGGGAGCCCGGCCCAACTCGCGCAGCCTGGTTTCACGGCGCAACGCACGACGATCAAGCCGTGTCTGCGGCGGCTGGATGGCGACAACCTTGCCGGTGTCGGCATCGACGATCACGCGGTTGCCGCGGGCGTCGTAGTAGATGTCCAGATTTCCGTCCTGGGCGACGAGAATGCCGCCATCATTGGCAGCGCGAGCAATTCTTGGTGCGTTGTCCTGTGTCGGCGCGGCAAGCGCGGCAGAAGACACAAGCCCGGCGGCAATCGCCGAAAGGGCAAAGATCGTGCGGAACATCGTGGCCAAACTCTCCGGTCCGTAATTGCCGCCGCCCGGCAGTGGTGTCCCTGTAAGGCGAACCCCTTCGCCAGCAAACCAGTTACCCCACCATATGGTTCCAACATGAACCGGGCATGAAGATGGCGGATTTCCGGCGTATCGACGAATATTAGCTAGGGTCAGGACTCATTGATCCAGAAGATGAAGGCTGCAGCGAAGGCGATCGCCGACAGGAAAGTGTGAGCACATCGGTCGTACCTGGTGTGGATGCGTCGCCAGTCTTTGAGGCGTGCGAACATGTTCTCGATCCTGTGGCGTTGTCGGTATAGGACAGGATCGTAGCTGTGCTGAATACGATGCTTGGCATGGGGCGGGATGCATGGCGTGATACCGCGCTCGACGAGCGCCTGACGGAAGGCCGCTGAACTGTAGGCCCGATCGGCCAGCAGGGCGTTGGCGGCGGGCAAATCCTCGATCACTGCCGCAGCAGTCTTGTGATCATTGGCCTGCCCTTCGCTCAGATGCAGCAGCCGCGGGCGTCCCTTGCCGTCACAGACCACTTGCAGCTTGGTGGTCAGTCCACCTCGGCTGCGTCCGATACATCGGGATAGAGCCCCTTTTTAAGGAGGCTGGCGGCAGTGCGATGCGCTTTGAGATGGGTGGCATCGATCATCAGATTGTCCGTTTCGCCGCCCTGCGCGGCCAGTTCCGCCAGGATGCGATTGAACACACCCAGCCGACTCCAGCGGATGAAGCGGTTGTAGATGGTCTTGTGCGGACCGTAGTCAGAAGGGACATCTCGCCAGCGAAGCCATTGCGGATCACGAACAGGATGCCGCTCAGCACCCGGCGGTCATCTACACGCGGCACACCATGCGACAAAGGAAAATAGGGCTCGATCCGGCGCATCTGCTCCGGGGTCAACATCAGCAAATCACTCAAGGCGGCACCTCCTGCCACCTTGAATCACCCAACAGATATCAATTCAACAAATTAATAGGTCCTGACCCTAGCTTGCGAGCCCTAATGCCTTGCGCCCCTGCCTGGTCAGCTTCAGGGCGACAAGGCGATGGCTCTCGCGCAGATAGTCCTTCAGCGCAGCATCATCCATGCTCTGGCTTGTCCGACGCTGGATCCATGTCATGCCGCGCGAGGCAAGGTATGGCGCGGGCAGCAAGCCCGGCTGTTCCTTCAGCAAATCATAGGCGATGTCGGAACATTTGAAGGTGACGAAGAGCTGCTGGCCCTGATCCCAGCCGCCGATCGCAAACACCTTGGTCCCGACCTTCCAGACATGGGCGCCGCCCCACTGGACGACATGGTTTGTCGCGGGCAACGAGGCGCAGAAGCCGTTGTAGTCGTCCAGCGTCATCCGCGCCCCACCATCACGATGAAAACGCCGCGCGTCCAGGCTGGACGCGCGGCGTTGGATCAGGCCGCCGCTTCGGTCGCGACGACCGTCGGCTTCGAGCGGAAGTTCAACCGGTCGGAGCCGGCGGTGACCTTGACCGTCGAGCCGTCAAGAATCTCGCCGAGCAGGATCTTCTCCGCCAGCGGGTCCTGCAGTTCCTTCTGCATCACCCGCTTCAGCGGCCGCGCGCCGTAGGCCGGGTCGTAGCCCTTGGCCGCCAGCCACTCGATCGATTCGTGATCCAGTGACAGCGTGATCTTGCGATCGACAAGCAGGCTCTCCAGTCGCTTGAGCTGGATCTCGACAATGCGGTCCATGTCCTTGCGGCGGAGCCGGTGGAACAGGATCACCTCGTCGACGCGGTTGAGGAATTCCGGCCGGAACGACGCCTTGACCACATTCATAACCTCGTCGCGCACGGCATCGACATCCTGGTCCTCGCCGAGATTAACCAGATATTCGGCGCCGAGGTTCGACGTCATGATGATCAGCGTGTTGCGGAAATCGACCGTGCGGCCCTGGCCGTCGGTCAGACGCCCGTCATCGAGCACCTGCAAGAGCACGTTGAAGACATCGGGATGCGCCTTCTCGATCTCGTCGAACAGCACGACCTGATAGGGCCGGCGCCGCACGGCTTCGGTCAGCGCGCCGCCCTCCTCATAGCCGACATAGCCGGGAGGTGCACCGATCAGCCGCGAGACCGAGTGCTTCTCCATGAACTCCGACATGTCGATGCGCACCATGGCGCTGTCGTCGTCGAACAGGAAGCTTGCCAGCGCCTTGGTCAGTTCGGTCTTGCCGACGCCGGTCGGCCCGAGGAAGATGAATGAGCCGATCGGCCGGTTCGGATCCTGCAGCCCGGCGCGCGCGCGCCGCACCGCCTTGGAAACGGCCTGCACCGCCTCGCCCTGGCCGACGACACGCTTGCCGATCTCGTCTTCCATGCGCAGCAGCTTGTCGCGCTCGCCCTGCAGCATCTTGTCGACCGGAATGCCGGTCCAGCGCGAGACGATATGGGCGACGTGGTCCGGCGTGACCACTTCTTCGACCATGCCGACCTTGCCGTCCTGGGCCTCGGCCTCCTTCAGCTTCTTTTCCAGCTCCGGGATCTTGCCATAGGCAAGCTCGCCGGCGCGCTGGAATTCACCTTTGCGCTGGGCAATGGCGAGGTCGTTGCGTGCCTCGTCGAGCTGCTTCTTCAAGTCGGCGGCAAGCCCGAGCTTCTGCTTCTCGGCCTGCCACTTGGCGGTGATCTCGGTCGATTCCTCCTCGAGGCCGACAAGCTCCTTCTCCAGGCGGGCGAGCCGGTCCTTCGAGGCCTCGTCCGTCTCGACCTTCAGTGCCTCGCGCTCGATCTTGAGCTGCATGATGCGGCGGTCGATCTCGTCCAGCGCCTCGGGCTTGGAATCGACCTGCATCCTGAGCCGCGAGGCGGCCTCATCGACCAGGTCGATCGCCTTGTCGGGCAGGAAGCGGTCGGCGATGTAGCGGTTGGACAGCGTCGCCGCCGCCACCAGCGCCGAGTCGGAGATACGCACCTTGTGGTGCTGCTCATACTTCTCCTTCAGGCCGCGCAGGATCGAGACGGTGTCCTCCACCGTCGGCTCGTCGACAAAGACCGGCTGGAAACGGCGGGCAAGTGCCGGATCCTTCTCGACATGCTTTCTGTACTCATCGAGCGTGGTCGCGCCGACGCAGTGCAGTTCGCCGCGCGCCAGCGCGGGCTTCAACAGGTTCGACGCATCCATGGCGCCGTCCGCCTTGCCGGCGCCGACCAGCGTGTGCATCTCGTCGATGAACAGGATGATCCCGCCAGCGGCCGAGGTGACCTCCGAAAGCACGGCCTTCAGCCGCTCCTCGAATTCGCCGCGATATTTGGCGCCGGCGATCAGCGCGCCCATGTCGAGCGCCATCAGCTGCTTGTCCTTCAGCGATTCCGGCACGTCGCCATTGACGATGCGCAGCGCCAGGCCTTCGGCGATCGCCGTCTTGCCGACGCCCGGCTCGCCGATCAGCACCGGGTTGTTCTTGGTGCGGCGCGACAGCACCTGGATGGTGCGGCGGATCTCGTCGTCGCGGCCGATGACCGGATCGAGCTTGCCGGCGCGGGCGTCGGCGGTGAGGTCGCGCGCGTACTTCTTCAGCGCGTCATAGCCCTGCTCCGCACTCGCCGAATCGGCGGTGCGGCCCTTGCGGACATCGTTGATGACCTGGTTCAGCGCCTGCGCGGTGACGCCGCCCTTGGCCAGGATTTCGGCGGTCTTGGCCGACTTCTCCATGGTGAGCGCCTGCAGCAGCCGCTCGACGGTGACGAAGCTGTCGCCGGCCTTTTTGGCCAGCTCTTCCGCCGTCGAGAACACCTTGGCCAGCGGCTGCGCCAGATAGAGCTGGCCGTTGCCGCCTTCGACTTTCGGCATCGCCTCGAGCGCCGTCTCGACGCCAAGCTTGACGTCGCGGACATTGCCGCCGGCGCGCTCGATCAGCGACGCGGCCAGGCCCTCGTCATCGTCGACGAGCACCTTCAACATGTGTTCGGGGGTGAATTGCTGGTGATTGCGGGAGAGCGCCATGGTCTGCGCGGACTGGATAAAGCCGCGCACGCGCTCTGAGTATTTCTCGAGGTTCATATCTGTCTCCTTCCATCACCGGCCCGCTTTGCGGCACCGGATCAGATTGCGGTGACGGACCCGCCCATTTGAGCCGGATCCTGTTCAGCCGAGATATGGTGCATGGACCATGCCGTCTCAAGACGCCTTGATATCGGTCAATGCATAATATTCCACGTCAGCCCAAACGAAAACGGCGAAGATTTCTCCCCGCCGTTCAACGTCTTGAAGTGCTGTTCGATCAGTTGTCGATATCGACAATCACGGGCTCGGCATTGCCGCTGTCGACGGGGCTGGCTGCCACCTCGCCCGTATCGGCGCTTTCGCTACCGCCATCGACCTGATCGACGTTTGTGCGCGGACGGCGCGGACGGCGCGGGCGACGGGCAGCACCGCTCTCGGCGGCCGCCTCGTTCAGCTCGGCCTGGGCGGCAAGAGCCGCTGGCGAGAAACTCTCGAACAGCGGAGCCGGCTCGGCTGCCGCAACGATCTCGACCGGTGAAGCGGACTCTGCCTGTGCGTCCACTTGGACCGGTGTCTCGTTGCGCTGCTGCTGGCCACCTTGATCGGAGGACGAAGCAAAGTCGCGCTGGCCGTTCTGGCCGTAGCCGCCATTGGGGCGACGATCACGATGGCGTCCGCCATTGTTGTCGCGGCCGTTGTTGCGCCCGCCATTGTTGTCGCGCCCACTATTGTCTCGATTGTCGCGACCGTTTTCCCGGTTCAGCGCAACCTCGGCCGGCATGCCTTCGATGACCGGCTGCGGGCCGGCGCCATGGTTGGTCACCGGGATCTGGGCATCGGAAACATTGTTGTTGCCGGAATTATCGAAGTCGTCACGATCCTCGTCGCCGTCATCGTCGAAATCATCGCGATTCTGTTGCGCATTCTGGATCGGCATCTGCGCCTGTGCGGCGGCAATGATGCGGTTGTAGTGTTCGGCGTGCTGGAGGTAGTTCTCCGCCATAACCCGATCGCCGGAGCTGTGCGCGTCTCGGGCCAGGGTGGCGTATTTTTCGGCGATCTGCTGAGCCGATCCGCGGATCTTCACGTCCGGGCCGTTGCTCTCGTAGTTGCGCGTCAGGGGATTCGGTCCCTTGCGGTTGTTGTTGTTATTATTGTTGTTGCCACCGCCGCCGCCATTGTTGTTGCGACCGCGCATGCGCCTGTTCTGCTGTTGTGGCCTCATTCGACTCTCTTCATTTTGAAATTTTTGAAAACTCGTCACGAACGGTGGCGCTCATGCAGCCAGCCGTTTGGTTTCTTCACCGGCGTTCGCCCGCATCAATTGCGTTGGCGCCACGTGCCATCCTGTTCCGGTTACATCACTTGCCGGACGATTCCCGCACGAAGCTTGGGCGTCGTTTGCGCAAGAAGGCAGCTATTTCCAAGGAGGACCGAATCGCTAAGAGCACTGCCTGCTTCGTCTCATCCGGTTGCGGTGACCCTAGCCGCATTCCCTGGTATTGCCAAGCGGTTTTTTCGCAGTGCGTCAAGGCTTATCCCCATTGAAAGACAAGAACCCTGTCGTTTCCGCCGAGATCGCGCAAAGCAGAGGCCGATGCATAACCTGCCGCCTTGAAAATGTCCGTAACCTCGTTGCGCTGCGTGTGGCCGATCTCGACCGCAATCCTGCTTTCGGCTTCAAGAAACCGTGCCGCCTCGGCGGCAATGATCCTGTAGGGGTTCAGCCCATCCACACCGCCATCCAACGCTAGGCGTGGGTCGAAATCGCGGACCTCGTCCTGCAGATTTCCAATGTCTTGTGAGGGTATATAGGGAGGGTTTGCGGCAATTACATGGTATCGGCCGGAAACTTTTTCGAACCAGTCCGACTGCAGTGTCGTGAACCGGCCGCCAAGCCCGAGCTGTCCGGCATTGCGGGCCGCCGTTGCCAGCGCGCCGGCGGAAATGTCGACACCGGTAGCGGTCGCGGCCGGCACCGCACTCAGCAGCGCCAGCGCGATGGCCCCTGTGCCGGTGCCGAGATCGAGGATGCGGCAGGCGCCTTCCCGCGCGGCTATTGCCTTGACGAAAGGCAGCACCGCCTCGACCAGCGTCTCGGTATCCGGCCGCGGCTCCAGTGTTTCCGGCGACAGCGACAGGCGCAAACCGTAGAATTCGCGGTAGCCGAGGATGCGATGCACCGGTTCGCCACCGGTTCGCCGCCTCAGGGCGTCGTCGATCGCGGCGATGGCCTTCCTGTCGATCGTCCGTTCGGGTTCGGCAATGGCCTGCGTGCGCGTCGTGCCGGAAAAATGTTCGACGATGAGCCGCGCGTCGAGCGCCGGATCGGCGACCGCGGCCGCCGCAAGCCTGACCCGCGCTTCCCGCAGCAGCAGCCCCAGCGCTTCGGACAGAGGATCAGCCATCAAGGCCGATATCGGCCAGCAGTTTCGACTGGTGATCGGCGATCAGCGCGTCGATGACCTCGTCGAGTTCGCCCATCATCACCCGGTCGAGCTTGTAGAGCGTCAGGTTGATGCGATGGTCGGTGACGCGGCCTTGCGGGAAATTGTAGGTGCGGATGCGCTCCGAGCGGTCGCCGGAACCGACCTGCGACTTGCGCGATTCGGAACGTTCCTCGTCCGCCTTGCTGCGCTCGAGATCATAGAGCCGGGCGCGCAGGATCTGCATGGCCTTCGCCCGGTTCTGGTGTTGCGACTTTTCCGCCTGCACCACCATAATGCCGGTCGGCAAATGGGTGATGCGCACTGCAGAATCGGTGGTGTTGACGTGCTGGCCGCCGGAGCCCGAGGCGCGCATCGTGTCGATGCGGATGTCTTCGGCACGGATCTCGATGTCGACCTCTTCCGCTTCCGGCAGCACGGCGACGGTCGCAGCCGAAGTGTGGATGCGCCCGCTGGCCTCCGTCGCCGGCACGCGCTGCACGCGGTGCACGCCGGATTCGAATTTCAGATGGGCAAACACCCCCCTGCCGGAAATGGTGGCGATGATTTCCTTGAACCCGCCAGCGTCGCCGTCGCTGGCCGACACCGTCTCGAACCGCCAGCCGCGCCCGGCGGCGTAGCGCTCATACATGCGAAACAGGTCACCGGCGAAAAGCGCGGCTTCATCGCCGCCCGTGCCGGCACGGATTTCGAGGATGGCGTTCTTGTCGTCGGCGGCATCCCTGGGCAACAGCAGGACCTGGATATCCTTCTGCAGCGCCTCGATGCGCTCCTCCACCCCGGGCAGATCCGCCTCGGCGAGCGCCCGCATCTCGGCGTCTGTGCGCTTGTCGGCGAGCATCGCTTCGAGGTCGGCCTGCTCATGCTCGGCCGAGCGCAGTTCCCTGACCTTGGCCACCATGTCCTGCAGCTCGGCATATTCCGATGCCATTTTCACATAGGCATCCGGCGCCGGTCCGGCCGACATCTGCGCTTCGAGCATCTCGAAACGCTTGACGACTTGATCCATACGATCGCGGGGCAAATTGACCATGATGAGGGCCCTACAACGGGATCGAACGATCGTCGGCGAAGGCCTGCAGCAGCGCCCGCATCGGCAACCCTTGTGCCGGCGCCATCAGATTGTCGTCGAAGAACGCCGTCAGCTCGTCCAGCGGCAGTTCCGTCAGCATCGCCTTGACCGGGCCGATCGAGGCCGGCGACATCGAGATCGAACGGAAGCCGAGGCCGATCAGCGCCATCGCCGAGATCGGCTTGCCGGCCAGTTCGCCGCACAGCGTCACCGGCGTGTGGTTGCGGATGCCGGCATCCGCGATCTGCTTGAGCACACGCAGGAACGGCGCCGACAGCGTGTCGAAGCGGTTGGCCAATTGCGTGTTGCCGCGGTCGACCGCCATGACGAACTGGAACAGATCGTTCGAACCGACCGAGACGAAATCGACGGCTTTCATCAATTCGTCGAGCTGGAACAGTAGCGACGGCACTTCCAGCATCGCGCCCAGCTTGAGGCTGGTCGGCAAATGATGGGCAAAGCGAGAGAGATGCCTCACCTCGCGGTCGATGATTTCGCGCGCCTGCGCGATCTCGCCGAGTTCGGTCACCATCGGCAGCATCAGCTTGAGCTCGCGCCCGCCGCTGGCCTTCAGCAAGGCACGGATCTGGGTGCGCAGCAACCCAGGCCGATCAAGCGTCAGGCGGATCGCCCGCCAGCCGAGCGCCGGGTTCTCTTCCTGGATGGCACCCTTGAAATAGGGCAGCACCTTGTCGCCGCCGATATCGATGGTGCGGAAGGTGACCGGCTTGCCGCGCGCCGCCTCGAGCACGTCGCGATAGAGTTTCTCTTGCGCCTCGGCGCGCGGGAAGGTCGAGGCGACCATGAACTGCAATTCGGTGCGGAACAGGCCGATACCGGCCGCACCTGCCTCGGCAAGCTGCGGCAGGTCGACGGCAAGCCCGGCATTCATCAAGAGATCGACCTGGACGCCGTCCCTGGTCGTCGACGGCTTCTTGCGCAGCTCGCGATAGACCTCTTGCCGGCGGGCGCGGAAGCGCACCTTCTCGGCATAGGCGGCTTCGAGATCGGGCTGCGGCCGCAGATGGATCACGCCCTCTTCCCCGTCGACGATGATGGCGTCGCCGTTTTCCGCCATGGAAACGGCGCCCTTCATCTGTCCGGCGACCGGAATGCCCATGGCGCGCGCAACGATGACGACGTGGCTGGTGGCTGCGCCATCCTCGAGCACCAGCCCGCGCAATTTGTCGCGGGGATAGTCGAGCAGTTCAGCGGCGCCCATCGAGCGGGCAACGATGATGGCGTCCTTCGGCAGCGAGTTGGCGACATCCTCCGGCCCGCGTCCCATCAGCTGGCGCAGCAGCCGGTTGGCGAGGTCGTCGAAATCGCTCATCCGTTCGCGCAGATAGGGATCTGTCATGTGAAGCATGCGGGCGCGCATGTCGCTCTGCACCTTCTCCACCGCAGCTTCCGCCGTCAGGCCGTTGCGGATCGCCTCTTCCAGGCGCCGCACCCAGCCGCGGTCATTGGCGAACATGCGATAGGCTTCGAGCACCTGGCGATGCTCGCCCTCGAACGCGACGTCGCGGCGCTCCAGCATGTCGTCGATGGAGAGCCGCAGCGAGCCGAGTGAGGTCTCGAGCCGCCGGACCTCTTCCTCGCTGTCCTCGTTGAACAGGTTGGTGACGACGATGCGCGGCTCGTGCAGCACGACATGGCCAAGTCCGACGCCGTCGTTGAACGACAGGCCGGTGAAGCTGACAGGCCGGCGCAGGTCGAGTTCGAGGCCAGGTCGGGTCAGCCGCGCCAGGTCGCCGGTGGCGATCATCTCGGCGATGACCATGGCCGTGGTTTCCAGCGCCTCGACCTCATCGTCGCGGTAATGGCGCATGGTCTTGTTCTGCACGACCAGGACGCCCAGCGTGCGCCCTGCCCTGAGCACCGGCACGCCGAGGAAGGAATTGTAGATCTCTTCCCCCGTCTCCGGCAGATAGGCGAAGGCCGGATGTTCCTGCGCGTTGGAGAGGTTGAGCGGCCGCGCGCTTGCCGCGATGGTGCCGACAAGGCCTTGCCCGAGCCTCAGCTGCGCCAGGTGGACGGCGTTCGGGTTCAGACCCTCGGTGGCGTAAAGCTCGAGCACCGAATCGGCGCGCAGCACGTAGAGCGAGCAGACTTCGGCGACCATGTTGGAAGCGATGTCGCGCACGATCCGGTCAAGCCGCTCCTGCGGCTCCAGCGGCTCCTGCATGAGCTCGCGGAGCCGTTTCAGCAAAACGCGCGGGCCACTGGCCTGGTCACGCATCGCGGCTTCTTCTCCAATGGGCATATTGCCCGCCGCAGTTTCCACTGCGACCGGCGCACACGCAACAACTCAAATCGTTCTCGCTACTGCTTATCCAGACCGTAGACGGAATGCAAAGTGCGAACCGCGAGTTCTGTGTACGGACCGTCGATCAGTATCGAAATCTTGATCTCGGAGGTGGTGATGGCGCGGATATTGATCGCCTTGTCGGCCAGCGCCTTGAATGCGGTGGCGGCGACACCGGCATGGCTCCTCATGCCGATGCCGATGACCGAAACTTTCGACATGCCGGCTTCCGACTGCACGACATCGTAGCCGATCTCGGCTTTCAGGCGCTCCAGCACGATAAGTGCCTTGTCGACGTCTCCGGAAGGCACCGTGAAGGTCATGTCGGTGAACTTGCCGTCCTCGGAGATGTTCTGGACGATCATGTCGACATTGATGTTGGCCTCGGCCAGCGGCCCGAAAATGCCGGCGGCGACGCCTGGACGGTCGCCGACGCGGCGCAGCGAAATCTGGGCCTCGTCCTTGGCGTAGGCAATTCCGGTGACGACCTGCTGTTCCACGATCTCTTCCTCGTCGCAAATGAGCGTTCCCGGAGGATTGAGCAAATCCCCCATTCCGGGCGCGTCGGGATCGTCGAAGGACGACCGCACGAAGGTACGCACCCTGTGCACCATGGCAAGCTCGACCGAACGCACCTGCAGAACCTTGGCGCCGAGCGAGGCCATTTCAAGCATTTCCTCGAACGAGATCTTGGCCAGCCGCCGCGCCTTGGGCTCGATGCGCGGATCGGTGGTGTAGACCCCATCGACGTCGGTGTAGATGTCGCAGCGGTCCGCCTTGACCGCCGCGGCGATGGCGACCGCGCTGGTGTCGGAGCCGCCACGGCCAAGCGTGGCGATGCGATTGTCCGGCCCAATGCCCTGGAAGCCGGCGATGACGGCCACCTGGCCCTCGCCGAAGCGTTTGATCAGGAAGGCGCCGTCAATGTCGAGGATGCGCGCCGCGCCGTGCGCGTTGTCGGTCTTGATCGGGATCTGCCAGCCCTGCCAGGAGCGCGCATGCACGCCCATGTTCTGCAAGGCAATGGCCAGCAGGCCCGCCGTGACCTGTTCGCCGGAGGCGACGACTGCGTCATATTCGCGGGCGTCGTGCATCGGCGAGGCCTCGCGCGTCCAGCCGACCAGCTCATTGGTCTTGCCGGCCATCGCCGAAACCACCACCGCCACCTCATGGCCGGCGTCGACCTCGCGTTTGACGTGACGCGCCACATTGCGGATGCGGGCGATGTCGGCGACGGAGGTTCCGCCGAATTTCATCACGATACGCGCCATGGAAGCGAAATGCCTTTGACTGAAGCCGGCCTGGAGCCGAAAACGAAGGAAAGCGCCCGGCTCTCGCCCGCCGCTGAATGCGCGGCCTCCTTAGCCAAATGCTTTCGGTTTCGCAAGGCTGGCGGCGGAATGCCGGCTCAAGACGACGCCATATTGCCTTCCAGGCCCGCGCCGCTTACCAAATGCTGCCCGCGGGGAATTCCTTTTGGTTCGGCATAACACATGATTGCTCGTCTTCGACGCGCCATGCGATTGCAATCGCTCCCGCTTGTCGTCGGCTTCGCCTTGCTGGCGCTGATCGTCGGCACTCGCGCCCTGCTGGTCGAGGGCCAGCGGGCCAACCGTGCCGCCGCGCGCGAGACAATCGAATACCAGGAACAGCTTTCCGGGCTGCTTTCATTGGCACAGGACGCCGAGAGCGGCCAGCGCGGTTACCTGCTGACCGGCGAGAAATCCTATCTCGAGCCGTACCAGAAGGCTGTCGATGCGATCCCGGGGCAACTTGCCCACATCGATGCCATGACAGCCTCGAACGATCAGCTTGCCCCGCAGGTCAGCCACATCAAGGACGCGCTGGCGCAAAAGCAGGCTGAACTGGCGGAGACGATCGCTCTCTACGACAAGGGCGACGCGACCGGGGCCTTGCAACTGGTCCGCAGTGGCCAGGGCAAGGCCGCCATGGACGAGATCCGCGCCAGCATGGATACGATCCGGCGCATCGGCGCCGCCGACATCGCCGCGCGCGACGAGCACACCGACCAGGTCGAGGCCTGGCTGCGGATCGGCTCGCTGGTCGCGCTGTTGGCGGTCTTCCTGCTCGGCGCCTACACGATCCGCCAATCCCGCCGCCGCTTCCGCGAGGTCGTCACCGCCCAGGAAGAGCTGATGCGCAAGAACATCGAGCTCGGCAACGAGATCCAGACACGTGAAAAGGCCGAATCCCAGATACGCCAGATGCAGAAGATGGAGGCCGTCGGCCAACTGACCGGCGGCATCGCCCACGATTTCAACAACATGCTGGCGGTGATCCTCAGCGCCATGAATCTTGCCCAGCGCAAGCTGAAGCGCGGCGAGAACGATATCGAGAAATTCATCGAGGCTGCGACGGATGCGGCGACCCGCGCGGCCAATTTGACCGGCCGGCTGCTTGCCTTCTCCCGCCAGCAACCGCTGGCGCCACAGGTGGTCGATACCAACCGTCTGGTGACCGGCATGTCCGACCTTCTGCACCGTGCGCTCGGCGAAGGTATCCGCATCGAAACGGTGCTGGCGGGCGGTCTGTGGAGAACCCATGCCGACCCCAGCCAGATCGAGAATGCAATCCTCAACCTGGCGGTCAACGCTCGTGACGCGATGGGAGAAGAGGGCAAGCTGACCATCGAGACCGCCAACAGCCATCTCGACGACAGCTACGCCGCCACCCATGCAGAGGTGATCGCCGGCCAGTATGTGATGATCGCGGTCAGCGACACCGGTGAGGGCATGTCGGCGGATGTGATGGCCAAGGCCTTCGAGCCTTTTTTCACGACCAAGCCGGTCAACAAGGGCACGGGACTTGGTCTGAGCCAGGTGTTCGGCTTCGTCAAGCAGTCTGGCGGCCACGTCAAGATCTACTCCGAGCCAGGCGAAGGCACGACGATCAGGATCTATCTGCCGCGATTTTTCGGAGCGGAGGAGCCGGTAGCGCCTGCCGAGCGGGGCAAGAACCCTGCCAAGGCCACCGAAACGATCCTGGTCGTCGAGGACGACGCCCGTGTGCGGGCCTCAACGACGGACGCTATGCGTGAACTCGGCTACACGGTGATCCACGTTGGAAGTGGCCAGGAGGCCCTTCAGAAGCTGGCGGCGACCTCTGGCATCGCCCTGCTTTTCACCGACATCGTCATGCCGGTGATGAACGGCCGCAAGCTCGCCGAGGAAGCGGTCGCGCGCCAACCCGGTCTGAAAGTCGTCTTCACCACCGGTTTCACCAGGAATGCCGTCGTCCACAACGGCGTGCTCGACCGTGACGTGCACTTCCTGGCCAAGCCGTTCACCATCGAGCAGCTCGAGGCCAAGCTGCGTGACGTGCTGGACGCGAAATAGACCGGCGCCTTCGGCAACGCCGGCGCTTTGTCGGCCGTTCCTTGGCAGCATTGAAAATTGCTGCCTTGACATTCCCGCCCTCACGCCCGACTTCCTAGCGCTCTGAAGCAATTCCAGGAAAAGTGTGAAACGGTTTTCCGTCAGGAACTGCGACAAATCAAAGAGCTCTAGGAGACCAACCGATGCCAGAGCCCCGACGATCGACGATCGATGCCGGAGAAGTGGAACGCTTTTCCGCCCTTGCCGCCGAATGGTGGAACCCGAACGGCAAGTTTCGTCCGCTGCACAAATTCAATCCGGTCCGGCTTTCGTATATCCGCGACCAGATAGCGGCGCGCTTCGGCCGTGATCCGCGCGCAGCGCGGCCGTTCGAGGGCCTGCGCATCCTCGATATCGGCTGCGGCGGCGGCCTTTTGTGCGAACCGATGGCGCGGCTTGGCGCCGAAGTGGTCGGAGCGGATGCCTCCGAAACAAACATCGAAGTGGCGAAACTGCATGCGGCCGAAGGCAATGTGAGCGTCGACTACCGCGCCACGACGGCCGAGGACCTTGCCGACGCCGGCGAGACATTCGATGTCATCCTCAACATGGAAGTGGTCGAGCATGTCGCCGACATCGACCTGTTCGTCGCCAAATGCGGGCAGATGGTCCGACCCGGCGGCATCATGTTCGTGGCCACCATCAACCGCACGCTGAAGGCGCTCGGCCTCGCCATCATCGGCGCCGAATACGTGCTGCGCTGGCTGCCGCGCGGCACCCACCAGTTCGGCAAGCTGGTGCGCCCGGAAGAGCTGGAAAAGGCGCTGGGCGGTGCCGGCCTGACGATCATCGACCGCACCGGCGTCACCTACAGTCCGCTTGCCGACCGCTGGGCGCGGTCGAAGGACATGGACGTCAACTACATGGTGCTGGCGGAAAAAGGGTCGGTCTGACCCTGTCTCGTTTCAGGTTTCTGATCTACTACCCTTCTGGCTCTGAGCCTTGGTGGTGATGAAGACGCCGACGGTGATGATGACGGCGCCGACCCAGGTCAGCAGCTGATAGTGCTCGCCAAGGAAGATCGTACCGGCAAACAGCCCGACGGCGGCCGCCACATAGCCGATCTGGCTGAGATAGACCGGGCCGCCGACCGCTTGAAGCCGGAAGAAGAAGGCGAACATCGCCGATGCCGATGCGACCTGCGCGACGGCGACCAGCGGCACGGCGCCGAGCGGAACGAAGGCCCTGATGCCAAACAAGGCGAGAATGCCGGCCAGCAGCAGCGTCGCCGACGCCAGATGGCTGCCGACGGCAAGTTCGATCGGACCGGTGCCTTCCGGCCAATCCACCGTGCGGTAGATGTTGCCGGCGGCAAGGCTGACCGGGATCAGAAGCCCCATGACCACCCAGAACAGATCGGCCGGCTGGCCGGCCTCGCCGCGCGTCACCGCCACCATGACGGCGCCGACGAAGCCGACGGCGATGCCGACAATGCCCAGCATGTTGGGGCGCCGGACACGCAGCAGGATCGAGAACACCAGCGTGATGACAGGCGAAAGCGTGAACATGATGCCGGTATAGCCGGCGCCTAGATGCGGAATGGCCGAGAACATCAAGAGGTTGGGTGCGGCATAGGACACGGCGGCCGTAACGAAGAAATAACGCAATTTGTGGCGGGTGAGCCGGATGCGCTCGCCGCGTGCCAAGAGCACGCACAAAAGGACGCCGCCGGCGCCGAGCGAGATGACGAAGGCCCAGACCATGGCCGGCACACCGGCCGCCGTGGCAAGCTTGCCGAAGGGCAGCGTCAGGCCAAGCAGGCCGCCGGTGACGACCAGCAGGCCGAGCACCGAATCCCAGAGAAATTTCATGATCGAGCCCTGTGGTGCGCGACCCCTTGGCCGGCGTTGCCTCTTGCGGTAAGATAATAGAAAGATTCTTAACGTCAAGATATTTAATGGTGAGACAGTGGACAGGGCAGCGCGTGCGATCGAGCAGTGGAAACGGGAGCGGCCGGATCTTGATGTCTCGCCGATGGGCGTGCTCGGGCGGCTGAACGAGGCATCATCCCTGATAGCTCGCGACCGCCTCGCTCCGCTGTTTGCCCGCTACGAATTGCAGGCCGGGGAATTCGACGTGCTGGCGACGCTGCGTCGTTCCGGCTCCCCGTACGCGCTGACGCCGACAGCTCTCTACGAGGCCACCATGGTGACCTCAGGCGCCATGACCAACCGGCTCGACCGGCTGGAGACCTCCGGGCTGATCCAACGCGGACCGCACCCCAACGATCGGCGCGGCATCGTCGTGCGGCTGACCGAAAAAGGCTTCGCCTTGATCGACGAGGCCGTCACCGCCCATGTCGCCAACGAACACGAGATTCTCGCAGGCCTGACCCGCACTGAGCAGGAGACGCTTTCACGCTTGCTTGAGAAGCTGATCGGTAGCCTGAGCTGACCGCTCAGTTGCGGTCGTCCGGGAACACCGGGATTGGCATGAAATCGACGCCGTCGTCGGCCAGGCCCTTGGCCTCTTCCAGCGTCGCCTCGCCATAGATGCCGCGCGCATCGGTTTCACCGAAATGGATTTTCCGCGCTTCCTCGGCGAACTTGTCGCCGACATAGTCGGCATTCTCGCGCACCTTCTCGGCCATCGCCTTGAGTTGCGCCAGGGCCTGCTTCTGCGCCTCGCCCATGGCAAGCGCTATGGTCTCCTGCTTGCGGGCCGTCGAAACCGCGGGCGCCATCAGGGCCTTCTGCACCTTGTGCGAGCCGCAGTTCGGACAATCGACGAAGCCACGCTTCTTCTGCGCCTCGAAATCGTCATTGCTGCGAAACCAGCCCTCGAACTCGTGCTCGTTCTCGCAGATCAGGGAAAAGCGGATCAAGAGGCTGCACCCCTGAGACGCGGCGCCTCCGCCGCACCGGCATTGACGGCAAAATCCCGCGCATTCTTCAAATTGGGGATCTTCTTGCGCGCCGCGAGAGACTGCGCCGGGTCGATCTCGGCCACGATCACCGCGGGCTCGTCATGCGCGGCCTCGGCGATGATGCGGCCCCAGGGATCGACGATCAGCGAATGGCCAAAAGTCTCGCGGCCGTCCTCGTGCAGGCCGCCTTGCGCGGCGGCGACGACAAAGGCGCCATTCTCGATGGCACGCGCTCTGAGCAGCACATGCCAATGCGCCTCGCCGGTCTGACGGGTGAAGGCGGCGGGCACGGTCAAAACTTCGGCTCCTGCCAGCGCCTCGGCACGGAACAGTTGCGGGAACCGCAGATCGTAGCAGACCGCGAAACCAAGCTTCGCGCCCGCGACCTCGGTCACAACAGCCTCGGTGCCCGGCTCGTACGCCGCGGATTCGCGCCAGCTCTCTCCATTGTCGAGGTCGACATCGAACATGTGGATCTTGTCATAGGTGGCCAGCGTGGCACCGTCCGGACCAAACAGCAGCGCCCGGTTGGCAAGCTTGCCGTCGGCGCGCAGGATGGCGGTCGAGCCAATGTGCAGGAAGACGCCGAGTTCGCGCGCCAATCCGCGCGCGGTCGCGACGATGACGTCCTTGTCTTCGGAGGTGAAGGAGGCTGCCCGCGCTTCCTTGTCGCGGATCAGCGCCCCGGTCATTTCCGGCGTCTGGATATAGGTCGCACCCTGGGCCGCCGCTTCACGCACCAGCCGTTCGAGATCGACCGCATTGCGCTCGGGGCTTTCGCCTGAACGCATCTGGACCGCCGCAGCCTTGAAAACACCCATCATCATACCCTCAAATCGTCGCGCCGTTGGCGAGCAGTTTGTCCAGCCGGCCTTCGGCCTCCAGCTCGTGGAGGTCGTCGCAGCCGCCGACATGCGTGTCGCCGATGAAAATCTGCGGAAAGGTCGTACGCCCGTGCGCCTTGGAAATCATCTCCTGGCGCAGTTCCGGCGAAAACGAAGCGTCGTGCTCGGTGTAAGCGACGCCTTTGCGCTCCAGCAACCGCTTGGCCGCCGTGCAGTAGCCGCACATCATGCGGGTATAGATCGTGACATCGACCATGCCTAATTTCCGCCTTCGTTGCCGACTTATATAGTCGCGGACTCGTCCGCCCGGAAGTCCCCCGGCAACACACGCGCAAAGGTCAGCACGTCGACGGCGGCCGCACCTCCCCTTTTCAGCGCCTTGGTTGCCGCGCGCACGGTGGCGCCCGTGGTGTAGACGTCGTCGATCAAAAGCACCCTGCGGCCGGCGATCTCGATTTCCGCCTCGACCGGCACGCGAAAGGCAGCGCGCACATTCTCCTCGCGCTCCTGCCGTTCCAGTCCGACCTGCTGGCGGGTGAGTTTCACACGCCGCATGGCGGAAGGCGCGAAAGACAGCCAGCTGAACTCGCAAACCCCGCGCGCCAACTCCGCCGACTGGTTGAACCGCCGCCGGAAGAAGCGCCGCCAGTGCAGCGGCACCGGCACCACCACATCGGCCTCGGCGATGAGATCGGCGCCGGCGCGCACCATCCAGCGCGCCATCCAAGGCGCCAAATCCGTGCGATCCTGGTATTTCAGCCCTTGCACCATCTGCCGGGCGACGCCGGAATAGGCGACGGCTGCCCGCGCCCGCTCGAAGGGCGGCGGATCGGCGATCGCTTCCGCCGACAGAAAGCCCTCGCCCATATGATGGGTGAACGGCGTGCCCATCACCGGGCACCAAGGTCGTTCCAGCAGCCGCAACTTCGGCCAGCAGGCGCCGCACAGCACGCCGGGCTGCGAGACATGCCGGCGGCAACCGGCGCAGACCGGCGGAAACAGGATGCGCGCCGGCCAGCCGAGAGCCGAGCGGGTGAGGTTCCTGATCCCGATGGACTTGATCTCTGACATCGGATCGGCCACGTGGTTGGTTCTCCGCGCCACCATACCAATTATATCTGGGGCGTCGACAAACAAGGATGCGCCCGTTGCAGCCGATAATGGATACCTCTTTGTGGCTCGCGCACAAGCGGCGTGCGCTCACCCATCCGGTTGACGGTGCCGACTTCCTCGTGAGCCGCGCCGCCGAAGACCTGGCCGACCGGCTGGGCGCTGTCGAGCGCAGGTTCGCCAAGGCGGCGGTGCTGTTTTGCCAGACGCCGGCGGCGGCCGATGTACTGGCCGTGAGCGGCAAGGTGACGGAGATCGTCCGCGTCGAGACGGACGCGGTTTTCCTCAATGGTGCCGCCGGCCTGGTCGCACCGCTGGAAACCGTGCCGTTCGAGCCGCAAAGCCTCGATCTGGCGGTGTCGCTTCTTTCGCTGCAGGCGATGAACGACATTCCCGGCATGCTGATCCAGATCCGCCGCGCGCTGCGGCCGGACGGACTTTTCCTCGGCGCCTTCGCCGGCGCCGGCACGCTCAGCGAACTGCGCGAAAGCCTGCTTGCGGCCGAGACCGAGCTTTACGGCGGTGTCAGCCCGCGCGTCATCCCCTTCACCGACGTGCGCGATGCCGGTGCGCTTTTGCAGCGCGCCGGTCTCGCTTTGCCGGTCGCCGATGTCGAGACCGTGACGGTGCGCTATGCCAATCTGTTTGCCTTGATGGCCGATCTGCGCGCCATGGGTGAAACCAGCGCGCTTGCCGATCGCAGCCGGCGACCGGGTACGCGCGGACTGTTTGCCCGTGCCACGGAAATCTACGCCGAGCGGTTTTCCGACCCCGACGGTCGGATCCGGGCAAGCTTCTCGATGGTTTGGATGTCCGGCTGGGCGCCCGATGCGTCACAGCAGAAACCGCTGAAACCAGGTTCAGCAAAGGTCTCGCTGAAGGCTATTCTGGAAGGACCCGGCAAACACTGATGCATGTCGCCCAAAAGTGATACGACGCGCTCTAGGCTGCCGCCACGATCGCGCTCAAGGCGAAGCAAACGCGTTCGAAAGCCTGCTGCTGTTGTCGCTGAACAGCCAGGTGATCGAGTTGAAGACCTGGCCGATACCGCCGATGATCGTCAGCGACAGCACGGCGACGATCAGGGCGTACTCGACGACGGTGGCGCCGGTCTCGTCCGTCAGAAAACGCAGCAGCATTGTTTTCATCACCTCGATCCCCCTTGCCAGGACCTTACCGCCGATCTGTTAAGAAAGGTTAACGGCAAAGCCTTAACAGGCGGTGAAACCGCCCCCTTCTCGAAAATGTCTTAACCATGTCAGCAGTCGCCACTGGTCCTGCCGTCGGAGCCGATGATGCAGACTGAATCTGGCTGCGGCTGCAACACGCTGCGGCGCACCGTGTAGGTGCTGCGATGGCTGATCGAGCCGGTGGCCGTCATGTCGAGACCAGGAAAATCGTCGCGCGCCGATTGCGAGCGCGTCTGTCTGTCGAGGAAAGGGGTCGCGATCAGCGCCAGCGCCACCGCGGCCGACCCGAACAGCAGCGTGATGCGCAGGATGCCCATGCCGGCATCGGCGGCACGGAAACCGCGCTCGGGCCGGATGGAATCCCAATCCCTGTCCAGGCTCATACGATCGCTCCCCAGCGAATTGGCGACGCGGCCGCGAGGACACGGCCATGCATCAATTTTTCACGATCAGATAAATCTTCCATTAACGCTGGCTGATATGGATCCTGGTCCCGATCCTCAGAGCAATTCCAGGAAAAGTGTGAAGCGGTTTTCCCGGGAAAAGCGCATAGCGCTTTCCCTTGGGAATTGCGTCAAAACAAATCCTCAGAGCAGGTCGATGAGGAACGGGATCAGCGGCGCATCGGCCGGCGGCATCGGATAGTCGCGCATCTCTCTTGGCCGCACCCATTTCAGCGCCTGCCCTTCCCGGGGCTGGGCGATGCCGCGGAAGCGTCGGCAGACGAACAGCGGCATCAACAGGTGGAAGTCGTCGTAGGAATGGCTGGCGAAGGTAAGTGGCGCCAGGCACGGAATATCGGTCTCGATGCCGATCTCCTCATGCAGTTCGCGGATGATGCATTGTTCCGGCGTCTCGCCGGGCTCGACCTTGCCGCCGGGAAATTCCCACAGGCCGGCAAACTGCTTGCCTTCTGGCCGCTGCGCCAGCAGCACGCGGCCGTCGGTGTCGACCAGCGCGCAGGCGGCGACCAGCAGCAGGCGCTTGCCGGTATTTGCCAGATCATTCATGCCCACTTCACTCATAACCAGGCGGCTGGCGATAGTGGTAGCGATAGACTTCCTCGAAGCCGAGTGAGCGATAGAGCGCCAGCGCCGGCACATTGCCGGCCTCGACCTGCAGCCAGGCCTCCCGCGCGCCACGCAGCCTCGCCCATTTCAGCGCCGACAGGATCAGGTTGCGGCCATGCCCCTTGTTGCGCGCCGATCTGTCGGTGGCGATCTCGAACAGGCCGGCGAGATCGCCGTCATGCACGCAGATCAGCGTCGCCAGCGCCTCGGCTTCATCCTCGAGCGCGAACAGCCCGGCCTCGGGCTGGATGGCGCCGATGATCTCCGACAGACCAGGCCGCAGCGAAATGTCGGAGCCGCTGACCTTGAGCAAAGCACCGATGAAGCGGCTGATGTCCTTGAGCGGAATCTGGTCCATGGCGGCATCGAGCTGGGCATCGGCGAGCGGCAGCCGCATCACCAGCGATTCGCCGAAGCGACTCCAGCCCTCCTTGTCGAGGTGACTGGCCAGATCGGGGCCCGACAGCGGCGACATGCGGAACGTCAGCGGCCTGCCATAGGCGTCGAAACGGCGGCTGGCCCGGCCGATGCGGTCGGCGATGTGCTGGATGTCGCCGGGATCGAGCGGATTGACCGAATTCAGCCGCTTGGCCGGATGGCCGGCGGTCAGCCGCACCACCCAGGTGCCGTCATAGTGGACGGCGGCCGCCGGCCAGGCGCGAAAGCCGGCCGCCTCGAAGCGCCGCACGATTGCGAGCATGCTAGCCGGATGTCTGGAAGCCAAAACCGTCAGCTCCGGTAGTCGCCATTGATGGCGACATATTCCTTGGTGAGATCGCAGGTCCACACCGTCGCCTTGCCGCGGCCGATACCGATATCGGCGCGGATGCGGATGTCGTCGCGTTTCATATAGGCCGAGGTCTTTTCTTCCGAATAGGCCGGATCACGCTCGCCCTCATGCGCCAGCCGGTTGTCGCCGAACCAGATCGACAGCCGGTCGCGATCAGCGGGCTCGCCGGCCTTGCCGACGGCCATGACGACGCGACCCCAATTGGCGTCCTCGCCGGCGACCGCTGTCTTGACCAGCGGCGAATTGGCGATCGACAGCGCGATGCGCTTGGCCGAGCGGGCCGATTTCGCGCCGGTGACGGTCACTTCGACCTGCTTGCGGGCACCTTCGCCGTCGCGCACCACCTGCAGCGCCAGCGACTTCAGCACCTTGCCGAGCGCCCGGCGGAACTGGCCAAGGCGGGCATCATTGGGATCGGTTATTTCTGGAGCACCGCGCTTTGCGGCCTTGCCGGTGGCAAAGAGCAGCAGCGTATCGCTGGTCGAGGTGTCACTGTCGACGGTGACCGCGTTGAAGGTTTTGGCCGTGCCGCGCGACAACAGATCCTGCAGCACCGGAGCCGCGATCGGCGCGTCGGTGGCGATGAAGGACAACATCGTCGCCATATCAGGGGCGATCATGCCGGCGCCCTTGGAGATGCCGTTGATGGTGACATCGGCATCGCCGAGCTTGACGGTCGCCGTCGCCACTTTCGGATAGGTGTCCGTGGTCATGATGGCCTTGGCCGCCTCGGTCCACAGGTCGGGCTTGCCGTCGCTGACCAGTCCGGCGAGCAGATGGCTGAACTTGGTCGTGTCGAGTGGCTCGCCGATGACGCCGGTCGAGGCCAGGAAAACCTCACCTGCCGTGCAGCCGGCCGCCTTGGCCGCCGCCTCGCCGGTCAGCGCCGTGGATTCGCGGCCCTTCTTGCCGGTGAAGGCATTGGCGTTGCCGGAATTGACGATCAGCACCCGGGCCTTGCCGGCGCCAAGGTTCTGGCGGCAGAAATCTACAGGCGCCGAGGGGCATTTCGACTTGGTGAACACGCCGGCGACCGCGGTGCCGGCGTCGAAGACCATGGCCAGAAGATCGGTGCGGTTCTTGTACTTTATCCCCGCTTCGGCGGTGGCAATGCGCACCCCTTCAATGACAGGCATTTTGGGGTATTTCTTCGGCGCGAGCGGCGAAATGGTCGTGGACATGGGGACCTCGGGCGGGAAATTCGCAAGGGAAGGCCGGTTTGCCCGATACGGCGCGCAGGCGCAAGGGCGTTTTCGCCGCGCCTGCCGGGGCGGTGAACCACGCCGGATTAAGCTTGCGTTTCAAATCTGTTGGCGTCGCCGGGGCCTGTGGCGCTATGATTGCGCCCATGGGCAGGCTTGCGATCCTCGCTTGGGCATTTCTGGGACTGTTGCTGCTGAGCGCCGACGCTGAGCCGGCGCGGCGCGTGGCGCTCGTCATCGGCAACGGCACCTATGCCGAAGCCGGCACGCTGGCCAATCCAGTCAACGACGCCCTCGACATCGCCGACAAGCTGCGCTCCATCGGCTTCGAAGTCATCGAAGGCAACGATCTCGGCAAGCGTGAACTCGAGCGCAGCATCGGCGAGTTCTCCGATGCGCTGGAAGGTGCTGGCGTCGGGCTTTTCTACTATGCCGGCCACGGCCTTCAGGTCGACGGGCGCAACTACATCGTGCCGGTCGACGCCAGGCTCGACATGCCGGTGAAGCTGCAGCTCGAGGCCGTGCCGATCGACGAAATCCTCGACATCATGGAACAGCAGACCAAGGTCAGCCTGGTGTTTCTCGACGCCTGCCGCAACAACCCGTTTGCCCGCAGTCTGAGCCGCACCGCCACCACCCGCTCGGCGACGGCGTTGGCGGGACTGGCGCAGTTCGATTCGACGCGCGGCTCGTTCATCGCCTTTTCGACGGCGCCGGGTGCGGTCGCCATGGACGGCACCGGGCGCAACTCGCCCTTTGCGTCAGCCCTTTTGCAGCACATCGCCGAGCCCGGCCAGAGCATCAACGACATGATGATCGCGGTGCGCCGCGACGTGGTTTCGCAAACCCGCGAAGGCCAGCGCCCCTGGGAACAGGGCTCACTGCTCGAACGCTTCGAATTCGTCCCGGGTGACGGGCCTGCCCCGGAGCCCAAGCCGGCGGCTGAGCCCGCGCCGGCCTCGCAGGTGGCGGCACTGGAACGCTCCGTCGGCGACGACAAGACTTCGATCGAGAAATTCCTGCGCCGGGATTATCTGGCGCCGGACGCCAGGACGATGAGCGAGACGGTCAAGCGGATCTACGGCTCGTCGGCGACCATTTTCGGCACACGCTACGACGCCGATGCCATCGTCAAGGTGAAGATCGACTGGTTCGCGCAATGGGCCTCGTGGTCGCTTGGGCTTGAACCCGGCAGCCTGGAGATCACGCCGCATGGCGAGAACCGCAGTGAGGCCGCCTTTGCGATGCGCTACGACTATGTGCCGAAGGACAAGTCGGCGCCACGCCTGACCGGCAAGGCTCGCGTCACGCTTGGGCTGGTCAAGGCCGAAGACGGATGGCGCATCGAGTCCGAGACATCGCAAGCGATGCAATGATTGCGATCTGACGGTTTCCTTGAACCGCCGGAAACGCCCCGTTTCGTTCCACCTCGACCTCACCTATATTGCCGACGAAGTGTTTGGCGAGGACGATGGCAATGGCGGAAATCGCCGATCCGGCACGCAAATCGATTGGCGCCAGGCGCAATCCCGACAGCGCCGAAGCGATTTTGGAGGCTGCCGAAGCTGTGCTGGTCGAGGCTGGCTATGCCGGTTTCTCGATCGAGGCGGTGGCGCGGCGCGCGCGCGCCGGCAAGCCAACCATCTATCGCTGGTGGCCGAGCAAGGCGGCACTGCTGCTCGAAGTCTATCAGCGCCAGAAGCGCGTCGACATTCCCGATACCGGAAGCCTGGAGGAGGATCTCGTCGGCTTCCTGGTCAATCTGTTCACGCACTGGCGCGAGACATCGTCGGGCAGCGTGTTCAGGTCGCTGATCGCCGAGGCGCAGTCGGATGAAACCGCTGCCTCCGCCCTTGCCGGCTATGCCGGAGGGCGCCGCAGCCACACCGGCCAGATCATCGAGCGCGCCAAGGTAAGGAGCGAAATCCCTGGGGATGTCGACCCGGGTGTGGTCGCCGACCTCGTCGCTTCCTATGCCTGGCGGCATCTCCTGATCAACCGGCTCGACGAGCCCGAGGCGACGATACGCAAGATGGTTCGCTATCTCCTGCATGGCATAGCGGCATCAGGCAGATAGCGGCGGCCAACAAAAAGGGCGCGGCAGCGCTTGGCTGCCGCGCCCTTTGAAACGGTCGTTCAGACTTACTTGCCGGCTTCCATCGTATCGACGGCCTGCTTCAGCTTGGCGTCCGGGATCTCGACCTTGGCGCCGGCGCGCAGCGACTTGACCAGCGCGAAATACTTGTCGCGGATGACCGCCTGCTTGGCCTGGTCCTTGACGTCGGCGAAGGCCGGCGGCTGCTTGGCGCGCTTGTCCTCGAGCTTGATGACGTGCCAGCCGAACTGCGACTGCACCGGCTGCTCGGTGTATTTGCCGACCTCGAGCGCGAAGGCGGCCTTGTCGAACTCCGGCACCATCTGGCCAGGTCCGAACCAGCCGAGGTCGCCGCCGTTGGACTTGCCCGAGGGATCGCTGGTGTGCTCGTTGGCGAGCTTCTGGAAATCGGCACCGCCGTCGAGTTGCTTGATGATGGCCTCGGCCTCTTCCTTCGTCTTCACGAGGATGTGACGGGCATGCACCTCGTTGACCGGCGGCGTGTTGGCGATTTCCTGGTCGTAGCGGGCGCGGATTTCGGCGTCGGTGACCTTGTCGACGACGCCCTTCTCGACCATCTCGCCATGCAGCGCGCGCTGCTGCAGGAAGGCCATGCGGCGCTGGAAGTCGGGATCCTTGTCGAGACCGTCGGTGACGGCCTTGGCGGCCATGACGCGGATTTCGATGGCCGCCGAAAGGGCCGCGGCACGGCGCTGTTCGGGCGGCAGCTGCGCGAATTGCTGCGACAGCTCGCCTTCGGCAAGCACCAGATCGGCTTCAGTCAAGGGCTGGCCGTTGACCGTGGCGACCACGGCGTTCGGATCGACGGGTGCAGCCGCCGGTGCCGCGGCGGCATCGGCCGGAGCAGCGGGAGCGGTCTCCTGCGCCATGACAGGCGACAGGCAAAGAGCCGACAGGCCGAAGGCCAGGCCAAGGCTGGCGAGCGACGCACGGCGAAACAACAAGGACATGAAAATGACTCCGGGGAATGATTGTAAGGAGGGGTGGCTTCCAGATCAGCCAGATTGTGGCGGAATTTGGCGCGACCGGCAGGGCCAGCGCGGCGTTGACATCAGTTGAGCCCCCTCTTATCTGTCCAACGACTTTGCGTCCAGAACCGTTTTCCGGGCGCTTTTTGTGTTTGCCCGTATTCAGGCGGTGCGTTCACGCGGATGTGATGGGGCCGGCCGGCGCTCATCTTAAGATTGAGAATTCTATCGAAAGGACCATTGTATGGTCAGTCTCGGCGGTCTCGCCCGTAAGGTTTTCGGTTCCTCCAATGACCGTCGGGTCAAATCGACCCGGCCCCGTGTCGAGGCGATCAACGCCATGGAAAACGAGATGCGGGCGCTTTCCGACGCCGAACTCGCGGGGCGTACGGCAAAATTCCGGCAGGATATCGCCAACGGCGCCAGCCTTGACGACCTGCTGATCCCGGCCTTCGCCACCGCCCGTGAGGCGGCTCGACGCGTGCTCGGCATGCGCCCCTTCGACGTCCAGCTGATCGGCGGCATGGTGCTGCACAATGGCGGCATCGCCGAGATGCGCACCGGCGAGGGCAAGACCCTGGTCGCGACGCTGCCGGTCTACCTCAACGCACTGGCCGGCAAGGGCGTCCACGTCGTCACCGTCAACGACTATCTCGCCACGCGCGACTCCGAATGGATGGGCCGTGTCTACAAATTCCTCGGCCTCTCGGTCGGCGTCATCGTCCACGGCCTGTCCGATGAGGAACGCAGCACCGCATACGCCGCCGACGTCACCTACGCCACCAACAACGAGCTCGGCTTCGACTATCTGCGCGACAACATGAAGTATGAGCGCGCCCAGATGGTGCAGCGCGGCCATAACTACGCGATCGTCGACGAAGTCGATTCCATCCTGGTCGACGAGGCGCGCACGCCGCTGATCATTTCCGGTCCGCTCGAGGACCGTTCGGAAATGTACAACACCATCGACACCTTCATCATCCAGCTGCAGCCGCAGGATTATGAGATCGACGAGAAGCAGAAGACCTCGATCTTCACCGAGGAAGGCACCGAGAAGCTGGAGAACCTGCTGCGCGACGCAGACCTGTTGAAGGGCGAGTCGCTCTACGACGTCGAGAACGTCGCCATCGTCCATCACGTCAACAACGCCCTGAAAGCGCACCGGCTGTTCCAGAAGGACAAGGACTATATCGTTCGCAACGGCGAGATCGTCATCATCGACGAGTTCACCGGCCGCATGATGCCCGGCCGCCGCTATTCGGAAGGCCTGCACCAGGCACTGGAAGCCAAGGAGCACGTGGCGATCCAGCCGGAGAACCAGACGCTCGCTTCCGTCACCTTCCAGAACTACTTCCGCCTCTACAAGAAGCTGTCCGGCATGACCGGTACGGCGCTGACCGAGGCCGAGGAGTTCGGCAACATCTACGGTCTCGAAGTCACCGAGATCCCGACCAACCTCCCGGTCATCCGCAAGGATGAAGACGACGAGGTCTACCGGACGGTCGAGGAGAAATATAAGGCGATCGTCAAGGAAATCCGCGAGGCCAGCGCCAAGGGCCAGCCGACGCTGGTCGGCACGACCTCGATCGAGAAGTCCGAGCAGTTGGCCGAGCGCCTGCGCAAGGAAGGTTTCAAGGATTTCGAGGTGCTGAACGCCCGCCACCACGAGCGCGAGGCGGCGATCGTCGCCCAGGCCGGCAAGCCCGGCGCCATCACCATCGCCACCAACATGGCCGGCCGCGGCACCGACATCAAGCTCGGCGGCAATGCCGAGATGCGCATCGAGGATGAACTGGGCGACATGCCCGCCGGTCCCGAGCGTGAGGCGCGCGAGAAGGAAATCCACGCCGACGTCGAGCGCCTGAAGGAAAAGGCGCTGGGTGCCGGCGGCCTCTACGTGCTGGCCACCGAGCGCCATGAATCGCGCCGCATCGACAACCAGCTGCGCGGCCGCTCCGGCCGCCAGGGTGACCCCGGCCGCTCGAAATTCTTCCTGTCGCTGCAGGACGATTTGATGCGCATCTTCGGCTCCGAGCGCATGGACGGCATGCTGCAGAAGCTCGGCCTCAAGGAAGACGAGGCAATCATCCATCCCTGGATCAACAAGGCGCTGGAAAAGGCGCAGAAGAAGGTCGAGGCGCGCAACTTCGACATCCGCAAGAACCTGCTGAAGTATGACGATGTCTCCAACGACCAGCGCAAGGTGGTGTTCGAGCAGCGCATCGAACTGATGGACGGCGAAGGCCTGTCGGAAACCATTGCGGAGATGCGCGAAGGCGTCATCGACGAGATCGTCGCCAAGGCCATTCCCGAGAACGCCTATGCCGAACAGTGGGATGTCGCCGGCCTGAAGGCCGAGGTTGCCGAATTCCTCAATCTCGACCTGCCGATCGAGGACTGGGCCAAGGAAGAGGGCATTGCCGAGGACGACATCCGCGAGCGCATCACCCAGGCCGCCGACGTCGCCGCCAAGGAGCGCTCCGAGCGCTTCGGCCCCGAAGTGATGACCTATGTCGAGCGCTCGGTGGTGCTGCAGTCACTCGACCATCTGTGGCGCGAGCACATCGTCAATCTCGACCATCTGCGTTCGGTCGTCGGCTTCCGCGGCTACGCCCAGCGCGATCCGCTGCAGGAGTACAAGAGCGAGGCGTTCGAGCTGTTCCAGGCGATGCTGGGCAATCTGCGCCAGGCCGTCACTGCGCAGCTGATGCGCGTCGAACTCGTCCGCCAGGCCGCCGAAGCCCCGCCTCCCGAAGCTCCCGACATGTTCGGCACGCATATTGACGGCACCACCGGCGAGAATGATTTCGAAGGTGGCGAAACAGCCCTCCTGGTCCGCCAGGAATCGAACACCATCGTCGCCCCCGAAGACCGCGACCCAAACAACCAGGCCACCTGGGGCAAGATCGGCCGCAACGAAGCCTGCCCCTGCGGCTCCGGCAAGAAGTACAAGCATTGTCATGGGGCGTTTGCGTAAGGGCGCCCTCTTCCTTCTCCCCGTTCACGGGGGTGAGGCGTGGTCCGCGCAGCGGACGAAAAGCCAATTGCTTGGCTTTTCGAACAACGGACGCGCGGAGCGATGGCAAAGGGCTGGGTGCCCGAAGGGCGGATGAGGGCGGCGCTGAGGTCCGCGATTGGCCGCTAGAATCTGGCGAATGTCACCTCATCAACGGTCATCGTACCGCAAAAGTCGCGCACGACGCTGCGCCGACCGAGCCTTTCCAACGCTTGCATCGAAACAGCACGTGGAATGACAGCTGGTTGACCCGCACCCGGCGTTCTCTCGCCATTCGTCATGCCACCGGAACACCAAAATACGCTCGCCGAGCGCCAGCGGCCTGCCGACCCTCCGCTATGCCCTTCGGGCGTTCAGTCCCTTCAAAAGGTCCACTGGACGTTTTGATCCGCCCGAAGGCGGACCGGGTCTTCACCGTTCGTCGCTCGAAATGCCAAATCGTTGGCTTTTCGTCCGCTACGCGGACCGCTCCTCACCCAACCGTTTCTTAATGTGTCTCCGCTACACCAAAGGCTGAAAAAGAGGCGGAAAACGGAGAGAGATCGGGGTGCGCTTTTCCGCGGCCACGACTGCCGGGCGGTTCTTGCCGCAGCGTTTGGCGCTGCGCATCGAGCCGTTGCTTGGCCGCATCGACGCCGTGCTGTTCACCGCCGATGAACGCGGCGAGGCCGGCCGCATGTCGGTCATCGCCTTCTCCATCCGCATCGTCAGCGCCGTCATCGCCTTCATCAGCCAGGTGCTGATGGCACGTTGGATGGGCTCGTTCGAATACGGCATCTTCGTGCTTGTCTGGGTGACGATGGTCATCGTCGGCAACCTCGCTTGCCTCGGCTTCCACACCTCGGTCATCCGCTTCATCCCCGAATACCGCGAGCGCGGCATGATGGACGAACTGCGCGGCATCGTCGTGGCCAGCCGCCTGTTCGTGCTGATCGCCTCCACCATCATCGCCGCCCTCGGCGCCCTCGGCGTCTGGCTGGCGGCACCCTGGCTCGAAAATTATTACGTGATACCGTTCATCCTCGGCGTCATCTGCCTGCCGATGATCGCGGTGTCGGATCTGTTGCAAGGCCAGGCCAGGGCGAACAGCTGGGCGCTTTTCGCCCTGTCGCCGACCTATCTGATACGGCCGGTGCTGATCCTGCTGTTCATGGCGCTGATGCTCTACGCCGGCTACGCCGCCGATGCCAGGACGGCGATCTTCGCATCGATCGCCGCCACCTATGTCACCACGCTTGCGCAGCTGATCGGCGTTACGCACCGCATGGAAAGGCTGATCCCGGCCGGGCCGATGAAGGTGCATTTCGCGCAATGGTTCATCGTCTCGCTGCCGATCTTCCTGGTCGAAAGCTTCTTCTTCCTGCTCACCAATGCCGACGTGCTTATGGTCGGCGCCTATATGAATCCCAATGACGTCGCCGTCTATTTCGCCACGGTCAAGACGCTGGCGCTGGTGCATTTCGTTTATTTCGCCGTCAAGGCCGGCGTTGCCCAGCGCTACGCGCAGTTCACCCATGGCGATCCCGAAAGGCTTGCCGCCTTTGCCCGCGAAACGGTGTCGTGGACCTTCTGGCCGTCACTCGTCATGGCGCTGCTGGTGCTGGCGCTCGGCGAACCCATGCTGGTGCTGTTCGGCCCCGAATTCACCTCGGGCTATCCGCTTCTGTTCCTGCTCGTCTTCGGCGTCGTGGCGCGCGCCGCCGTCGGCCCTTGCGAAAGCCTGCTCACCATGAGCGGCAACCAGAACATCTGCGCCGCCGTCTATGCCATGACGCTGGCCTTCAACATCGGCCTCAACGTGGTGCTGATCCCGCATTTCGGCCTGTGGGGCGCGGCCATGGCCACCGCCTTTGCCATGATCTTCGAGGCCAGCGCGCTGTCCTTCACGGTGTGGCGCAAGCTCGGCATCGTCATGGCGATCTTCGTGCCTGCCAAAGGAGCCGCCTGATGGCCGCCATCCCGTTGCTCGAGGAAACCAGCGGCGGCACCGCCGGCGCCATGGTGTCGGGCCTTGCCGGCCTGTCGCGCGACGCGGACCCCGCCCATATCGAAATCCTCGCCAACAACCGGCCCGAGCGCAAGCTTGCCATCTATCCGGCATCGGCCGGCTTCGACCTGGTCGAGGAACTGGACTATCTCTGCGCCCGCACGATCGAGCCGAACGTCTTCTTCAACCCGCGCTTCCTGGCGCCCGCCATGCCCCGGCTGGAGGATCGCGAAGTCCGGCTGGCGGTGATCCGCGACGGCGACGAATATCGCAACCGGCTGCGCCTGCTGGTGCCGCTCTCGGTGGAACGGCCCGTGGTGCCGCTCGGCGTTCCGGTGATGCGCACCTGGTCGAGCCCGTTCGGGCCGCTCGGCACGCCGCTGATCGACCGCGACGATCCGATCGGCGTCGTCGAGGATTTCTTCTCGATGCTGTCGCGCCCGCACCTCAAGATGCCGAAAGTCCTCGTCCTGCCCGACATGAGGCTCGACGGCCCGGTGGCGAGCCTGCTTGGCACCGTGGCCGAGACGCGTGGGCTGACGCTGGTCACCACCGGCCAGACCCCGCGACCCGTGCTGGAGAGCGAGCTCGACGGCGACGACTATCTGAAGGCTTCGCTGCGCGCGCACCACTATCGCGAGTTCCGCCGCCTGAAGCGGCGCCTTGCCGACCTCGGGAGGTTGGAGCATGTGGTGGCGCGCGGCCCCGACGATATCCGCCACGCCATCGAAAGCTTCCTGACGCTGGAAGCGTCCGGCTGGAAGGGCCGCGAGCGCACCGCCATGGCGATCGACCGCTTCCGCGCCGCCTTCGCCCGTGAGGCCGTGCACCGGCTCGCCGAGCAGGACATGTGCCGCATCCATTCGCTGACGCTCGATGGCCGCACCATCGCCTGCCTGATCGTCTTCGTCGAAGCCGGCGTCGCCTACACCTGGAAGACGGCCTATGACGAGACGCTGGCAGCCTATTCGCCCGGCACGCTGCTGATGATCGAGGTCACCCGGCAGCATCTCGACGACCCCAACATCATGATGACCGATTCCTGCGCGGTGCCGGACCATCCGGTGATGAGCAGGCTGTGGACCGAGCGCCGGCCGATCGGCACGCTGGTGATCGGGCTGACGCCGGACGCCGACCGCCTCGCGCGCCAGGCCGCCTCGCAGCTACACCTCTATCGCGAGACGCGCAACATGGCCCGGCTGCTGCGCAACCGCATGAAGAGCCTGCTGAGACGGCGCTAGACCATGATTCCGAATTTCGGCGGCTGCGGGAAGCTTGCCAAGACCCCTTCCCTTCACACAAATTGTGCAAATCGCCGGACGTGTGGTCCGATGCGACGCATAGCCCAGAGGCTGAAATGATCGCACGGCACGGTTTCACATTCGCGAGCACTGTCGTCGGCCTTTGGTTTCTGTCGGGTCTGGCATCGACTGCGAACGCCGCCAACGCGTCGGTCTTCCTCGAGGACCAGACCTGGACCGAACTGCGTGATCGGATCGGATCGGGAACGACGACGATCATTGTCCCGATAGGCGGCACCGAACAAAGCGGCCCCGCCATGGCGCTGGGCAAGCACAATGTGCGGGTTAAGTTCTTGGCCGAGAAGATTGCCGATCAACTCGGCAACGCCTTGGTTGCCCCCGTGATCTCCTATGTTCCGGAAGGAACCATCGATCCGCCCACCGCCCATATGCGGTTTCCCGGTACGATCACCATCAGCGACAAGATTTTCGAGCAGCTGCTCGAATCCGCGGCCCGCAGCTTCAAGCTGCACGGCTTCAAGACCATCGTGCTGATCGGCGACCACGGCGGCTATCAGGCCGACGAGCGTCATGTCGCCGATCGCCTGAACGCCGAATGGCGCAAAACTCCTGTCCGGGTCTTTGCGGCGCTCGAATACTATCAGATCACCCAGGGCGCCTACATCGACAAGCTCCTGTCGGCCGGCGCGAAGCAGCCGGAGATCGGAACCCACGCGGGACTGGCGGACACATCGCTGATGCTCGCCATCGACCCTTCCACGGTGCGCAAGGATCGCCTTGCGGCCAACCCGAAGCTCGATGCCGCCGACGGCGTCTACGGCGGCGATCCGGCACGATCGTCAGCCGCGTTTGGCCAGCTCGGCGTCGACCTGATCGTCAACGGCACCACCGAGGCGATCCGCGGCTTCATCGAAAAGCAGCAGACCAAATGATCAAGGCATATTGGTGGTTCACGAGCTTGTGCGCGCCGCTCGTCTTGATGCTTGCCCTGTCTTCAGCCCCGGCTTCCGCCGGCTCATGCCCGGAAGATTGCAGCGAGCCGCCGCCGCGCGCTCCGATCAACATCTACAGCCAGACAACCTCTGATCATTTGAGCCCGGCGACGGCTGGCGCGCTGCCGCGTGTCTATGTTCCGAACCGCTCATCCAACAGCGTGTCGGTTATCGACACCACGACTCTCAAGGAAGTCGACAGGTTCCCTGTTGGGTTCAAGCCGCAGCACGTCGTTCCGTCCTGGGATCTGAAGACGCTCTGGGTCGCCAACAACGCCAGCGGCACCAGCAAGGGCAGCGTGACGCCCATCGACCCCCGGACCGCCAAGCCGGGTCACGAAATTCCGGTCGATGACCCCTACAACATGTATTTCATGCCGGACGGAAGCGCGGCCGTCATCGTCGATGAAGCCTATCAGCGGCTCGACTTTCGCGATCCGCAAACCATGGCGCTGAAGTCGACGCTCCCGACGCCGACCTGCCCCGGTATCAACCACGCCGATTTTTCCGCCGACAATGCCTACGCCATCTTCACCTGCGAATATGGCGAAGGCGGCCTGTTGAAGGTGGACCTGAAAAATCAAAAGGTGCTCGGCCACCTCGCCCTGTCGAAAATGGGCATGCCGCAGGACGTCAGGCTCTCCCCCGACGGCAAGGTCTTCTATGTCGCCGACATGATGAACGACGGCGTGTTCCTGATCGACGGGGACAGCTTTTCCGAGATCGGCTTCATCGCCACCGGCATCGGCACGCACGGATTTGCCGTCAGCCGTGACGGCACAAAGCTCTACGTTTCAAATCGCGGCTCGCACAAGATGGAGCAAGGCCGCGCAAAGGGGCCGGGCAGCGTGACCGTCGTCGATTTCGCCACCCGATCGGTCGTCGCGCAATGGCCCATACCAGGTGGCGGCAGCCCGGACATGGGAAATGTCAGCGCCGACGGCAAGCAATTATGGCTGTCGGGCCGCTTCGACAGCGAGGTCTACATGATCGACACGATTTCGGGCACTGTCACGAAAATCCGGGTCGGCGTCGAGCCTCACGGCCTCACCGTCTGGCCGCAGCCGGGCAGATACTCGCAGGGCCACACCGGCAACATGCGATAGCCATCTCGACATCGGGATCAAGTACAAGCATTCGCTTTGAGCGGATTGGTTGGGGCGCAGGCTGTCCTGCGCCCCAAATCGTCTCAGCTGTCTCCGGCGCAGCGAATCCATCCATGGTCCCATCGAGCTTGCCTAGACCATGAGCAGGCAAGCAAACATGAACCGGTATCTGAATGGAATGGTGCCCCTAGCCGGGATCGAACCAGCACTCCTTGCGGAACTCGATTTTGAGTCGAGCGCGTCTACCAATTCCGCCATAGGGGCTCAGGCCGGGCGGCCTGGATGGGCGCGGACTATACGGTTGGAGGCCTGTTCGTCAACTGGCCAATTCTCGGATACCCCGAGATGCGACCAATCTTCGCCTTTTGATTTCCTGGCGGTGCTGCCATTGTGCAGCGCGGAAAATCTTTCTAGACAGGCGGCGCATGAAGCGTGGCGCGTCTGAAGGGACCGACGCGCAAGCTTGGGCCCTTGTTTTCATCCCTGCCTTTGCCCGCGGGGATCTGCGCACTTTTGGGCGACACGCATTAGGAGAGCCGATGCTTCGCGGATTGTACGACTGGACCCTGTCGCTGGCGGCGCGCAAATCCGCCGAATGGTGGCTGGCCTTCATCGCTTTCGTCGAGAGCTCGGTGTTCTTCATTCCGGCGGACGTACTGTTCCTGCCCATGGCGTTGGCGCGGCCCCAACGCGCCTATCGCTACGCGCTGACCGCCACAGTTGCGTCCGTACTGGGCGGCATTGCCGGCTGGCTGATCGGCTACTATGCCTACGACACGATAGCCCGGCCGATGCTGGAGCACTTCGGTGGCCTTGCCACATTCGAGAAGTGGCAGTCGTCCGGCACCGGGCTGATGCTGCTGCTGCTCGTCACATCCGGCGTTGCGCACCTGCCGCCGATCAAGGTGGTCACCATTCTGGCCGGAGCGCTTCACGTCAATCTTGTTGTCTTCATCGTCTCGGCCATCCTGGCGCGCGGCGCTCGTTTCCTGCTGCTTGCCTGGCTGCTGCGCCGCTATGGTGAGTCGATCAAGGAGTTCATCGAGAAGCGCCTTGGATTGATTGTCGGCGCCGGCGCGGCTGCCCTGATTTTGCTCTATATCGTCGTCAAATACGCCCTCTAGTCCATGTCACCCAAAAGTGCCCTGCGGTGTTGGGGCAACGACATGGATAAAAGCGAGCGGGCCGAACTCAACGGACGAAAGACCTCATGACAGCGACCATGAATGCCGACACCGGACGCCAGCGGACGCGGACCGCCCTGTTTCTCGCCGTCGCCATGGCCGCGACCGTCGGTTCGGCGCTCTGCTTCCAGTACATTGGCGGCTATATCCCCTGCCACCTCTGCCTGGAACAGCGCACCCCCTATTATATCGGCGCGCCGCTGATGGTGCTGGCGGTGATTGCATCGATGCTGCACGCACCCGCATGGCTGACGCGCGGCCTGCTGGCTGTCGGCGGCCTGCTGATGCTCTACGGCCTCTATCTCGGCGTCTACCATTCCGGCGTCGAATGGCAGTGGTGGGCCGGCCCGACCGATTGCACGGCGGGCGCTGGACCGGTGGACACTGGCGGCAAGGGCGTTCTCGACGCGCTCGACAAATTCGTACCGCCCTCCTGCGACAAGGCCGCACTGCGCATCCTCGGCCTGTCGCTGGCCGGCTGGAACGCCATCGCCAGCCTTGTGCTTGCAGCGGTCGCCTTCCGCGGCGCGCTTTCCCGCGACTGAACCAATTCGATTTTGCGGCGCGACGCAGAGTTCGAGCAAAATTTCGGCAGGCTGAGTCGGATAGCGCGGTTTTCGAGGACCGGAGCGGAGCGTACTTAGGTACGTGAACTCAGCTCTACTGCGACGCAGTAGAATGGGGAAGCGCAGAACGCGGCGTCAGGCGGCCAGCATTGCGGATTTGTGCCGAACTCTATGGTTCCAGCTCAACATCCCAGTACAGATAATCCATCCAGCTTTCATGCAGATGGTTCGGCGGGAACAGGCGGCCGTTGTTGTGCAGATCATGCACCGTCGGCTGGTAAGGCTTCTGCAGCGGAAACATCTTGGCATGCGCCGGCATCATGCCGCCCTTCCTGAGATTGCAGGGCGAGCAGGCGGCGACGACATTCTCCCATGTCGTCGCACCGCCGCGATGGCGAGGGATGACGTGGTCGAAGGTCAGATCGTCAGGCGTGCCGCAATACTGGCACTGGAAGCGGTCACGCAGGAAGACGTTGAAGCGCGTGAAGGCGGGATGCCTCGACGGCTTCACATAGGCCTTCAGACTAACCACGCTCGGCAGCTTCATCGAGAAGGTCGGCGAGGACACCGCATGCTCGTATTCGGCAACGATGTTCACTCGGTCGAGGAACACCGCCTTGATGGCGTCCTGCCAGGACCAGAGCGACAAGGGGTAATAGCTGAGCGGACGGTAATCCGCATTCAGCACCAGTGCTGGAAGCCCATCCGGAGATACGGCAACCGTCACGTGTTTACCTCCTTGGTTCTAGACCCGAACGGCGCGGATACTGTAAGCCCGACATGACAGGGATGTGAAGCAGATTGTCGCTCGCGCGAACTGCCAAAAACGCATGATTTTTATGCTTTTTTGCGGATTCAGGCTGGCGGTGCTGCGTCCCTGCCCCTGGTTTCTCGATAATAGGACCAGAAAAGCCGCGATGCGACACCTCGCCACGGGCTCCATGATTCGGCGAGTTGGATCAGTGTTTTCTCCGGCGGACGCGGCTCGATGCCGAGCGCATGGCCGACCGCACTCTGCAGCGCGACATCGCGCGCCGGAAAAATATCGGGGTGCCCGGCGGCAAACAGCAGGTACACTTCCGCCGTCCACGGGCCGATGCCGGGCACCGCCGTCATCGCAGTGATCGCCTCCTCAGCCTCAAGCGAGCAGAGGTGATTGAGGTCGAGGCCGTCGGCCACCGCCTGGGCGATCGCGATCAGACCGCGCTGCTTGGGCCGCGACAGGCCGGCCTCGCGAAACATCTCCTCGCCGGCGGCCAGGATCGCCTGCGGCGTCAGCGGATCGACAAGCCTGGTCAACCGGCCGAAGATGGCATCGGCGCTCGCCCGGGAGACCTGCTGCGAGACGATGATCGAGGCCAGGCTTCTGAAGCCGGGCTCGGAGAGCCGCAGCGGCACCTCGCCCGCCATGCCGCGCACCTTTTCCAGGCGTGGATCGATGATGCAAAGCGCATCGAGCCCGCGCGCAATGTCGTCCAGTGTCGCGATGCGTTGCATGGTATCCTTGTCCGCCAATGTGCCGCAAAGTAGCAATCGCCGAAACCGCAGCACAACCCGATTGCCGCTCGAGACATGACGCTCCTGACATTCCGCTTCGCGCCCAGCCCCAATGGCGAACTGCATCTCGGCCATGCCTATTCGGCGCTGCTCAACCGGAAGCTGGCAAAGGCCAGTGGCGGCAGCCTGTTGCTGCGCATTGAGGATATCGACACGACGCGCTGCACGCCGCAATTCGAGGCCGGCGTGCTTGCCGACCTGAAATGGCTTGGCTTTGGCTGGGAGGAGCCAGTGCGCCGCCAGTCGGAACATTTCGCCGAGTATCAGGCGGTGCTTGACCGACTGATCCGCGACGACCTCGTCTATCCCGCCTTCATGAGCCGTGGCGAAATCCGCGCTTTCATCGCCGACAGCGAGAAGCGCGGACGCGACTGGCCGCGCGATCCCGACGGCGTGCCGCTCTACCCCTCCGCCGACAAGGCGCTGCCGGTCAGGGAACGCAAGCGGCGCGTCGCCGAAAATGCGCCCTTCGCCTGGCGGCTGGATGTCGCCGCCGCTGTTTCGCGTATCGGAAAGGGCCTCACATGGGCCGAATTCACGGATGAAACGCTATCCACGACGCGCTCGGTCGAAGCTCGACCGCAGGACTGGGGTGACGTGATCGTGGCGCGCCGCGATATCCCGACCAGCTACCACCTCGCCGTCGTCATCGACGACGCGCTGCAAGCTATCAGCCATGTCGTGCGCGGACAGGACCTGTTTTCCGCCACCGGCGTGCAGCGCCTGCTGCAGGAACTGCTCGGGCTACCGCAGCCGGCCTACTTCCACCATCGGCTCATCCTCGGGTCAGATGGGCGAAAACTGTCGAAGAGCCTTGGCGATACCGGCCTTGCCAAGCTGCGCGATGCCGGCGCATCGCCTGACGATATCGGGCGGATGGTCGGGCTCTGAGCCCGGCAGAACTCTGGCAACGCGTGACGAACTCGCCACCAATTGAATTCCGGTGATGCATGGATCAATCGTTTCGTTTTGCACACCGGGTTGAACCGGACTAGAGCAGCGCCACGGTCAGTTTTTCACCAGCGCGGCGGTCTCCGGAAAATGCACAGCATCAAGCGGTTCATCCCCGCCACCTTCGTCGTCCTGTGGGCGACCGGCTTCATCGGCGCGCGCTACGCCATGCCATGGGCGGAGCCGTTCACCTTCCTCGCCGCGCGTTTCGTTATCGCCGCCATCCTGCTGGCTGCGCTGATGCTGGTACTCGGCTCGAAGCGAGCCACGCGCGAGGAAGCGCTTCATGCCACCGGCGCCGGCATCCTGATGCACGGCGTCTATCTCGGCGCCGTCTTCTGGGCCATCCACCGGGGCATGCCGGCCGGGTTTTCGGCCCTGATCGTCGGCCTGCAGCCGCTGATAACAGCGGTGCTTGCCGGCAAATTTCTCGGCGAGGCCATCCTGCCGCGCCACTGGCTCGGCCTTGGCATCGGCCTGATCGGCATCGTCATCGTGCTGTGGCCAAAACTCGGCGCGCTCGGCGGCGGCGTGACCGCCGCGACGTTGACCGCCTCGCTGGTCTCGGTGCTCGGCATGAGCGCCGGCACCATCTGGCAGAAGCGCTTTGCCTCCGGCGGCGATCTCGTCGCGGCCACCATGTGGCAATATGTCGGCGGCGCCTCGCTGATGATCCTAGAGCGTTTCCTCTTTTGAGAGAATCGTAGGATTCCCAAATCAGGGCGATTGTGATTCAAGATGCTGGCTGGATTGGAGGCCAGCATCTGATGACGCGAGCGCTTTCAAACGATCTTCGTGAGCGTGTTGTTGAGGCAGTTGGCGCCGGTGAAAACTGCCGTGCAGTGGCATCGCGCTTTGGCGTTGCAGTTTCCTCGGTGGTGAAGTGGTCGCAGCGTTACCGTGCAACGGGTTCGGTGGCGCCGGGCAAGATGGGCGGACACCGCAAGCGGGTTCTTGAGCCGCATCGGGCCTTCATCGTGGAGCGGATTAATCAGACCTCTGAACTGACGCTGCATCGGCTGAAGGACGAGTTGGATGCGCGCGGGGTCAAGGTCTCGCACAATACGGTCTGGATGTTCTTGAGGCGCGAGGGCCTGAGCTTCAAAAAAAACGCTGTTCGCCCTTGAGCAGGCGCGCGCCGATATTGCCCGCAGGCGCCGGCGATGGCGATCCTGGCAGGCCGGCCTCGATCCGCAGTGCCTTGTCTTCATCGATGAGACGTGGATCAAGACCAACATGGCTCCACTGCGCGGTTGGGGGCCGAAGGGCAAGCGGCTGCGCGGCTTGGCTCCGCACGGCCACTGGCGTACGCTGACCTTCCTCGGCGCGCTGCGCTGGGATCGGCTAGCGGCACCTTGCGTGTTCGACGGCCCGATCAACGGCCAATGCTTCCGGGCCTATGTCGAGCAACAGCTCGTCACCGTGCTGAAGCCCGGCGATATCGTCGTCATGGATAATCTGGGAAGTCATAAGTCGGCGGCCATCAGGCAGATGATCAAGGCTGCCGGCGCCAGGCTCTGGTACCTGCCGCCCTATTCTCCAGACCTCAATCCGATCGAGCAGGCCTTCGCCAAGATCAAACACTGGATGCGCCAAGCCCAAAAACGCACCATTGAGGACACATGGCGCCACATCGGCCACCTCGTCGAAACGATCGAGGCAGCCGAATGCAAGAACTACTTCCAAAACGCAGGCTACGCTTCTGTCAAAACGTGAAAGGCTCTAGCCGCGCTTGCCTTCGAGACGCACACCGTCGTCATCAACGGCGAACTGATCTTCGCCATGGCCTGGCTGGTGCTGGTGCTGTCGCTCGGCGCCATCTTCCTTTTGATGGTGATGATCCGCGACGGCGAAATGTCGAAAGTCGCCTCGCTGTTCTACCTCGTGCCAGCGGTGACGGCGATCATCGCCTGGGCCCTCTTCAACGAGCAGCTCAATGCGCTGCAGATTGTCGGCATGGCGATCACGACCTTCGGCGTCGGCCTGGCAACCGCTCGGCAGGCCACTCAGCCAACCCGGGCGCGCGCCTCCAGATAGCGGCTGATCGCAGCGTTGAGCTCGCCGCCGAGGATGAAGATCGCCGAGACGATGTAGAGGAAGACCACCGCGATCATGATCGAGGCAAGGCCGGCATAGGTCGTCACATAGGACGAGAAATGGTCGAGATAGGTGGCGAACATCGTCGAGCCGATGAGCCATGCGGCCAGTGTGAAGATGATGCCCGGCACCAGCGAGACGAAGCGGCGCTTGCCGGCCGGCAGCCAGTAGTGCACCGAAAACAGCCCGCCGATGATAACGGTTGAGGCGATGACGTAGCGCCACAGCGTGATCGTGCCGGTATAGGGTTTGATCCACTCGAAATGGGCTTCGGCCAGCCGCGCCAGCAAGGGCGCGAAGACCAGCAGCACGCTGATCGCCAGGAACCCGGCCGTAGCGATCAGCACGAAGAACAGGCTCTGCACCCGGCGATGGATGATGCCGCGCGTCTCCGTGACGCGGTAGGCGCGGTTGAGCGACGTGCGCAGCGCCTCGATGCCGTTCGAGGCAAAATAGGCGGCGAGCAGCACGCCATAGGTCAACAGATCGGTGCGCCGGACGGTCAGCACGTTCAGCACCTCATGCGCGATCGGCTTGGCGATCTGATCCGGCCATGTGTCGAAGACCAGGTGCACGGCCGTGTCGGCAAAGGCCTGGGCGCCGAGGAAGCTGCCCAGCGTCGTGGCGAAGATCAGGAACGGAAACAGCGCCATCAGCGAGGTGATCGCCAGATGGCTGGCCATCGCCCAGCCGTCATCGGTGTTGAAATGACCGAGCGCGTCGTAGAGCACGCGGCGCAGGGCGACAATATTCCGCAGCAAGGACGCGCGCTCCCTTCGATTGTCTCGACGCCGCGAATATGGGAAGTGAATGCGGCAAATGGCAACCCTGAGTCAAACCACGAATTCTCCAGCGACCGAGTTGCGCACCATCATCATCACCGGTGCGTCCTCAGGCATAGGCGCCTATTGCGCGCGAGCGCTGAAGGCCGAGGGCTGGCGGGTGTTCGCGACAGCGCGCAAGCCGGAAGACATCGCCGCCCTCGAAACGGACGGCATCGAGGCTTTCTACCTCGACTATGGCGAACCGGGCTCGATCGCTGCCCTGGTGGCTTCAGTGCTCGACCGAACCGGCGGAAGGCTCGACGCGCTCTTCAACAACGGCGCCTACGCCCAGGCCGGCGCCGTCGAAGACCTGTCGGTGGCAGCGCTCAAGGAGCAGTTCGAGGTCAATTTCTTCGGCTGGCATGATTTGACCAGCCGTCTCGTGCCGGTGATGCGCCACCAGGGCCATGGCCGCCTCGTCCATTGCTCATCGATCCTTGGCCTCGTGCCGGTACGCTTTCGTGGTGCCTATTCGGCATCCAAACATGCACTCGAGGCGCTGATGCTCTGTCAGCGCCAGGAACTGGAAGGCAGCGGCGTCCATGTTTCGCTGATCGAACCGGGGCCGGTGAATTCGAAGATCGCCAGCAACGGCCTGCCCTGGTTCCTGAAAAACATCGACATCGAGAATTCCGTGCACAGCGCCGACTATGCCGCGCAGTTGGAGCGGCTGCGCGCCGGCGGCAGCCAATCGGCGCTGAAGCCTGGGCCGGAAGTGGTCCACAAGGTTCTGCGTCATGCACTTCTGTCGCGGCGCCCGCGCCCGCACTATGTGGTAACGGTGCCGGCTAAAATCGGCGCTGCGCTCAAACGCATACTGCCGGCATCGATACTCTACCGCCTGATGGCCAAACGCGCCTGAACGCGAAAACAACTGGAAACGCAACAATGGCAACCGTCTTCAACATCCTCGCCATTCTGGTCATGGCCGCCGTGGTGATCGTGCTGATCCGAGGCCTCATCAACATGATGCGCGGCGGTTCCGGCGTCACCTCGAACAAGTTGATGCAGGCACGCGTCATGCTGCAGGCCGTGGCGCTGGTGCTGATTCTGCTCGCGGTATATTTCACCCGCAAGTGAGGATGGCGACCGTTCGGGAGGCGACGTGGTCAAGCTCAACAAGATCTACACCCGTACCGGCGACGATGGCACCACGGGTCTCGGCACCGGCGAGCGGCGGCTGAAATCCGACCTGCGGGTGGATGCCTACGGCACGGTCGACGAGGCCAATGCCTGTATCGGCATCGCCCGCGTCCATACGGCAACCAGCCATCCGGCGATCGACGCCATGCTTTCCCGTATCCAGAATGACCTTTTCGACCTCGGCGCCGATCTTGCGGTGCCCGACGACGGCAAGCCGCTTGGCTATGAACCGCTGCGCATCGTTTCCACGCAGACCGATCGTGTCGAAAAGGACATCGACCTGCTCAACAAGGATCTCCAACCGCTCAAATCCTTCGTGCTGAATGGCGGCACGCCGGCGGCAGCTGCCCTGCACCTTGCCCGCACGGTGGCGCGACGAGCTGAGCGGCTGATGGTGGCACTCGCCCAGGACCCGGGCGAACACGTCAACCGCGACGGGCTGAAATACATCAACCGCGTTTCGGATTTCCTGTTTGTCGCTGCCCGGGCGGTCAATGACAACGGAAATGCCGACGTGCTATGGGTTCCCGGCAAGAACCGCTGAACGGATCGACAAGCGGGAGGGGGCCAGCAACCGATGTTCATCCCGCTTTATGACACCAACAGGCTACGCCACATCCGCCTGCAATATGTGACGATCGGCCTGATCGTGGCTAACGCGCTCGTCTATTGCGCGACCGCACTCGGCGGCGAGAATTTCACCAATGCCGCCGTGCTTGGCCTCGGCTTCATCCCGTCCGTCGTTCACGACACAGCAGAGCTCGACCCCCGCTTTGTCATCATCCCCGAAAGCCTGAGCTACGTCACCTATTCCTTCCTGCATGCCGACATCTTCCACCTCGGCGGCAACATGCTGTTCCTGTGGGTGTTCGGCGACAATGTCGAGGACGCGCTCGGCCACATCCGCTACCTGATCTTCTACCTGCTCTGCGCCATCGCCGGCGCCGCCTTCCAGGGCCTCGTCGCCTGGAATTCGCAGGCGCCGCTGATCGGCGCGTCGGGCGCCATCGCCGGCGTGGTCGTCGCCTATTTGATCCTCTATCCCAGGGTGAAGGTCTGGGTTCTGGCCTTCGCCCGCATCCCGCTGCGCATTCCGGCCTTCATCCCGCTCATCCTGTGGGTGCTGTTCCAGATCGTCATGTTCGCGGCCGGTGGTGAGGACCAGATCTCCTGGGCCTGCCACATCGGCGGCATCATTGCCGGCGCCGTGCTGGTGCTTGTCCTGCGCAGCCGAGGGGTGCCGCTTTTTGCAGGCGCCGACGAGGATACCGTGGTTCCCACATCAGACCCGTCGCCGGTTGCTGCGGAAACAGCGGTTCCTGAACCGCCGGCCACCACGACGCGCTGGGGTCGAGGAAACCCCTCTGGCCCAAACTGAACCGATTGAGCCGCTTTCAGCGTATTGACGTCAAGGGTTGCCGCAACTACGGAAACGTCTCCGTCTAAGCCCAGGCGGGCCAAGACCAGAATTTCCATCCGACCAGAATTCCGTCTGGCCGGAATTCAGTCAGGAATGTCGGCTTTCGACAACTCAGAAAGGGCGCAGGCTGCTATAGCGCGCCCAACTAGCGTGAAGAGGTGACAGGCAAATGAAGATCCTTGTGCCCGTGAAGCGGGTTGTGGATGCGAACGTCAAGGTTCGCGTGAAGGCTGATGGTTCGGCGGTGGAACTCGCCAACGTCAAGATGGCGATGAACCCGTTCGACGAGATCGCGGTCGAAGAGGCGATCCGGCTGAAGGAAGCCGGCAAGGCCGAAGAGATCATCGTCGTGTCGGTCGGCCCGCAGCAGGCGCAGGAAACCCTGCGCACAGCGCTCGCCATGGGCGCCGACCGCGCCATCCTGGTCAAGACCGACGAGCAGACCGAGCCGCTCGGCGTCGCCAAGGTGCTGAAGGGCGTCGTCGACGCCGAACAGCCCGGCCTCGTCATCCTCGGCAAGCAGGCGATCGACGACGATTCCAACCAGACCGGCCAGATGCTGGCGGCACTTCTGGGTTGGGCGCAAGGCACCTTCGCTTCAAAAGTCGTGCTCGACGGCGACAAGGCCAAGGTGACGCGTGAAGTCGACGGTGGCCTGCAGACTGTGGAACTGAAGATGCCGGCGATCATCACCGCCGACCTTCGCCTCAACCAGCCGCGCTATGCCTCTTTGCCCAACATCATGAAGGCCAAGAAGAAGCAGCTCGACGAGAAATCGCCAGCCGACTACGGCGCCGACGTCAAGCCGCGCCTGAAGGTCATCAAGACCGAGGAGCCGAGCGGCCGCAAGGCGGGCGTCAAGGTCAAGAGCGTCGCCGAACTGGTCGACAAGCTCAAGAACGAAGCCGGCGTGCTCTGAGATCGGAAGGAACAGATAAAATGGCAATTCTCCTCATCGCAGAACACGACAACGCGACGCTTTCCGACCAGACCGCCAAGGCGCTTTCAGCGGCCCTGCAGATCGGCTCGGATGTCCACGTGCTGGTTGCCGGCAAGGGCGCCAAGCCGGCGGCCGACGCCGCCGCCAAGCTCAAGGGCGTGACCAAGGTGCTGCTTGCTGACGCCGACGAACTCACCGAGCGCCTCGCCGAGCCGCTGGCCGCACTCGTCGTGTCACTTGCCGGCGCTTACGACACGATCATCGCGCCGGCGACCTCGTCGGGCAAGAACGTCGCGCCGCGCGTGGCGGCCCTGCTCGATGTCGCGCAGGTGTCCGAGATCATCGAAGTGCTCTCGCCCGACACGTTCAAGCGGCCGATCTATGCCGGCAACGCCATCCAGACCGTGCAGTCGACCGACGCCAAGAAGGTCATCACCGTGCGCACCGCCTCCTTCCAGGCAGCCCCTGAGGGCGGCTCGGCCGCGGTCGAGACCGTCAAGGCGGCGGCCAATCCCGGCCTCTCCACCTTCGTCGAGAACAAGCTGTCGGACACTGACCGTCCGGAACTGACCTCGGCCAAGATCATCATTTCGGGCGGCCGTGCTCTCGGCTCCTCGGAGAAGTTCCAGGAAGTCATCCTGCCGGTCGCCGACAAGCTCGGTGCGGCGGTCGGCGCTTCGCGCGCCGCTGTCGATGCCGGCTATGCGCCGAACGACTGGCAGGTCGGTCAGACCGGCAAGGTCGTCGCTCCCGATCTCTACATCGCGGTCGGCATCTCCGGCGCCATCCAGCACCTCGCCGGCATGAAGGATTCGAAGGTCATCGTCGCTATCAATAAGGACGAGGAAGCACCGATCTTCCAGGTTGCCGACTATGGCCTCGTCGGCGATCTCTTCGTCATTCTGCCGGAGTTGCAGAAGGCGCTTTGACGCTCTCTGACAAAGCGTATTAAATACCGGGGGTGGGGTAGACGAAGTCTCCCCGCCCTTTTAGTTTGCACTGCACAAAAACCAGGCCGCAAAGGCCAGAAGCAATTCCAGCAAAAGTACGCAGCGGTTTTGCGTCCGGAATTGCGGAAAACAAAAGGTGGAGCGCTTTCGCAAATCGTGCGGAAGGGCTCAGGACGGGATCGGTGTAATGAGCAAGATCGAGACGATCGGCATCATCGGCGCGGGCCAGATGGGTGGGGGTATCGCCCATGTTTCCGCCCTATCAGGCTACAAGGTGCTGATCTACGATATATCGCCTGACCGCATCGAGAAGGGCATCGCCACCATCAGCGGCAACATGGCCCGTCAGGTGGGCTCCGGCAAGCTTGACGAGAAGCTGCGCAACCAGGCTATGGCACGCATTTCGTCCGCACCGGCGATGGCAGATCTCGCCGGCGCCGATCTGGTGATCGAGGCGGCGACAGAGGACGAGACGGTCAAGCGCAAGATCTACGCCCAGCTCTGTCCGCAGCTCAATCCCGAAGCCATCCTGGCGACCAACACCTCGTCGATCTCGATCACGCGGCTTGCCGCGCAGACCGACCGGCCGGAGCGCTTCATCGGCATACATTTCATGAACCCGGTGCCGCTGATGAAGCTGGTCGAGCTGGTGCGCGGCATCGCCACCGAGGACCAGACCTTCGAGGCGGCCAAGACCTATGTGAAGCAGCTCGACAAGACGATCACAGTCTCGGAGGATTTCCCGGCCTTCATCGTCAACCGCATCCTGCTGCCGATGATCAACGAGGCGATCTACACGCTTTATGAGGGCGTCGGCTCGGTCGATGCCATCGACACCGCCATGCGGCTTGGCGCCAACCATCCCATGGGGCCGCTGCAGCTTGCCGATTTCATCGGTCTCGACACCTGCCTGTCGATCATGCAGGTGCTGCATGACGGCCTGTCGGATTCGAAGTACCGCCCCTGCCCGCTGCTGGTGAAATATGTCGAAGCCGGCTGGCTCGGCCGCAAGACCGGGCGCGGCTTCTACGACTATCGCGGCGAGCATCCCGTCCCGACGCGCTGACGCGTCGGCTCACGACGCTGCGGCAAGCGGCGCGGGCAGTTCTGACCTGTTGTCGGTGATCCTGTCATCCGAGGCCACCGAAACGCACCCGCGGCCGGCGGCCTTGGCCACATAGCAGGCGGCGTCAGCCTTTGCGATGATCTCATCGACATCGCCGCAATTGGCGCAGATCGCCGCCAGCCCGATGCTGGCACCGATCGCGTGCGGCCGGCCGGCCCAGGTGAAGTTGAGGCCGGCTATCGCATCGATGATGGAGCGCGCCGCGATCCTGGCGCCGGCCGTCGAACCCGATTTCAGGATGACCGCGAATTCGTCGCCACCCAGGCGCGCGACAATGTCCTCGGGCCCAAGCACGTCGCGCACGGCCTCGGCGACCCGCTTTAGCAAGGCGTCTCCGGCGGCGTGACCACCGGTGTCGTTGACCAGTTTGAAATGATCGAGGTCAATGAACATGAACTGATGGCCGCTCCCGGCCGTCGTGCCGTCCTTGCGCGCCTGATCGACCAATCCCTCCATGGTGCGGATGAAGCTCAAGCGATTGGCAAGGCCGGTCAGCGCATCATGCGCGGCGGCGTGAGCGAGCTGGCGCTGCAGGGCACGCGCATCGGTGAAGTCCTGGAAGACGATGACCAGGCCGCAGAATTCGTCGCGCTCGTTCATGATCGGCGACACGACCTGACGGATGCTGCAGCGTGTGTCATCTCGGCGGATCAACACGGCGCGACTGTTCTGATCGGAGGGCGCCTCCGCGCCGATCGCCGGCCGTGTCACGCCGATCCTGTGACCCGTTTCCTCGTCGACCGCCCAATAGACATGGCCGAGCGTCTTGCCGAGTGCCGCCTCGCCGGAAACACCGGTCAGCTTCTCGGCAACCGGGTTCATGAAGGTGACGCGGCTCGCCGCATCGGTACAGATGACGGCATCGCCGATCGACTGCAGCGTCACCCGTAGTCGCTCTTTCTCGTCGGCCAGCATTGCCGCCGACACGGTCAGACGCTCTTCGACTTCCTTGCGTCGGGTGATGTCGGTCAGGCTGCCGATGGCCCTGATCAGACGCCCGTCCCCGTCGCGCTCTATGGCCTTGCCGCGATCGAGAATCCAGATCCAGTGGCCGTCCTTGTGACGCATCCTGAACTCGGCCTCGAAAAACTCCGTCTGGCCGTCAAGGTGGGCGCGGTCCGCTTCGGCGACGGTCTCGCTGTCGTCGGGATGGATCATGGTCAGCCAGCGGTTCGTATCGCCGTCGAGTTCGCCATCCGCATAACCCAGCATCTTGACCCAGGTCGAGGAATAGGTCGTGCCGCCTTTGCGGATGTCGAAATCCCAGACGCCTTGGCCGGCGCCGGCCAGCGCGAAATTCCAGCGTGTTTCGGCTTCCGCAATGCGCGCTTCGGCCTGCTTGCGCGCGTTGATGTCTTCGATCTGCGAGACGAGATGAAGCGGTCGGCCGCTTTTCTGGTCACGAATGACGGAGCCGGCGAGATGCGCCCAAACGGGTGTGCCGTCCTTCCGCAGATAGCGCTTCTCGAGGTGAAAGGCATGGACGGTCCCGGCCTTCAGACCATCCATGGTTTCGCGCCCGATCTGCAGGTCGTCGGGATGCGTGATCTGGAAAAACGTCAGCGCCTCGATCTCCTCGCGGCTGTAGCCAAGCATTGTGGCTAAGGCCGGATTGGTTTCGAGAATGCGCCCGTCCAGCCCGACAATGGCGATGCCGATCGCCGAATCCTGCATGGCCCGGCGGAAGCGCTGCTCGCTCTGCGCGATCTGCCGCCGGTCGTCGGAGATACGAACGACAAACAGGCTGGCGAGGAAAAGAGCCCCGGCCGCAACGGCGACCGAAGCTTGAAGACAAATTTTGAGTGCCTCGGCGCCAAGGTCCAGCCTCGACAGCACGACCGAGGCCGCCGCCACGGCGAGGCCGGCCACAAGCAACGCCGGCGCAACATGTCCGCGAAATCTGATGAGTCCCGGTAATCTCACGATGCGTGCCACCCCCGTGGGCAATCGCTTTTTCCCGTTAAAACCTTGAAGGATCGATTTTAAGGAAAGGTTGCGTGAGGGGTACTGGCGATATGGGCAACCGGCAAACAATTGCCGGCATGATTAAGGATCGGTGTGCACGGGGGTGTGGTCGCAGGTATCCTGCTACCAGCGCAAGAAAAACCGCCCGCCGAGCGCGCCAAGCAAGGCAAGCGCCGCAATCGCGATCGTGTACCAGGTGGCGACGAAAAGCGGCGAATCGTCGAAACAATGCGCGGCATAGAAGGTCGCCGCCAACCCGCCGGCGAGCAGGCCCGCGACCGCACCGGCCAGCACTGGCCGCGTCGGCGCCCCGTAGCGCAGCATCCACAGGAAGATGGCCAGCGGGCCGATGCCGATCAGCGGGATGAAGCCCATGCAGATCATCATGTTGGAGCCCACCATGCGCGTGCCCCACAACGCCTCCGGCACCATGAAGAGCTCCAGCACCACCGCAACGGCCACCAGCAGCGGCGCGGCAAGCATCCCCGCCATCGCCAGACCTGTTGGGGCACCTGGCGTCGACAAAGCGCGGATAAGGGCGAAGGCGCTGATGGCCAACAAGATGGTGAAAACGAATTTCGACAGGAAGCGCATCGTGTGCGCGGCGACCATGAAGTCGGGGCGCGGGCCGATCGTCAGCAGGAAAACGACCGCCGCGACGACAATGGCCGCACCGGCAGCCAGCCACCAGGCCGAACGCAATGGCATCGCCTTGCTGCCTGCATCGGCGTCCAGCGCCTTGATGAGATCCTCGGTCCTCATGTCATTCCCGCCCGAATCGCCCCTGCCCAAATCGCTTGGCTATGGCGGCAAGTCCGCGATGCAGCGACACACGCACCGCCGTCTCGCTGATGCCGAACTTCGCTGCCGTCTCGCCGATCGAGCGGCCTTCCACGGATACCGCCGAAACCACGGAACGCTGGGCCGGCGGCAGCCCGTCCAGCGCCCGGTTGATGTCGCGCTCGCTGACGGTTTCGGTCTCCGGCTCGGCAAAGGTCTCGGCTATATCGTCGACATCGATCTCGATGCGTCGACCGCGCCGCCGGAACGCATCGATCAGCTTGAAGCGGGCGATCGCATAGATCCAAGGCAGCACCGGCGCGTCCTGGCGCCAGGTATGCCGTTTCACATGAATGGCCAGCAAGGTTTCCTGCACGACATCCTCGGGATCGACCCCGCCCTGCACGATCTTGCGCCGGACAAAACCACGCACCAGCGCGGCAATCCGGTGAAGAAAGTCGGCGTAGGCCTTTTCGTCTCCCGCGATCGCGGCCCGCAACAGCCGGGAAAGTTCGGCCTCGTCCTTGCCGCTCACAAGAGTTCACTCCCCCGATTTCGTGCCTCGGCACTGATTTGTTACGTGGCCGGCGAAATAATGTCCAAGCCAAACTACGGGCAAATCACGAAAGTTTGCGGGTCCCGAAGGCACAGCCGCGTACCGGGTCCACCTTACAGACCTTGCCATCACATGGAATTGTCCGCTTTGCGTCGACCTTTGCGCCTCAGCGACCGATTGAAGCAGCCGCCAATGTTGACTATGTCTGTCAGGTATCGATAGGTGCAGCGTGCAAAGACCAACGACATCGAGGATGACGCTATGAAATTCACCCTTTCCGCCCTTGCTGGTGCCACCGCACTTGCAATCAGCCTGGCCGCGGTTCCTGCGATGGCCGAGGATGCCGGCATCATCGTCTACAACGCCCAGCACGAAAGCCTGGCCAAGGAATGGGCCGAAGGGTTCACCAAGGAGACCGGCATCAAGGTCACGCTGCGCAATGGCGGCGACAGCGACTTCTCCAACCAGATCGTCGCCGAAGGGACCGCCTCGCCCGCCGACGTGTTCCTGACCGAGAACTCGCCCGCCATGGTGCTGGTCGAGAATGCCGGCCTGTTCGCGCCCGTCGATGCCGACACCCTTGCTCAGGTGCCGCAGGACTATCAGGCCGCCAGTGGCAAATGGGTGGGTGTGGCCGCGCGCAGCACCGTCTTTGCCTACAACACGACCAAGCTCAAGGCCGACCAGTTGCCCAAGTCGCTGCTTGATCTTGCCGATCCGAGCTGGAAGGGCCGCTGGGCCGCTTCGCCGTCGGGCGCTGATTTTCAGGCCATCGTCAGCGCGCTGCTGCAGCTCAAGGGTGAGGCCGCCACGGCGGACTGGTTGAAGGCGATGAAGGGGAACTTCACCGCCTACAAGGGCAACAGCACGGTGATGAAGGCGGTCAACGCCGGCGAGATCGAAGGCGGCGTGATCTACCATTATTACTACTTCGGCGATCAGGCCAAGACCGGCGAGAACAGCAAGAACGTCGCGCTGCACTATTTCAAGAACCAGGATCCGGGCGCTTTCGTCTCGGTCTCCGGTGGCGGTGTGCTCGCCTCGAGCAAGCATCCGAAGGAAGCCCAGGCCTTCCTGAAATGGGTGACCGGCAAGGGCGGCCAGGATGTGCTGAAGAACGGGACCTCCTTCGAATACGCGGTCGGCAAGGGTGCCGAGTCCAATCCGAAGCTGGTGCAGCTGGTTGATCTGCAGGCGCCGAAGGTCGACGCCACAAAGCTGAACTCCAAGAAGGTCACCGACCTGATGACCGCAGCCGGCTTGCTTTAGTTGCCGTTCGTCCTGATAAGGACGTCAGACCGTGCTCCCGCGGGACCTTGCCTTCCGCGGGAGCGCTTATTTTCGAGATGGCCTTCGTCGATGACGACACGCTGCGTTCCTGACCGCCGACCGTGGTCCCTTGATTGCCGGCACCCCGCCGCAACCGTGGGGCGTCCGAGCTGATGCAGCCCACGCTCGATCTCGCGCGCTCGGACCTGCCGATGAAGATGCGTCGAAGGCGGCGGCGGGCCGCACCCTGGCTTGTCACTGCCGCTGTGCTCGTCTCGCTGCTCGCCCTTGTGCCGCTCGCCTTCATCATCTGGATCGCGGTGCAGACAGGCTGGGAGACCGTTTCGGCGCTGGTCTTCCGGCCGCGCGTCGGCGAGCTGCTGGTCAATACGACGCTGCTGGTGCTGCTGGCCGTGCCGATCGCCATCGTGCTGTCTGTTGCGCTGGCCTGGCTGACCGAGCGCAGCGACCTGCCTGGCGCCAGGCTGTGGGCGTGGCTGTGCGTGGCGCCGCTCGCTATTCCCGCTTTCGTCCACTCCTATGCCTGGATCACCATGGTGCCCGGGCTGCACGGCCTGTGGGCCGGCGTGCTGGTGTCCGTGATCGCCTATTTCCCCTTCCTCTATCTGCCCATATCGGCGGCGCTGCGTCGCCTCGACCCGGCGCTGGAGGATGCCGCCGCCGCCCTTGGCCTTGGACCCTGGCGCGTCTTCTGGCGTGTCGTGGTGCCGCAGCTCAGGCTCGCCATCTGCGGCGGCTCGCTGCTGGTCGGACTGCATCTGCTGGCCGAATACGGCCTCTACGTCTTCATCCGCTTCGACACCTTCACCACGGCGATCGTCGACCAGTTCCAGTCGACCTTCAACGGACCGGCCGCCAACATGCTGGCCGGCGTCCTGGTGACCTGCTGCTTCGTGCTTCTGGGCCTCGAAGTGCTGGTGCGCGGCGAGGAGCGTTATGCCCGTGTCGGCTCCGGCGCGGCGCGCTACCAGCAACGCACCCGCCTCGGCCGTGCCACCATACCGAGCCTGCTCTTGCTTGTCGTCACCACACTGCTGGCGCTTGGCGTGCCGTTCGTCACCATCGGCCGCTGGCTCGTCGCCGGTGGCGCCGACGTCTGGCGTCTCGACGAGATTGGCCTGGCGCTCGGCCAGACGCTGTTCCTGGCGCTTGCCGGCGCCTTGCTTGCCACCGCCGCCGCCATGCCGATGGCCTGGATCTCGATCCGCGCGCCGGGGCCGTTGCAGCGCGTCCTGGAGGGTTGCAACTACATCGTCGGCTCGCTACCGGGTGTCGTCATCGCGCTGGCGCTGGTCACCATCACCGTGCGCATCGCCCTGCCCCTCTATCAGACGCTGTTCACAATCCTGGTCGCCTATGCACTCATGTTCCTGCCGCGTGCCCTGGTCAGCCTGCGCGCCTCGATCGCCCAGGCGCCGGTCGAACTCGAGCGCGCCGCGTCCAGCCTCGGCCGGCGTCCGCTCAACGCGCTGTGGTCGACGACCATCCGTCTGTCGGCGCCCGGTGCCGCGGCCGGCATGGCGCTGGTGGCGCTCGGCATCATGAACGAGCTGACCGCGACACAGATGCTGGCGCCGAACGGCACCCGCACACTGGCGATGGCGTTCTGGTCCTACAGCGGCGAGATCGATTATGCCTCGGCCGCCCCTTACGCCTTCATCATGGTGGCGATGTCGCTGCCCCTGACCTGGCTGCTCTATGTCCAGTCGAAACGGATGGCCGGACGATGAGCTTTCTCGAAATCAGCGCTCTCACCAAGCATTACGGCCCGGTCGCAGCCCTTGCCGGCGTCGACCTCAGTGTCGCCAGCGGCAGCCGGACCGCAATCGTCGGACCCTCCGGCTGCGGCAAGACCACCTTGCTGCGGCTGATCGCCGGCTTCGAGGCCCCGGACCAGGGCCGCATCGTGCTCGACGGCGAGGTCCTGGCCAAGGACGGCGTCGCTGTCCCGGCACATCGCCGCGGCATCGGCGTGGTGGCGCAGGACGGCGCCCTGTTCCCGCATCTGACCATATCGGACAATATCGGTTTCGGCATGGACCGGAGCGAGGATAAGCGTGCCGAGCGCATCGTCGAACTCGCCTATATCGTCGGGCTGGACAAGGCGGTCCTCAAGCGCCGCCCGCACGAACTCTCCGGCGGCCAGCAGCAGCGCGTGGCGCTCGCCCGCGCCATGGCGATGAAGCCGCGGCTGATGCTGCTCGACGAGCCGTTCTCGGCCCTGGACACTGGCCTGCGCGCCTCGATGCGCAAGGCGGTCGCCGAACTGCTGGAGGCGGCCGGCATCACCACCATCCTGGTGACGCACGACCAGGCCGAGGCGCTGTCCTTCGCTGCCCAGGTGGCGGTGATGCGCGACGGCAAGTTCTCGCAGGTCGGCACCCCGCGCGATCTCTACCTCAAGCCGAAAGACAGGATGATCGCCGAGTTCCTCGGCGACGCCATCATCCTGCCGGCGAAGATAGCGGGTGGTTTCGCCAACTCGCCGCTCGGCCGCATCGCCGTCGATACCAATGACAGCCGCGATATCGCCCGCATCATGCTGCGGCCGGAGCAGATTGCCCTCAAGAGAACATCGCGCGAAGGCATGTCGGGCACCACTGACATGTTGTTCGGCCAAGTGACGGAATCGGAATTCGCCGGCTCGACATGCACGATCGCGGTGAGGCTCTTGAACAATGCCGATCCGCCGGATGCCGCCGCGATCGGCAACACACCGCTGATCCTGCGCAAATCCGGCATGGACGCGCCGGCGGTCGGTGAGATCGTGCGGCTCACCGTGTCGGGAAAGGCGCATGTGTTCGCCTGAGCGGCCAACAGCTCGGCGCGCGGTGGCTTGAAAATCAGAGCGCCGGCTCGGGAACGGACGCCTTGAAGACATCGAGGCGGCTTCCCGTCTCCGACGAGAAGAAATGCATGTCCTCCGGCGAGATCTTCAGGCCGACCGTACTGCCGGGCTCTGGGTGGATGGCCTCGGACGTCATCACCGAAAACGGCGCGCCGTCGAGATCGACATAGATGACCCGCCCCGCACCCAGTTCCTCGACCAGGTCGACGGTGGCGTCGATCGCGCCTGTCGTGCCGGGCGCCGCCAGCCGGACGGCTTCCGGCCGGATGCCCATCGCGACCTTCGTGCCGACCGGCAGGCCGGTGCGTGTCATCGCCAGCCGCCGGCTGCCGCCGAGCAGCGACAGCCCGTCGAGATCGACCGTGCCTTCGAGAATGTTCATCGCCGGTGCACCGACGAAGGTGGCAACAAAGCGGCTGGCCGGCCGGGTGTAGATCTCACCTGGCGTGCCGACCTGCTCGACCTTTCCGCCGTTCATGATCACCAGCCGGTCGGCCAGCGTCATCGCCTCGACCTGGTCGTGGGTGACGAAGACGGAGGTGGCGTTCAGCCGGCGATGCAGCTTACGGATTTCCGAGCGCATCTGGACGCGCAGCTTGGCGTCGAGATTGGACAGCGGCTCGTCGAACAGGAACACTTTCGGCTCGCGGATCATCGCCCGGCCCATGGCGACGCGTTGCCTCTGGCCGCCGGAAAGCGCCATCGGCTTGCGGTCGAGCAGATGTTCGAGTTCGAGCGTGCGGGCGACCGACTGGATGCGCTGTGTGCGTTCAGCGGCGGGAACACCGGCGACCTTGAGCGAATAGCCTATGTTCTGCCCCACGCTCATATGCGGATAGAGCGCGTAGTTCTGGAACACCATGGCGCATCCGCGCTCGCGTGGTTCCAGCTTGTTGACGACGATGCCGTCGATCGAGATCGTGCCGCCGGAAATGTCTTCCAGCCCGGCGATCATGCGCAGCAGCGTGGACTTGCCGCAGCCGGACGGCCCCAGGATGACGACGAATTCCCCCGAGGCGAAGTCGAGGTCGACGCCGTGCACGACCTGCGTCTTAGCGTAATTCTTCTTGACGCCGCGAATGGTGATGGAGGCCATTTTTTGTCTCCTGTTATTTCTCGGTGGCGATCAGGCCACGCACGATCCAGCGTTGCATGAGCACCACGACAAGCAGCGGCGGCAGCATCACGATTAGCGTGCCGGCCATGGCAATGTGCCATTCCGGAGTGCCGCCGACATTAGGGATCAGCTGTTTGAGTTCGGTCACCGCCATCGCATGCGACTGGTCAGTGGTAATGAGCAGGGGCCACAGATACTGATTCCAGGCCCACAGGAACATGATGGTTCCGAGCGCGGCCATGTTGTTGCGCGACAGCGGCAAAAGCACGTCGATGAAGAAACGCAGCGGTCCTGCACCATCCATACGCGACGCCTCGGTGAGCTCATCCGGCACCGTCAGGAAGAACTGCCGGTACAGGAACGTCCCGGTGGCGGTGGCGACCAGCGGCAGTATCAGGCCGGGGTAGGAATTGAGCAGCCCGAGGCTGAGCGAGACCTGCACGCCTGACACCTTCTCGATCAGCCAGCTCAAGCCAGTCACGTCGAGGATGGTCTGATAGGGCGACAGCACGTTGGCGACGACCGCGTAGGTCGGCACGATGCGAACTTCCAGCGGCAGCATCAGGGTGACGAAGATCAGCCAGAAGATGAACATCCGGCCGGGAAAGCGGAAATAGACGATCGAGAAGGCGGTGAGCGCCGAAATGATCACTTTGCCCGCCGCCACGCCGCCGGCGACGATGAAGCTGTTGAGCAGCTTGGGGCCGAGATCGGCCGTCACCCACGCCGTCTTGATGTTGACCCAGAAGTCGCTGCCCGGCAGCAGCGACATCGGCACATCGTTGACATCCCGCAGGTTGTGCGACGCCGCAATCACCACGACCACGAACGGCGCGATGCAGAAGACGAAGCCGACGAACAGGATCAGATGCGTGAAGAAATTGAGGAATGGGGTGCGCTCTACCATGTCATCCTCACCCGTAATGCACCCGCCGCTCGATGAAGCGGAACTGGAAGATGGTGAGCACGATAATGAGCATCATCAGGATGATGCTCTGCGCAGCGGCACCCGAATAATCCAAACCTTTAAAGCCGTCGGAATAAATCTTGTAGACCATCAGATTGGTCGAGTTCGCCGGGCCGCCTGATGTCATGATGTCGACGATGCCGAAGGAATCCTGGAAGCTTTCGGTGATGTTGATGACCAAAAGGAAGAAGATCGTTGGCGTGATCAGCGGGAACTGGATGTCCCAGAAACGCCTGATGACGCCCGAACCATCCATTGCGGCGGCCTCGATCAGCGAGCGGGGTATGGCCTGGAACGCGGCCATGAAGAAAATGAAGTTGTAGCCGACATACTTCCACGAGAAGGCGACGATGATCGACGCCATGGCATCCGCGCCATCGAGACCCGGATCCCAGATCCCCGGCCACATCCGGTTGATGACGGAAAGGAACCCCGCCTCCGGCGCCAGAATGAAGCGGAACGCCAGCGCCAGCGCCGGTGCGGCGATGCCGTAGGGCCAGATCAGCACCACGCGATAGAGGCGCGAGCCGGCGAGCTGCCGATCGGTCAAGGCGGCGAGCACGAGCGCGATGAACATCGCAAGCCCCGTGCTGATGCCGGCAAAGACGAGGCTGGCCGTAATCGAGTTCCAGTAGTCGGCGTTGGCCAGGATCGAGCGGAAATTGTCGAGCCCGACCCAGATGTTGCCGCCGCCCCAGGGCTGCTGCAGCGTCAGCGACCAGTATACCGCCTGGCCGGCCGGCCAGTAGAAGAACGTGAAGATCAGGAGGAGTTGCGGCACCGCGAAAAGGATGCCGATCGTCCAACTGCTGAAAGTGACGCGTTTTTCCATCGGTCCACCGATGCCGCTGAGCGGCCAGTCACGTTTGCATTAAATACGCGAAACAACCGCCCGTCGACTCGAAGCACGGGAGTCGACGGGCGGCCCGAAAATTTCCAGCGATCAGGGCAGGGTCTTGCCCGGATAGGTCTGCTGGAAGCGCTCAAGGATGGCGTCGCCATTCTTGACCAGCGTGTCGAGGCCTTCCTGGACGCTGACCTTGTTGGCGAAGATCGCCTGCATCTGCGTTCCGAACTCGGCGCGGATCTGGGTGAAGTTGCCCAGCCGGATGCCGCGAGTGATTTCGGTCGGCTCGGACGCGGTCAGGCTGGCGATCGCGGTTTCACGGCCCTTGTAGGGTGCCTTGTCGTAGAACCCCTGGCCCTTCATGTAGTCGAAGCCCGACTTGGTCACCGGGATGTAGCCGGTGTTGGTCGACCAGAACAGAGCCGTCTTGGGGTCGTGGATGAAGTTGAGGAACGCGGCCGCGCCCTTGTATTCCGCATCCGACTTGCCGGAGAGGACCCACAAAGAAGCGCCGCCGACGAGCGAATTCTTGCGCTCGGTGCCGGCATAGACCGGCAGCTCGGCGACATCCCACTTCATGCCTTCCTTCTGGGTCCTGCCGACGGTACCGTGGTCGCCGACCGAGGTCAGGATGACCTGACAGGTGCCCGAGGCGAAGGCCTGGACCATGTCCTGGCCGAGGTCCTTGGATTTGATCTTGATGAGACCGGCGTCATACCACTTCTTCAGATCGGTGACGTACTGGACGAACTTGGTCTTGTTGACTTCGAGGCGGGCGTCGAGGCCGTCATAGCCGTTGTTCTTGGTGGCTATCGGCTGGTTGTGGATGGCCGAGAACTGCTCCATCAGCTGCCAGCTTTCATTGGCCGAGATGTTGATGGCCATCGGGCACTCATAGCCGGCATCCTTCATGGCCTTGAGGTCGGCGCCGACATCTTCCCAGGTCTTTGGCGCTTCGGTCTTGCCGATCTTGGCGAAGGCATCCTTGTTCCAGTACATCAGCGCGGTCGACGAATTGAACGGGAAAGACAGCATCTCGCCCTTCGACGTGGCGTAATAGCGCGCGATACCGGGGAAATAGTCGGCGTAGTCGATCTTGTAGCCGTTTTCTTCCATCAGCTTGTCGGCGGGCTTGTAGGCGCCCGACAGCATCATGGTGGCGGTGCCGACGTCATAGACCTGGACGATGGCGGGCTGCTTGCCGGCGCGGAAGGCCGCAATGGTATTCTGCAGCGTAGCGTCGTAGTTGCCCTGGCTGGTGCAGACGACTTCATAGTCGGTCTGTGAGGCGTTGAAGTTCTTGCACATCGTGTCGACGACACGGGCGAGGTCGCCCGAAAGGCCGAACCAGAAATCGAATTTTACCGGTTCCGCAAAGGCAGGCATCGCCAGCGCGGTGCTGAGCGCACCAGCGGCGAGGGCAACGAAGCCCCGCTTGATCATAGTCATGGTTTTTCCCTCTTGAGTGGCTGGTGACAAGTGTCTTGCGCAAATCCTTGCCGGCTCTCTTAGAGAAGGTATGTGACAGTTCTGTTGTGGCTCTCCGGCCTTTGCACAGCTGCTCGCCCCTCTCCCTCGGCGGCTTGGCCGGCATCAAACGGCACACCGGCGTCTGAGATAGCTAGAGCGACTGCCGGGGACGTAAAGACATGATTATCCCGCTACGGGACGTTGAAATGCTCTGCGGCAACTGATGGACGCGCGCTGAGGAAGCACGCTCTGGTTGCAGGAAGCCTTATCGATCCTTCAACAGCCAAGCAGTAATCAGTCATATTTCCTTTTTATTTCCAATGGGCTTGGGGAAACAGGATGTTGACGGTCTACAATTGTATCGTGAACCAGCACGATCTGAGACTGGTCGCACTCGCCGCGCTGATCTGCGGAATTTCCTGTTTCTCTGCTGTCAGCCTGCTTCATCACATCAGCCGCTCGACAGACCGGAACCGGCTTGCCTGGCTGATGATTGCGGCCACCTCGACCGGCTTCGGCATCTGGGCAACGCATTTCATCGCCATGCTTGCGTTCACACCGGGCATACCCAGTGCCTACGATCCGTGGCTCTCCGTGCTCTCGCTCGCCGCCTCGGTCACGCTGACGGCGGCCGGCATGTGGATCGCCACCTTGCGCGACGAGTTCGACTATCATCTCGTCGGCGGCGCCGTTCTGGGCGGCGGCATCGCGGCCATGCACTACATCGGCATGGCGGCATTCGAGGTCCAGGGCCGCATCGAATGGAACCTGTTGATGGTCGCCGCTTCCCTGCTGGCCGGCGTGACACTCGGGGCGCTGGCGCTGCGTGTCGTGCTGCGCCGCCCCTCCCGGGTGGCGACGTCCGTCGGCGCGGTGCTACTGACGCTGGCGATCTGCACCTTGCATTTCATCGGCATGGGTGCCGTCTCGATCTTTCCCGATTCCTCGATCGTCATATCCGAATACACGATCGAGCCGACCTCGCAGGCTTTCGCGGCCGCGGCCGCCACGCTGGTGATCCTGGTGCTGTCGGCATCGGCGCTGTGGATCGATTTGCGCTTCCGTCGCCAGAAGCTCGAGGTCGATCGCATGCACGGCCTGGCCAATGCCGCCGTGGAGGGCCTGATCGTCTGCGACGGCAATCGCATCGTCAGCGCCAATGACAGCATGGGCATGCTGACCGGCACGCTGGCAGCAGCGCTGAACGGCATGGAACTCGGCGAGCTCTTCGACGGACACACCGCAACAGACGCGGCCAGCCTGGAAGGCCAGCCACGGGAGGCGGAGTTGAGGAACCGCGACGGAACGCGAATTCCCGTCGAGCTGATCGCCCGAAGCATCGACTATTGCGGCAAGCCCCACAACGTCATCGCCGTCCGCGACATCCGTGAACGCAAGAAGGCGGAGCAGGAGATCCTCCGCCTCGCCCATTTCGACCCGCTGACAGGACTTGCCAACCGCCGCTCCTTTTCCAGCCGTCTCGACATGGAAATCGCATCCATGAAACGGACCGCCAATGCCGACAAGGGCGTGAAAGGCCGGCATCTTGCGCTCCTGTTGTTCGACCTCGACCGCTTCAAGGAGGTGAACGACCTTTACGGACATGGCGCCGGCGATGCGATGCTGCAGAAAGTGGCAAGCTGCGCAGCCGGCGTTCTGCGCCACGGACAGATGCTTGCCCGCCTCGGCGGCGACGAGTTCGCCATCATCGCTCCCAACCTGCCCGACCCGCAGGCGGCGGGCCGCATCGCAGGCTCACTGCTCGCCGCCATGCGCGAGGAGAACCGGGCCGCGGTTGGCGGCGGGCTGGTCTCGGCCAGCATCGGCATCGCGATCTATCCGCTCGATGCCGAAGACCAGACCAGCCTGATCAGCCATGCCGACACGGCACTCTACCGCGCCAAGATCGAAGGCCGGGACACTTTCCGCTATTTCGAGGCGTCGATGGGCGCCGAGGCCCGCGACAAGCGCGTGATGGAGCACGAATTGCGCCAGGCCGTCGTGCGTGGCGAATTCTACCTCGTCTACCAGCCGCAGAAGGAGATCAGTAGCGGCAGGATGGTTGGCTTCGAAGCCCTGATCCGCTGGCGCCATCCCGAGCGCGGTGATGTTTCGCCGGCAATATTCATCCCGGTGGCCGAGGACAGCGGCGCCATCGGCCAGATCGGCGACTGGGTGCTCGACGCGGCCTGCGCGGAAGCCGCCCGCTGGGAAAATCCGCTGACGGTCGCCGTCAACGTCTCCGCAGTCCAGCTTCACAATCACAATTTCAGCCGCAAGGTGCACGAGACGCTGCTGAGGACAGGGCTTGCCCCGACAAGACTGGAACTCGAGATCACCGAAACTGCGCTGGTGAAGGACATGCCGCGCGCGCTGGCAAGCCTGCGGCAGGTCAAGGCGCTGGGCGTGCGCGTCGCCATGGACGATTTCGGAACCGGCTATTCCTCTCTCTCCAACCTGCGCGCTTTCCCCTTCGACAAGATCAAGATCGACTCCTCCTTCATCAAGGCGGTCGATACCAACGGCCAGGTGGCGGCAATCGTGCGAGCCGTGCTGGGGTTGGGGCGCGGCCTTGGCCTGCCGGTTCTTGCCGAAGGCGTCGAGACGCTTGGCGAGCTGAAGTTCCTGGATGCGGAAGCCTGTGAGATCGGCCAGGGCTACTATCTCGGCAAACCGGCGCCGATCGAGGCGTTCGACGACCTGACCGGCCACGGCAAGCGCGCTCCGGTGCGCGCCGACCGCCAGGATGGCAGTCTCGTATTGCTCAAGCCAAGCGTGCGCTCGGCCTAAAGCAATTCCAGGAAAAGTGTGAACGGTTTCCCGGGAAAAGCGCGTAGCGCTTTCCCTAGGGAATTGCGTCAAAACAAAGAGTCACGATCCTAGCGCGGTCTCGACCAGCCGCTTGGCGTCAGGACCCGACCATTCGGCCGGACCGTTCATATGCGCGATCAGGCAGCCTTCGCCGTCGATCAGCATGGTGACGGGAAGGCCGAGCGCCAGGCCGCGTGCCTTGAGGTCGTTGAACAGCGCCACCGTCGAATCCCGGTAGTAACCGAGCGTCTCCACACCGGTATCCCTGAGGAACTTCTTCGGCTTCACATCGTCGCCGGCATCGACATTGACGGCGACGACCTGAAAGGCGTCGCTGCCTTTCTCCTTCTGCAGCGCATCGAGCGCCGGCATTTCGGCGCGGCACGGCGCACACCACGTCGCCCAGAGGTTGAGCAGCACCGTCTTGCCGGCATGGTCGGCGATCGTCATCGGCTTGCCGTCCGGGCCGTTGAAGGCAAGGCTTTTCATGGATTGCGGCGGGTCGGCGGGCAACAGGGCGGCGACTTCGCCGGTCGCAGCGGCCGCGACCTTCTTGGCGCGGTCGCTCTTGGTGGCGCAGGCGACGTCGTCCTTGCTGTCGCCGACGGCCACTTGCGCCGGTGCATTGTTGCCAGACCGGCTCTCGCTGACATATACCGCGACCGCGCCGGCCAGCGCTCCCGTCACCAGGGCGGCGAGGATCAGGCGCGGGGCCGGGAAAAATCTGTTTCCGTCTGCCATGTTCTCAAAACTGCTCCAGAGCACGGGTTTTATAGCGATGAGCGACAAGAAGACCAGCAACCAGATGTGGGGCGGACGATTTGCCTCGGGTCCGGCCGCGATCATGGAAGCGATCAACGCCTCGATCTCGTTCGACCGCAAACTCTACGCGCAGGACATCCGCGGCTCCATCGCCCATAGCGAAATGCTGGCGCAAACGGGCATTATTTCGGCGGCCGATCAAGAAAAAATCGCTCACGGGCTGAACACGATCCTGAAAGAGATCGAGGCCGGCATATTCGAGTTTTCGACCAGGCTGGAAGACATCCACATGAATGTCGAAGCGCGCCTTGCCGACCTGATCGGCCCGGCCGCCGGCCGCCTGCACACCGCGCGTTCGCGCAACGACCAGGTGGCGGTCGACCTGAGGCTCTGGGTCAAGGACGAATGCTTTCGCGTCGCCGAGGCGTTGAAGGGGCTGATCACTGCGCTGCTCGAGCGGGCCGAGCAACATGCCGCGACCGTGATGCCGGGCTTTACCCACATGCAGGCGGCGCAGCCGGTGACCTTCGGCCATCACTGCATGGCCTATGTCGAGATGTTTTCGCGCGACCTGTCGCGCGTGCGCGATGCTATCGAGCGCATGGACGAGAGCCCGCTGGGTGCGGCGGCGCTTGCCGGCACCAGCTTCCCGATCGACCGCCATCAGACCGCCAAGGCGCTCGGCTTCCGCGAGCCGATGCGCAATTCGCTGGACAGCGTCTCCGATCGCGATTTCGCGCTGGAATTCCTCGGCATGGCTGCGATCTGCGCCACGCATCTGTCGCGGCTGGCTGAGGAGATCATCATCTGGTCGACGCCGCAATTCGGCTTCATCAGGCTGTCGGACTCGTTTTCCACCGGCTCCTCGATCATGCCGCAGAAGAAGAACCCTGACGCCGCAGAATTGGTGCGCGGCAAGACAGGCCGCGTCAACGGCCATCTGGTCGGCCTGTTGACGGTGATGAAAGGCATGCCTTTGACCTATGGCAAGGACATGCAGGAAGACAAGGAATCGGTGTTCGATGCCGCCGAGACACTCGACCTGATGCTGGCGGCGATGACAGGCATGGTCTCGGACATGACAGTCAACGCAGCCGCGATGAAGAAGGCCGCCGGCTCCGGCCACGCGACCGCGACCGACCTCGCCGACTGGCTGGTGCGCACGCTCGGCCTGCCGTTCCGCGAGGCGCATCATGTCACCGGCCGCGCGGTGGCGTTGGCCGAGGAGAAAAAGGTGAGCCTGGAGAAGCTTTCGCTGGAGGACCTGCAGTCAATCAACCCCGGTATCACATCGGATATTTTCTCGGTGCTGGCGGTGCAGAACTCGGTCAAGAGTCGCACCAGTTTCGGCGGCACCGCGCCGTCGGAAGTGAGGAAGCAGATTCGCTATTGGAAAAAGCGACTGGCGAAAGATTGAGCCAGGGGTGCAATACGCCGAGAACTCGGCTAAAAGCGGCGGCTGACAAAACGTTTCGGACGGATGGATCGATGACCGGAAGCAGGATTTTGGTGACGCTGACGCTGCTGGTGGCGATGGCCGCCGTGACCGCCTGCGGCCGCAAGGCCGGTCTTGACACCCCCTATGAGGCCGCCGAACAGGCGCGCAAGGATGCCGAGAGGGCCAAGCAGCCGTTGCCGCCGGAGCCGGAAAAACCGGTCAAGGACAAGAAGTTCTTCCTCGACCCGCTGATCTAGAGCCTATGAGACCGCGGCTTTCCAGCCCGATCTCTTCGTGCTCCAACTTTCCGGAACCACTCTCGTGAACCATTTCGACTACCGCGACGGCGTGCTCCATGCCGAAGACGTGGCAATCCCCGATATCGCCGCACAGGTCGGCACGCCGTTCTACTGCTACTCCACCGCCACCTTGACCAGGCACTACCGGGTGTTCGCCCAGGCCTTTGCCGGGCTGGACGCGCTGGTCTGCTACGCCATGAAGGCCAATTCCAACCAGGCGGTGCTGCGGACCCTGGCCAAGCTCGGCGCCGGCGCCGACGTGGTTTCGGAAGGCGAGTTGCGCCGGGCGCTGGCCGCCGGCGTCCCGCCCGGCAAGATCCTGTTCTCGGGCGTCGGCAAGACCGCGCGCGAGATGGACTTCGCGCTCGAAGCCGGCATCCTTTGCTTCAACGTTGAATCCGAGCCCGAGCTCGAGCTGCTGTCGGCCCGTGCCACGGCGCTGGGCAAGGTGGCACCGATCTCGCTGCGCATCAATCCCGATGTCGACGCCAAGACCCACAAGAAGATCTCCACCGGCAAGGCCGAGAACAAGTTCGGCATACCGTGGCAGCGGGCGCGGCAGGTCTATGCCCGCGCGGCAACGCTTCCGGGCATCAAGGTCACCGGCATCGACACCCATATCGGCAGCCAGATCACCGAGTTGCAGCCCTTCGACGACGCCTTCGCTCTGCTGGTCGATCTGGTCGGCGCGCTGCGGGCGGATGGCCATGCCATCGATCATGTCGATCTCGGCGGCGGCCTCGGCATTCCCTATCGCGTCGACAACAATCCGCCGCCCTTGCCCGATGCTTACGCCCAGGTCGTCAGGAAGCATGTCACCAAGCTCGGTTTGAAAGTGATGTTCGAGCCGGGCCGGCTGATCGTTGGCAATGCCGGCATCCTCGTTTCGGAAGTGATTTTCGTGAAGGAAGGCGACGCCAAGAATTTTCTGGTCGTCGACGCCGCCATGAACGATCTGATCCGGCCGACGCTCTACGATGCCTTCCACGACATCAAGCCGGTCGTGCAGCCGCCGGCCGACACGCCGCGCATGATGGTCGACGTGGTCGGCCAGGTCTGCGAGACCGGGGATTATCTCGGCCTCGACCGCGATCTGCCCAGGCTGAAGGCCGGCGATCTCGTCGCTGTTTCCACCGCCGGTGCCTACGGCGCCGTGCAGGCCGGCACCTACAACACCCGCCTGCTGGTGCCCGAGGTGCTGGTCGACGGCGACCGTTTCCACATCGTGCGCCCGCGGCTGACCTATGACGATCTGATCGGGCTGGATTCGGTACCCGACTGGCTGGCATAGCCGAGATTTTTTATACGAGGAACAAGTCATGGCGCAGGGCAACACCGTCACACGCGAACGCATTGCCGCTATGGAACCGCGCATCCGCCCCTATATCAGACACACGCCAGTGCTGCGCGTCGACATGGCCGACTTCGACCAGCCGCCGCTGGCGGTCGATCTCAAGCTCGAATGCCTGCAGCATTCCGGCTCGTTCAAAGCGCGCGGCGCCTTCACCAATCTGCTGGAGCGGCCGGTCCCCAAGGCCGGCGTCGTCGCCGCGTCGGGCGGCAACCATGGCGCCGCCGTCGCCTACGCCGCCATGCGGCTCGGCCACAAGGCAACCATTTTCGTTCCTGAGGTGAGCCCGCAGGCCAAGCTGGACCGCATTCGCTTCTATGGCGCCGACCTCGTCGTCGGCGGCGCCCGCTATGCCGAAGCGCTGGCCGCCAGCGAACGTTTCGCCGAGGAAACCGGCGCCTTGCAGATCCACGCCTTCAACCAGGAGGAAACGCTGATCGGCCAAGGCACGCTCGGGCTCGAGATCGAGAACGATCTGCCTGAGATCGAGACGCTGCTGGTCGCCGTTGGCGGTGGTGGCCTGATCGGCGGCATCGCCGCCTGGTTCGCTGGCCGCATTCGCATCATCGCCATCGAGCCCGAGGGCGCGCCGACGCTTCATCGCGCCTTCGAGGCGGGCCATCCGGTCGACGCGCCGGCGGAAGGCATCGCCGCCGATTCGCTGGCGCCAAAGCGCGTCGGCGAATTGATGTTCCCGCTCGCCGAGGCCTTCGTCGAACGTTCCATCCTGGTCAGCGACGACGACATCATCGCCGCCCAGAGGGCGCTGTGGAACCGAGTGCAGATCATTTCCGAGCCGGGTGGTGCGGCTGCCTTCGCGGCGATCCTGTCCGGCCGCTACGCACCGGCACCGGGCGAACGCGTCGCGGTGCTGGTCTGTGGGGCGAATGCAAATCCTGCAAACTTCTGATTGCAACTATCGCGGCCTGCTTCACGTTTTTTAAAAGCGCCTCGCCTTTGCCGTGTTTGCTGGTATTCTTCGAGTCGTAAGGATCGGGCTATCCTGTCCGATTCCAGGAAGGGCCGATGACGCAACGACCCACCTTCAGCAACGATCGCGGCCTGGCCGGGCGCCTGGCCTTGAGTCGGCTGGCGACGCGGGTCTCGATGGTGGTCGAGCGCGGCTGGCCGCTGCTGCTGCCGCTGATCATTATCGCCAGCCTGTATCTCAGCATCTCCTGGTTCGGTATTTTCTCGCGGCTTCCGGATATTGTACGGATCGGCCTTGTCGCCGCGTTCGGCCTGGCTGGGGTGGCAGCGCTCTATCCGTTGCGCTTCTTCCGCCTGCCTGCTGCCGCTGAGGTCGATCGCCGCATCGAGGCCGCCAACGAACTGCTGCACAGCCCCGTGCTGGTGCAGGCCGACCGACCAAGCGGCCGGGACAGCAGCTTCTCGCAGGCGCTGTGGCGCGAACACCAGAAGCGCATGGCCGCCAAACTCGACAGAATCGGCGCCGACCTGCCGCGCACGCGCGTGCCGGAGCGCGACCCCTGGGGGCTGCGCGCCGTGGCGGCACTCCTGCTCGTCACCGCCTTTGCCTTCTCCTTCGGGCCGACCGGCGGCAGGATAGCCGACGGCTTCAGCGCCCACGGCGCGCACGATGCCGTACCGCCGCGCATCGATGCCTGGGTGACGCCGCCGGCCTACACCGGCAAGCCGCCGATCTTCCTGACCGCAGACGCCAACCAGGCGACGCCAACGTTTCATGTACCTGAAGGCAGCGATGTCTCGCTGCGCGTGACCGGAGGCTCGGGCGAGGAAACGCTTGCCTATGCCGACAAGGATGGCAATGCGCGCGCCATCGACCCGGCCGGACCGCAGGCGGCCACCGCCAAGCCGGCAGCTAGCCCAGCAACGCCTTCCAAGGTGCGCCAGTTCACCGGCAAGCTGACCGGCGACGGCACGCTGACGCTGAAATCGGGTGAGGACCAGCTTGGTCGCTGGGCCTTCGCCGTGATCCCCGACAAACCGCCGCAGATCCGCTTCATCGGCGAGCCCAAGCGCGCAGCCAACGGCGCCTTCGAACTCAACTACCAGATCGACGACGACTATGGCGCAGCCAACGCCAAGGCGGTCTTCGAACTGGCCGACCCGCAGGCGCCGGATGCGCACCCGCTCTACGGCGCGCCCGAAATGCCGCTGGCGCTACCGCGCCGCGGCGGCAAGTCGAATGCCGCCAAGACCACCAAGGACCTGACCGAGCATGTCTGGGCCGGCAGCAGCATCAAGCTGACGTTGGTCGCCACCGACGATGCCGGACATTCGGCGTCCAGCGAGACCAAGACGCTTGTCATGCCCGAGCGGCCGTTCGCCAACCCGCTGGCGCGGGCGGTGATCGAGCAGCGCCGCCTGCTGGCGCTCGACGCCAATGCCAGGCCGCACGTGCTCGACCTGATCGACGCCATCACGCTGCGGCCGGAAGATACGTTCGACAACATGTCCCACTACCTTGCCATCATGAGCGCGCGCAGCCGGCTGAAGCTCGCCGGGAACGACGATCAGCTGCGCAGCGAGGTCGCCTTTCTCTGGGAAATCGCGCTCGGCATCGAAGAGGGCAACCTATCGGCCGCCGAAAAGCGGCTACGCCAGGCGCAGCAGGCGCTGCAGGACGCCATCAAGAATGGCGCCAGCGACCAGGAAATCGAAAAGGCGATGAAGGAACTGCGCGAGGCGATGAACCAGTTCCTGCAGGAATTCGCCGAGCGCGCCAAGCAGAACCCGAACGCGCCGCAGATGCAGCAGAATGGCCAGGAACTGCGCCAGAGCGACATCGACCGCATGATGGACCAGATCGAGAACCTGGCAAAGTCGGGCGATCGCGACAAGGCTCAGCAATTGCTGTCGCAGCTGCAGGACATGATGAACAATCTCCAGGCCGGCCGTCAGCAGCAGGGCGGCGAGCAGGACAGCCAGATGCGTCAGCAGATGGACAAGCTCGGCGATATCCTGCGCCGCCAGCAGGAGATGATGAACGACACTTTCCGCATGGACCAGATGCAGCGCGGCAAGAACCCCAACGACCAGTCTGGCGGTGGCCAGGACCAGGACTTGCCGGGCGTTGGCCAGGACCGCGATCCGCTCGCCAAGCCGAAACAGCAGATGACGCCGCAGGAGTTTGCCGACGCGCTGAAGCAGCTGCAGGAAGGCCAGGGCCAGCTGAAAAGCGACCTTGAGCAGCTGAAGAAAGGCCTCGAAGGCATGGGCATGGAGCCCAATGAAGGGTTCGGCGAGGCCGGCAAGTCCATGGGCAATGCCGAACAGGCGCTTGGCGAGGGCCAGGGCGGCGAGGCCGTCGGCCACCAGGGCCGGGCGCTCGAGGCGCTGCGCAAGGGCGCCAAGGACATGATGAAGCAGATGCAGGCCATGCAAGGCGACCAGGGCGGCAGCCAGGAAGGCGGTCGCCAGCAGAATGCCGACCGTGACCCGCTCGGCCGACCGCGCGCCAGCCAAGGCCCCGATTTCGGCGATTCAGTGAAAGTCCCCGACGAGATCGACGTCCAGCGTGCCCGCCAGATACTGGAAGCGATCCGCAAGCGCCTCGGCAATGCGCTGAGCCCCGACATCGAGCGCAGCTATCTGGAACGGCTGCTTGAGCTAAAATAGCAAACGGCGACCGTCCGCATTTCCATGAAAGCTGTCGCCGACTCTACCGGTTGACGAACGCCTCGCGGATCGCCTCCTGCATGCCGTCGATCGCCTCGCCTGATGCATTCGGGTTGCGGTGCATCACCACATTCGAGGAATCGATGTCGCCGAATCCGTCGGCGGACGTCAATTCACGGCAGCCGTCCGGAATGTTGCTGCGCGAGATCGGCGCGATCGCCAGTCCCGAGGTGACCGCAAGCTTCAGACCACCTGTGGTGTCGCTGGTATAGGCGACGCGATAGGCAAGCCCGCGCTGCTCCAGCGACTTGATGGCGAAGTCCTTGCACCAGCTGACCCGGTTGTAGAGCGCGATAGGCACCGGCCGTTCCTCGTGCATGTGATGCAGGGTCGACGTCACCCAGACCGTCGGGTCGTGCATTAGCACTTCGCCGCCGGCCGGATCCTGCCATTCGAACACGACGCATAGATCGAGTTCGCCGGCGGCGAGCGCTGCCAGCTGCGCCTCCGAATGCGCGTAGCGCACGGTGACCTCGACCTTGGTGTGGCGTTTCGAAAACGCGCCGAGCGCGCGCGACAGGATGGCATGGCCATATTCCTCCGGAATGCCGATGCGCACCGGTCCGCCGAGCGGCGGCGCCGCCATCGACGCCGCCGTTTCGTCGAGCAGCGAGACGATGCGGCGGGCGTTGACGATGAGTTCGCCGCCACGCCGGGTCAGCGCGACGCCGCGCGAGCCGCGCTCGAACAGGCTGTCGCCGACCAGCTCTTCCAGCTTCTTCATCTGCATCGACACCGCCGACTGGGTGCGGCCGGCCTGCTCGGCCGCCCGGGTGAAATTGCCGGCCTCGGCGATGGCGACAAAGGTGCGCAGTAGATCACTGTCGAGGGTTGGTCGCATGGAATCCGCCATAAGAAAATCTGATTACAGCTATCATTCCAATTCGTTTGCAACATGTCAAACGCCGGACGATAGTTGTTACACCCATTGGATATGCGGCTGCGAAATCAGCCGCGGACCAATAAAGAGTCCTCACTCGTGCCCGCTGCCCGAAACGGTGGCGGGTTCTTTTTAGCCGCAGGCGACAGCTTCGGATCATATGCGCAGGAGCCGAACCGCAGATGCAGAATAGGATGGTGCGCGGCATCCTGAGCCTGTGCCTGGGTGTACTGGTTTTCTCGCTGCAGGACCCGCTCGTCAAGGCCGTGTCGAGCGGCTACCCGGTGACCGAGGTGATGGCGATCCGCTCGATCGTCGCCTTGCCGATCCTGATCGTCCTCGTCCAAGCAGATGTCGGGCTGCGAGCAATCCTGTCGAAACGGTTCGGCCTGCTGACGATCCGCGCCTTCATCCAGTTCACCTCCTACACGGTGTACTATCTGGCCATCGCCGCGCTGCCGCTGGCCGACGCCGTGGCGCTCTATTTCATGGCGCCGCTGTTCATCATGGCGCTGGCCGGGCCGTATCTTGGCGAACACGTCTCCTGGCGGACGCTGGCAACCGTCCTGATCGGACTGGTTGGCGTCATCGTGATGGTGCGTCCCGGCGCCGGCCTGTTTGACTGGGCGGCGCTGCTGTCGCTGGGCTCGGCGGCGCTCTACGGTTTCTCGCAGCTGATGGCCCGCAAGATCGGCGATACCGAATCATCCACGGTGATGGCCTTCTATCAGAACGGCGCCTATCTCATCGGCGCCGCCGTGGTTGCCGGCACATTCCACCTGGCCGGCATAACCCACGCCATCCACCCCAGCGTCGAATTCCTGGTGCGACCGTGGATATTGCCGACGCTGCCGGATTTCCTCAAGATGGCCGCCTGCGGTTTCGTCGCCTCCGCCGGCATGATCCTTCTGTCGCAGGGCTACAGGCTGGCGCCGGCCAACCGCGTCGCCACTTTCGAATACACCGGCATCCTGTGGTCGCCGCTGTGGGGTTTCCTGTTTTTTGCCGAAGTGCCCAGGTCGACGACCGTGATCGGTGCGGTGCTCATCATCGGCGCCGGCCTGCTGGCGCTCAACTCCGAGCGGCGCAAGAGCGCGGCGCCTGTGCTTACCGCAACACGCGAAACGGCCTGAAGCCGATATCAGCCGGACAGAATTTCGATGAAGCGTTGGACGATTGGCCGGGTCGGCGAGTTGGTCTTGTCCAACTCCAGAAACTTCTTGTAGGCGGCGATCGCTTCGGGCTTGCGGTCGGTGTCGCGATAACTGTCGCCAAGCGCGCTGTAGATCTCGGCCTTGTCGGGCGCCAGCTTGACCGCCGTTGCCAGCGCCTCCAACGCCTCTTTCTGCTGACTGAGCGCCTGCAGGCAGTGGGCATATTCCAGCCAGTAGCCGGCATTGCCGGGCTCGATGATCTTGGCGCGGTCATAGCGCTGCGCCGCGGCATCCCATTTGTGCAGCAAGGCCAGCAGATTGGCATCCTGCGCCTGCGCCTCGGCATTTTGCGGCGAATAGTCGGCGGCGTCGCGAAACACCTTCTCCGCCTCTTCGTAATTGCCGTCGCCAATATACATCGACGCCAGATAGGCGAAGGCCACGATATAACCGGGATCGAGTTCGAGCGAACGGCGCAACAAGCCGACGCCTTGCTCCTTGCGCCCGCGATCGAGCTCAATCTTGCCGGCCTTGGCGTAGTAGCGCGGATTCTCGGGATCGAGATCCGCCGCCTCGACCAGGAATTTGATCGCCTCGTCGGTATGCTTGCGCGCCATCGCTATGTCGGAGAAACCCTCGACGGCAAGCGCGTTCGTCGCGTCACGGCTATGCACTTCTCGGAACTCGGCCTGGCCTCCGTCAAGGTCGCCGGAGACGCGCAGCACATTTCCCAGATTGAGGCGCGCCGGTAGAAAACCGGCATCGAGCGCGATCGCTGCCCTGAAATCCTCGATAGCGGCTGGCAGGTCATTGGCATTGTAGCGGATGAGTCCGACGAGATTGTAGGCCCATTTGGCATCCTTGTGGTGCGAGCGGATCAGCCGTCGCGCCAACGTCGTCGCCCGCAAAGGCTCCTTCTCGGCGTCGGCGGCGATGGCAACGAACGGATCAAGGGTCGCCATGATGCTGGAGGCGGCGTCGGCGAAGTATTCCCGCTCGGACCGGTCGCCGATCGGCGGCAGATCGATGATCTCGACCGTGTCGCGCACGACCCTGAGCCGCAAGCGCAGGCCCGAGCGCCCACATGTCTCGTCGGCACAGACGAATTCGCCGGAAATGCGCGTCTCGTAGGCGTTGAACAGTCGGCGCACATGGAAGATCAGCGATTCGATCGAGAAGCCGGAATCGGGAAAGGAAAACTCGACACGCCGCGATTGCGGGATGGCGCTGATGCTTGCCTTGCTGGTCTTAGCCTTCGCCGCTACGTCCTGAAGACCATCCCAGACCCGGCTTGCCGCAACATCGGCGGTCAGGCCTTCCTTGCTCAGCGCCTCGGGCACGGCGATCGGCTCGATGACCACCTCGTCACGGCGGAACTGGCTGACCAGCACCGGGAAAACAATGATGACGGCAACCAGGAAGAGCGCGTTGAGGAAAATGCTGCGAACCGTGGTCGACCACGTATCAAAGCCGGCAAGCGAAAACTTGTCGCGCAGACGCCGTGGCCGCTCCGGCGGCGACGGCGGAGTTTCCGCGCTTGCGGGCTGTTCTTCCGCCGTCGATTCAAGTTTGCGACGCTGACGCGCCATTCTTCCCACCCCAAGCTGCCCGCAGGCATATTAGGGGATGCGAAGATAGATTGCCACGTTGGATATCTAATGCATGTCGCCCAAAAGTGACCTCGGTTTTGGGAGAACGACATGCATAAAACAAAGACCTAAGGCACGTCGCATGAATCCGTTTCAACCCGACGCGCTTTAGGCGAAGCAGATCAGCGCCCGTTCGACGCGTGAGCGGATCTCGGCCAGCGTGAACGGCTTTTGCACGACATCGAGGATGATGCCGTTCAACTCCTCGGCGCGCTCGCGCTGGTCGGCATAGCCGGTCATCAGCATGATCTTCATCGCCGGAAAAAGTGCGGCCGCTGCGATCGCCATCTCGATGCCGTCCATCTCCGGCATGCGGATGTCGGAGACGACGAGATCATATGCGCCATGCGCGGCGCGTATCAGCGCCAGGCCTTGCGCGCCGTCAGCGGCGATATCGATTGCGTGGCCGGCGCGTTCGAGCGCGCGGGCTGCGAGGGTGCGGACGGACTCATCGTCCTCGACGATCAAAAGCTTTGCCATGGCCGGCAATTTGGCCGCGAAAAGTTGACTTTTCCTGAAAGCCCCCGGCGCCCGACCAGGCTAATTTTTCCGGCGCCGTTAAGGGCTTTTTCAGAACTTGCCGGTGCAAGGCTCTCGCCTCACGCATCGCCCTTCACAACGCCCACGAACGGCAATTCGCGAAAGGCGTGCGCCACGTCCATGCCGTAGCCGACGACGAAATAATCGGGGCAGTCGAAGCCGACATAGTCGGCGACGAGCGCGGTCTGGCGGCGCATGCGCTTGTCGAGCAGCACGGCGATGGAACAGCTTTTCGCACCGCGCGACAGCATCAGGTCGCGGGTGAAGGTCAGCGTCTTGCCGGATTCGAGAATGTCGTCGATCAAAAGCACGTCACGGCCGGCGACCTCGTTGTCGATGTCGCGCAGCACCCTCACCTCGCCGCTGGTGGTGCCGGCGCCGTAGCTGGAAATGAAGATGAACTCGACCTCGGGCGACAGGCCGACATCATGCATGGCGCGGATCAGGTCGGCGGCGAAGATGAACGAACCCTTCAGCACCGAAATCACCAGCAGATCATGATAGTCGTGCTCGGCGATCTCCTTGGCCAGTTCGAGATTGCGGCGCGCGATCGCCGACGCCGAAAACAGGACTTCGATGTCCTTGTTGCGTACGATTGGCATTTTTCGCCCCCTCAAGTTTTTACCCAACGCCTTCACACCGAGCGTGTGTTGAGATTCAGGTCAGGCCGAGCCGAAAACGGCGATTTCCGAGAACCGGAGCGGAGCGTACTTAAAGTACGTGAGCACCGGAAGCGCAGGGAACCGCTGTTTGCAGGCCGGCCTCACCTGAATATCGACACACGCTATTCGGCGAAGGTGACCAAAACGGTCCTTACGCCGTTCTTAGGCACGTCGAGGCGGCTGGCAAAGCGGAATCTTTCGCCCGAAGCCAGCGAATGGCCGGATGTCCCCAACGTATAGCGGGCTGTGCGTCCATCATTGCCCGTCACCCGGATTTCGAGCGGCGGCAGGGTCGCCGGCCCTGTCCCGTCATTGGCGGCCTCGCCATCGACGAACAGCACCGGATTGGCGCCTGAGGCGTCGATGCGTGAGGTGACGCCAGAAATGGTCAGCGCCGACGCTTGGGCGGCGGACAGGAACGGCGCCTGGCGTACCAGCGCATGTCCGCCGGAGACCCAGAAGGCGGCAAAGGCAGCACCGATGCCGGCGATCCAGAAAATCGGCCCGCCGCGCGCGGCCGGCGGACGTTCCGTCGGCGCCTCCGGCTTGCGCAGCATGTCCATGCCCTCGATGGGTGGCGTAACGATCGCGCGCGGCAGCGGTGAAACGCTTTCCACGGCAGGGATAAAGCGCGGCATCACTTCATAGTCGGCATCGACGATATCGGCGGCCGGGCAGCGCACGATCCGGTCCGCCACGGCAATTGCCGGTAGATCGGTCATGATTTCGCCGGAAACCGGGCGCGCGGTTCGTTCGTCAGCCATATGGCCCCGTTATTGCGCGTGTTCGCTTTTCGTTTCTTTTGCGTAAACAAAAATGGTTAACGCTTCCCCACCGGAGCCGTCGTGACAAGCCGAAACAGCACAGGAATTAACCGCCGGTTAACCATGCCGGCCGATGGTCTTCTCGCAGAACAGGCAGGCTCGGCACTGCCGGGAAATTCAGGTCGTCGAAATTGATTCGCTTCGAAAATGTCGGCCTTCGCTATGGCATGGGTCCGGAAATCCTCCGCGACATCTCCCTGCACATACCGGAGCGCTCGTTCCAGTTCCTGAGCGGGCCTTCGGGCGCCGGCAAGACGACGTTGCTGCGCCTTTTGTTCATGTCGCTGAAACCGACGCGCGGGCTGATCACCATCTTCGGCAAGGACCGCTCGCGCATCTCTCGCGCCGAACTGCCGCATCTCAGGCGCCGCATCGGCGTGGTGTTCCAGGATTTTCGCCTGCTCGACCACATGACCACCTACGAGAACGTCGCGCTGCCGCTGCGCGTGCGCGGGCGCGAGGAAGCGAGCTACCGCACCGACGTCACCGAGCTGTTGAAATGGGTGGGGCTGGGCGAGCGCATGCATGTGCTGCCGCCGGTCCTGTCGGGCGGCGAAAAGCAGCGTGCCGCCATCGCCCGTGCCTTGATCGAGCAGCCGGAAATCCTGCTGGCCGACGAGCCGACCGGCAATGTCGATCCGCCGCTGGCGCGGCGCCTGCTGCGGCTGTTCATCGAGCTCAATCGGTTGGGCACCGCCGTGGTGATCGCCACCCACGATCTCGGCCTGATGGAACAGGTCGACGCGCGCCGCATGATCCTGGCCGGCGGAAGGCTGGACATCTATGACTGACCTGTCGGCCGAACATCTCGAAGAGCATGAGCAGGAAGCCGAGGCGGCCGAGGCAAAGCCGCGCGCCCAGCGCCGGATGGCGCCGATCGTGCCGGCGCAGAACATCGCCGGCCGCGCCCTGGTGCTGGTCATCGCCATCATGACCTTCCTGTCGTGCCTGACCTTCGGCGCGGTGACGCTGGTGCGCGACACCGCCTCGGTCTGGGAGAACCAGATTTCGCGCGAGGCGACGATCCAGGTGAAGCCGGCCGACGGCCTCGACATGGAGGCAGCGCTTGCCCAGGCTTCGCAGATCGCCGCCGAATTTCCCGGCGTGAAATCGACGAGGATCATCGACCGCGAGGCGACCGCCAGGCTGTTGGAGCCATGGCTGGGCTCCGGTCTCAACATTGACGAGCTGCCGGTGCCGCGCCTGATCATCGTCACCATCGACGAGAACAGCCCGCCCGACTTCGCCGCCATGCGCGCTGCCATCACGCCGAAACTGCCGAGCGCGTCGCTCGACGACCACCGCACCTGGGTCGACCGGCTGGTGGCCATGGCCCGCACCACGGTGACCATCGGCATTGCCGTACTGGCGCTGATGCTGTCGGCGACCGTGCTGACCGTGGTGTTCGCGACCCGCGGCGCCATGGCCGGCAACGGCCACATCATCGAGGTGCTGCATTTCGTCGGCGCCGAGGCGGCTTTCATCGCACGCGAATTCCGCCGGCATTTCCTGGTCACCGGCATGAAGGGCGCGGCCGCCGGCGGCGCGGCGGCGGTGCTGGTCTTCATCGTCTTTTCCTGGTGGTCGTCGCGCAACATGGCGACGCCGCAGGCCGATCAGGCGACTGCCCTGTTCGGCAATTTTGCCATCGGCTCGGCAGGCTATCTCGGCGTCGTTCTCATGGTGCTGGTGATCGGCGCGCTGACGGCGGCAACCTCGCATGCCACCGTCGTCGCCTATCTCAGCGACATCGACGTTCGCCAACCCGACGCATGAAAAGGAAGCATTCTCTGGCGGCGACGGAAGCAGGGCGATCACGAATGGAGAAACGGCGTAACGCAAAGTGCGTCTTTTACCTACCAAAGGCCGCATTTCAGGATTAACCATATGGCTATGGACGTGCGGGATTCGACCGGGACGGCTGGGAAGATGCCAGTGGTGGTTGCTCGTTTGCGCGACCACGGCGGGGTTAGCCGTTTAAAGACCGCACTGCGGATATCCGCGCTCTCCCTTCTCGTCCTCGCAACCTTGTTTGCCGGCGGCTTCGGCTGGTTCGCCAGCAAGGTCGCCCATCTGACCACGCCAGCCAATCCGGCAAAGGCCGATGCCATCATCGTGCTGACCGGCGGCCAGTCACGCCTCGACGCCGCGATGGATCTGCTGGCGTCCGGCAAGGGCGAGCGGCTGCTGATCAGCGGCGTGCATCCTTCCGCCAGCCGCCGCCAGCTCCAGGTCGCGACCGGCGGCGACAAGAAGCTGTTTTCCTGCTGCGTCGATATCGACCGCGCCGCGCTCGACACGATCGGCAATGCCGAGGAAAGCGCCAAATGGGTCGAAAGCCATGCCTATAACACGGTGATCCTCGTCACCAACAACTATCACATGCCACGCAGCCTGCTGGAAATGAGCCGGCTGCTGCATGGCGCCAAGCTGGAACCCTATCCGGTGGTCAATTCCAATCTCGACAATGGTGGCTGGCTGACCAAGCCGCAGGCTTTGCGCGTGCTGTTCACCGAATACAACAAATATCTGCTGGCGCTGGCCCGCGGCATCGTCCCGGTGAAGCAGACCGCCGACGGCCTGGCACTGGCCGAGACCGCGGCCGGCGGCTGAGCCCCCTGGCGCTCCGTCATCATTCCTTGTCCGTCCCCTTCGACGCCGCCTTGAGACGCGCGACCTCCTGCTCGAGGTGCCGAATGCGCTTGTCCCGCTCACCAAGCGCTGTCGCCACATCGGCCGCTTCGAAACGCTGTGGAATGTGTTGCGGACAGTTGGAATCCCAGGCTGAGACCGTAAGCAGGATGACCTGCTCGGGACGCGCCTTGTAGTCTTGAGGCATCAGCCTCGCCATCAGTTCGGCATCGTTTTCGACAACGCGCGCCGTGCCCCAGATCTTGATGCGCTGGCGCAGCATGTAGTCGATCAAAAACAGGAAGGCGCGTGGATTATCGGCCAGATTGCCTTGCGTGATGAACTGCCTGTTGCCGGAGAAATCCGCAAAGCCGATCGTCTTTTCGTCCAGCACCTTGAGAAAGCCGGCCGGCCCGCCCCGATGCTGGATGTAGGGCTGGCCGTCGCCATTGGCCGTCGACAGGAAGACGCTGGTCTGCATCTCGATGAACGCGGCAAGGTCCGGCGTGATGACGGCTTGCCAGCCACCGCGCTCCTCGACGCGGGCGTAAGACTGGCGCGAGCCCTTGCGTGCCTGGATCGCCTTGACGGTCGGCGTGAAGGCGACGTCGCTGGTGAAAGCATGCGCGTTCATCGAAACCTCCTTGCCCGGAACGGGTCTAAAGCCCGAGCTCCGACAATGTTGGGTGGTCATCCGGGCGGCGCCCAAGCGGCCAATGGTACTTGCGGTCGGCCTCGCCGATCGGCAGGTCGTTGATGCTAGCGATGCGCAGGCGCATCAGCCCGTGATCGTCGAACTCCCAGTTCTCATTGCCGTAGCTGCGGAACCAGGAGCCCGAATCGTCGTGCCATTCATAGGCGAAGCGCACGGCGATGCGGTTGCCGTGAAAGGCCCAGACTTCCTTGATCAGCCGGTAGTCGAGCTCACGGCTCCATTTGCGCGTCAGGAAAGCCTGGATGGCATCGCGGCCTTGCAGGAATTCGGCGCGGTTGCGCCAGCGGCTGTCCGTCGTATAGGCGAGCGCGACCCGCGCCGGATCACGCGAATTCCAGGCATCCTCGGCCATGCGCGCCTTCTGCGCGGCTGTCTCGGCGGTGAAGGGCGGGAGCGGGGGGCGGCTCTCAGACATGGGAAATCCTCTGGGGCATGAAGGGTGGTACCGGCGGACACCGCCAGCCCTATCCGCATTCAGGCAGCATCGCGGGCAGAAACAACCGGAAAATCGATCACGGTCCTGGCAACCTCGTTGATATAATTGGTCCAGACATTCAGGGCGACATGCTGGACGATCTCGATGATCTCCCCATCATCATAGCTTGCCATCCTGACGGCGGAGAGATCCTCGTCGCCGACATGCCCACGGCTTTGCGCAACCCTGGCGGCAAAACGCACCGCGGCAGCCGCCTTAGGGTCCGTGGAGCCACCATGGCGGTTGGTCATCATCTCGGCTTCATCGAGCCTGGCGAGGTTCTTGCCCAGATAGGTGTGCGCGGAAAGACAGTAGTTGCAGCCATTGATCTCGGCGACCGCCAGCGCGATGCGCTCGCGTGTCGGCGCCGGCAGCCGGCCCTTGGCCAAAGCCCCCGACATGCCGAGATAACCTTCCAGCGCGGCTGGACTGTTGGCGACCATGCGAAACAGATTCGGCACGACACCGAGTTGTTTCTCTACAGCCTGCAGCATGGGCTGCGCAGCCACGGGAGCGGTGGCGATGGACGAGGGCGTGGCAATGCGGGGCATGAGGACTTCCTTGTTGAGACACCCCCTTTATGCAGCCTTCCATATTGAAGATGTAGGTGCCATTCTTGCAACCTATCCTTCCAATTTTCGGAAGAAATGATGGATCGCCTCGAGGCTATGTCCCTTTTCGTCGCGACGGTGGAGGCCGGTAGCCTTTCCGCCGCCGCACGCCGTTCGGGCGTTCCACTTGCGACCGTCAGCCGCAAGGTCTCCGATCTGGAGCGGCATCTCAAGACACGCCTGTTGAACCGGTCAACACGACGGCTGACGCTGACCGATGCCGGCGAAGCTTACCTCGCCGCTTGCCGCCGTATTCTAGACGAGGTTGGCGAGGCCGAACGGACCGCTGGCGGCGAATACAGCGCTCCCACGGGTGAGCTGATCATCACCGCGCCGATCGTCTTTGGCCGCCTTCATGTGCTGCCGGTCGTCACTGCCTTCCTCGCCGCCTACCCGCAGGTGGATATCCGCCTGACGCTCGGCGACAGGATAAGCCAGCTGGCCGAGGACCATATCGACCTAGCCATCCGCATCGGCCGTTTGCCGGATTCGCGCATGGTCACCGTCAAGGTCGGCTCGATCGGTCATGTAGTCTGCGCAAGTCCGGCCTATCTGGCAGACCGGGGCGCTCCGAAGACCCCAAGAGATCTCGAAACGCACAGCTGCATCACCTTCGAGGGCCTGAGCTCGCTCGCCACCTGGACCTTCGCGGTGGACAAGGCTGACTTTCCTGTCCCGGTCCACTCAAGGCTCCGCGTCAACACCGCGGAGGCGGCGATCGATGCTGCGATTGCCGGCGTGGGGATGACGCGAGTGCTTTCCTACCAGATTGTCACCGCTGTGCGCTCAGGGACACTCTGCCCGGTACTCAGGGAATTCGAACCGGAGCCTTGGCCGGTAAACCTGGTGCACGCCGGCCAGGGCCGGCTGCCGGTGAAACTGCGCGCCTTCCTCGATTTCGCCGCCCCACGCCTGAGGGAACGTCTGGCCCGGGCGACCTGGTAAAATGAGCCGCATCGCCCTGTTTCCATTTTGCCGCTGCTTGGTGTAACCAACGCACACTTCCTCACCGGACCTCCCCCATGCTCTATGTCAGATCGCTGGCGTTCAACTTCGTCTTCTACGTCAATCTGATCGTCCAGATGATCCTCTGGACCCCCTATTATTTCCTGTCGCCCCGTCACCGCGCGTGGTTCGTGCCGAAATTCTGGTCGCGCAGCTGCATGTGGCTCTATGACAAGATCGCCGGCACCAAAAGCGACATTACAGGGCAGGAAAACCTGCCCGAAGGCTCCTTCATCCTGGCGCCCAAGCACCAGTCGTTCTGGGACGCCATCGCCTTCTTCCCTTTCCTCCAGGATCCGCTCTACATCCTCAAGCGCGAGCTGACCTGGATACCGTTCTTCGGCTGGTACATCATGAAGATGCGCATGATCCCGGTTCATCGCGGCAGCCGCTCCAAAGCCTTGAAGGCAGTGGTCGCCGCGACCAGGGAAGAGATGGCGCGCAATCCACGCCAGCTGATCATCTATCCCGAGGGCACGCGCCGGGCGCCGGGCGATGAGCCGGCCTACAAATACGGCATCGTCGAAATCTACGCACAGCTTGGCGTTCCGGTGGTGCCGGTCGCCCATGTCGCCGGCCTCTATTGGCCGCGCCGCAAGTTCCTGCGCTATCCCGGCACCATCAAGGCGCGTTTCCTGCCGCCGATTCCACCGGGCCTCGGCAAGGACGAGTTCATGGCGCGGCTCATCGGCGAGACGGAAGCGGCCTGCGACCAGATGCTCGTCGAGGCATCCCGCGCACCCAACCCGCCGGCCTTGCCGCCGACCGCGGTGAAGCGGTTGCGGGAACTCGGCGCGAAGACCTGAAGGCCCTCCGGCCAGGCAATCAGCCATAGACAGCCAGCACTGTGGTCAGCACCAGCGTCGCGGCAAAGACCAGATTGATGATCCGGGACGTGACGGGCCTGCGCAGGAAGCGCGCGAACGCCGCGCCGGCAAGCAGCCACACGGCGTGGATGACAACGATCATCACCGCGAGCACCGTCAGCTTCAGCCATAGGCCGAGTTCGGCACCGCCCTGGTTCGACGAGGCGCCGGCGAACACAGCGGCGATCGCCACATAGGCCTTGGGGTTAGCGACAGCCAGGAGAAAACCGGCCAGCCAGGTCGGGTGCGAAGCCTCGGCCGTGCGTGCCGCCAGCGGCGGCGCCGTGGCGATCTTGAAGGCGAGATAGAGGATGTAGGCGGCGGACGCGACAACCAGCAACGGCATCAGCTTCGGCATCGACCCAAGCACGGCCACGATCCCGGTCGCCACGACCAGCAGTACGGCGATCGTGCCCAGGATGATACCGCTTGTATAGCGCAACGAGTGGCGCAGGCCGAAGGCGGCACCGACGGCGGTGACGCTTATCGTTGCCGGACCTGGACTGCCCATGACGACCGCGGCGGCAAGCACGAGTGCGAGCAGCGGCCGCCAAAGCTCCGGCTGCGAAAGAAGCGGTTCAGTCATTGCACCCCCTGTCTTGCCTCGAGCCAAGGACGCTATGGCAAGACAGGAGGGTGGTCTTGGACGTTCGTGCGCAGCGCGGTGGCGGGGGGCCTCAGTTGCTCGCCTTGTCGAGCTCGGCCATATCGTCGGCGCTCAACTTCAGTGACACTGCCTTGATCAGGCTGTCCATCTGGCTCGGCTTGGTGGCGCTGGCTATCGGCGCGGTGACGCCTGGCCGCGCGATAACCCAGGCAAGCGCGACTTCCGCCTGCTTCGCCGAATGCCTCGCCGACACCGCGTCCAGCGCTGCAAGGATGCGCATGCCGCGCGGGTTGAGATAGCTGCCGACATCTTCGCCTCGCTCGCTTTGGCCAAGATCGGCTTCGCTGCGGTATTTGCCGCTTAGGAAACCCTTGGCCAGGCTGAAATAGGTGATGACGCCGATATCCTCGGCCACACACAGATCGCGCAACGGCCCATCGAAGGAGGAGCGGTCGTAGAGATTGTATTCTGGCTGCAGCACCTCGTAGCGCGGCAGGCTGCGCAGGCTCGCCACATCGAGCGCGGCGCGCAACTGGCCGGCATCGAGGTTCGAGCAGCCGACATGGCGGACCTTGCCCTTGGCGAGCAGCTTCTCGTAGGCGCCCAGCGTTTCCTCATAGGGCGTGGTCGGATCCGGCCAGTGCGACAGATAGAGGTCGATGGCGTCGACCTGCAGCCGCTTCAACGACGCGTCGACGGCCTTTTCGATATAGGCGGCGGACAGGTCCTTGTGGCCCTGCCCCATATCGGAGCCGACCTTGGTTATCACCACGACCTTGTCACGGTTGCCACGGTTCTTCATCCAGTTGCCGATGATGGTTTCGGATTCGCCGCCCTTGTGGCCGGGGACCCAGCGTGAATAGGCGTCGGCCGTATCGACAGCGTTAAGACCAGCCCCGACGAAGCGGTCGAGCAGGTCGAAGGATGTCTTCTCGTCGGCGGTCCAGCCGAAGACGTTGCCGCCCAGAACGAGCGGCGCGATGGAAAGGTCGGTGCGACCGAGACGGCGTTTCTGCAAGACGGATCTCCGTGAGGATTGGGCCAGGCGGATGCCGCCCGCTGGCTGGGGTTCGCAGCCTAACCTAGGTCTCGCCGCACCAAGGTCAAAGGCCTGGCTGCCTTTTCCGCAGAGCCAGCCTTCACAAAGGCGCTATCCCCCGAGCCACTTCTTCCAGCCAATGGTCGCGGATATCAAGCGCTTCCAGATGCTTCAGCGTGCTGAACACATAATCCTCATTATTGCCGGATTGGCCGACCGCACCGCGCACCACCGCCGCCGCATGCGCGGTGTCCAGCGCGCCGGCATATTGCTCATGCTTGCGGTCGACGATGTAGGCCACCGCTTCGACCATGCCGCCGCCATCAAGGCGAACCCTGAGCGTACGCTCGAGATAGACTGATGTAACGAGCTCGCGTTCGCGCAGATAGGCGATGACCTCGTCGCGCAACTCGCCTGGCACACGGAAAGCCAGGCCGACGCAGGAACCGCCATGGTCGAGACCGAGCACCAGTCCAGGTCGCTGGCGCGTGCCGCGATGCACGAAGGAATAGACACAGAGCGAGCGGCGGTAGCCATGCAGCCGGGCGCGGCGTGTCTCGACATGTGCGAAACCGGGCCGCCAGATCAGCGAACCGTAGCCAAACACCCAAAAATCGCCCATATCGCCGCGCCTGATTGTAAAAGATTGCCGACACCGCACCTGAATCGGTGTTTTTTCCGTCTGTGTCTGTCTACCTATTGTTGTCGGAATCGAAGCTCCGTCCACCAATACCCATGCGTTAATGAGAGCCAAAGCATGACGTCAAGTGACGAACGCCAACCAAAGTCCCGCCGCGGCCTGTTCTGGCTCGTGGCGTTCATCGTTGTGCTGTTTGCCATCTACAGCGGCGGCTGGTTCTACATGGCTGACCGGGTCAGGACTGAGGCCGACAAGGCGGTTGCCACGCTCAACAAGAGCGGCATCGAGGCCGGCTGCGCCAATCTCCAGGTCAGCGGCTATCCCTTGAGCTTTACCGTCTCCTGCGACAACCTCGCCTACGAGGACGATGCCAAGAACATCGCCGCCTCGGCCGGCTCCTTCAATGCCGTCGCCCAGATCATCCAGCCTTTGTCCCCGGTTGCCAATCTGCGCGGACCGCTCAGAACCTCTGTCCCAGGCATGATGCCGCTGTGGATCGACTGGGACAATCTGCAGGCCAACGTCAAATTGTGGTACCCGCTGCCGCACCGTATATCCCTGCAGGCCGAGGGCCTGTCCGGCCAGACCGATCCGGCTGACGACACCGATCCGGTTGAACTGTTCAGCGCCGGCAGGGCCGCCGGCCAGTTGCAGCCGAATGGCGGCGATCTCGACTATGTCGGCAGCTTCGGTGATCTCGAGATCGACCCGGATGCGATCGGCGGGCGCGTGCTGCCGGCGCTCGATGCCAGCGGCGACGCCACGCTGAAGAACGGCGTCGCGCTGATCGGCACGCAGGTGAAAAGCCTGCGCGGCCAGAAGGTCGAAATCCGCAACCTGGATGTCTCGTCGGGGACGGCGCGCATCACTGTTTCCGGACCGCTATCGGTCGATGCCGAAGGCCTGGTCGACGCCGATCTGATGATCCGGATCAAGGATCCGAAGGCTGTTGCCACCATCCTTGCCGGCGCCATACCTGAGCAGAAAAATGCAATCGAGCAGGGTTTTGCCGCCCTCGCTTTGCTCGGCAGCGAACCGTCGATGCCGCTGAAAGTGGTCAAAGGCAAGGCCTCGCTCGGCTTCATTCCGCTCGGCAAGATCAAGCCGGTGCAATAGCGCGGCCATGGCAAAACCTGTGAGGCTCCTGAGTGTCGGCGCGCTGACGCTGGACACGATCCTGCGTGTCGAGACACTTCCCACCCACCAGGGAAAATTCATTGCCTCCGACGGTGTCCAGATTGCCTCGGGCATGGCCACCAGTGCTGCCTGCGCCGCGCATCGCCTGGGTGCCGACGTATCGCTGTGGGCGAGCGCCGGCAACGATCCCATCGGCGATCAGCTGATTGCCGGGGTCGAGGCCGAAGGCGTCGATTGCAGCTATGTCCGCCGCGTCAGCGACGCCCGGTCGGCACTGGCCTCGATCCTGGTCGACGCGCATGGCGAGCGCATCATCGTGCCTTTCTATGACAGGCTGGCCCAGACCAATCCCGAGACTTTGCCTTTCGCAGACATAGCGGCGTTCGATGCCGTGCTGGTGGACGTGCGCTGGCCGGGTGCCGCGGCCCTTGCCCTCAAGGCGGCGCACGCCGCCGGTCGGCCGGCGATCCTTGACGCCGATACCGCGCCGCTGGCGGTGCTGGAGCAGTTGTTGCCGCTGGCCTCGCACATTGTCGCCTCCGAGCCGGCGGTCCGCATCATATGCGGCCAGGCGCTGGATCTGGAGAGTGCTTGCACCGACCTCGCCTCCCGCACCGACGCCTTCGTCGCGGTCACCGGCGGCGCGGCAGGCACCTGGTGGTTCGATCGCGCGGCGCAATCATGCCGACATGTCGCGGCGCCAAAAATCAAGGCGGTCGACACGCTGGCGGCGGGTGATATGATGTCTTCCACGGCGCCTTTGCCGTCGGACTGGCGGAGGCCATGACGGTCGAGCAGGCTTTGCGCTTTGCAAGCGCCGCCGCGGCGCTCAAATGCCAGCGCTTCGGCGGCAGGCTGGGCGCGCCTGACCGAGCCGAGACGCTGGCGATGATCGCGGCGACCTGGCCTGAAACAGCTTAGCTCTTGGCTGGGTGCTCGACTGCCTGACGGCCGAAATCCGGCACGTCGATATCCTGGCCGGCCTCGATGATCGACCGCCGCACGGCCCGGGTGCGGGTGAACAGATCGAACAGCTTGTCGCCGTCGCCCCAGCGGATCGCGCGTTGCAGGAACGCCAGATCTTCCGAGAACCGTGCCAGCATTTCGAGGATGGCGTCCTTGTTGTGCAGGCAGACATCGCGCCACATTGTCGGATCCGAGGCCGCCAGACGCGTGAAATCGCGAAAGCCGGAGGCGGAATATTTGATCACTTCCGTCTTGGTCACCGATTCCAGGTCGTCGGCGGTGCCGACGATGTTGTAGGCAATGATGTGCGGCAGATGCGAGACGATGGCCAGCGTCATGTCATGATGCTGCGGGTCCATCGTGTCGATGTTGGCGCCGCAGCGGCGCCAGAATTCCGACAGCTTCTCCAGTGCATCCGGATCGGTGCCCGGCACCGGCGTGAAGATGCACCAGCGATTGTCGAACAGGTCGGCGAAACCGGCATCCGGTCCGGATTTTTCCGTGCCCGCCAGCGGATGGCCGGGAATGAAATGCACGCCGTCAGGCACATGCGGCTGCATCTGCGCGATGACCGACGCCTTGGTCGAGCCGACATCGGTGAGGATCGCGCCCTTCTTCAGCGCCGGCGCGATCTCCTGCGCCACAGCGCCGGACGAGCCGACCGGCACCGAGACGATGACCAGATCGGCATCGCGGACCGCTTCCTTCGCATCGGTTGTGTAGGAGTCGCCTAGTTCAAGCTCCTGTGCTCGCGCCAGTGTCGAGGCGCTGCGGGTCGAGATGGCGACGTGACCGGCCAGCCCCTCGCGGCGGATGACGCGGGCGAGCGACGAGCCGATCAGGCCGATGCCGACGAGCGCGATCTTTTCAAACATCGGTGATGTCATGGCGTTCCGGCCTTTGGGCGTTCAGCTTTTCAGGAATGTCGTAAGCGCGGCGACAACGCCGCGATTGGCCTCTTCGGTGCCGACGGTCATGCGCAACGCGTTGGGGAAGCCGTAGCCTGAAACGCGCCGCAATATATAGCCGCGCGCGGTCAGGTAATCGTCAGCCGCCGCCGCCGAATGCTTCTGGTCGTCGGGAAAATGAATGAGCAGAAAATTGCCGACGCTGGGCGTCACCCGCAGCCCGAGCCCGGTCATCTCCTGGCTCAGCCAGGTGAGCCAGGTCTCGTTATGCGCCACGCTGCGCTCGACATGGGCGCGGTCGCGGATCGCGGCGATGCCGGCCTCGATCGCCGTCGCATTGACGTTGAAAGGCCCCCGCACGCGGTTGATCGCGTCGACGATATGCAGGGGACCATACATCCAGCCGATCCGCGCGCCACCCAGGCCGATCTTGGAGAAGGTGCGGGTCATGACCACGTTCTCCGTGCTGCCGACCAGCTCAATGCCTGCTTCATAGTCGTTGCGGCGGACATATTCGGCATAGGCCGCGTCGAGCACCAGCAGCACATGCCTGGGCAGGCCGGCATGCAGGCGACGCACCTCCTGGAACGGCACATAGGTACCGGTCGGATTGTTGGGATTGGCCAGGAACACGATTTTCGTATGCGGCGTGACAGCGGCCAGGATCGCATCGATGTCGGCGCGTTCCTCGGTCTCCTTGACCACAACCGGAGTGGCCCCGGCCGACTGGATGTAGATCTTGTAGACCATGAAGGCGTGTTCGGTGAAAATCGCTTCGTCGCCGGGCGCAAGATAGGTCTGTGCCAAAAGGCCGAGAATCTCGTCGGAACCGTTCGAGCAGATGATGTTCTGCGCGTTGAGGCCGTGCACCTCGGCGATCGCCTCGCGCAGCCGTTTGGCGGTGCCGTCGGGATAGATGTCGAGTTTGGCGGCAACCTCACGCGCGGCCTCGATAGCCTTCGGTGACGGCCCGAGCGGGTTCTCGTTCGACGACAGCTTGTAGACCTTGGCGACACCCGCCGGCGCCGTGCTCTTGCCGGGCACATAGGCGTCAATGTCCATGATGCCCGCGCGCGGGGTTGGACGTGCCTGATCCGGTGTCTGGTTCATTTTTTGCAAAATCCGTCGAAAATGCCTCCATCCGGAGGCCGCAGCGGAAATACAAGCCATGGCCGGCAATGTCGAGAGGCGGCAGTGGGGCCAGCAGCCGGCCTGGCAGCTGCCATTGACGGCAGGGCGGGCGAGTTCTAGAAGGACTGCGACAGTTCCGTGGTGATTTGGCCGGTCGGCTTGCAGCCACGTTAAACAATTCGCTAAAGGGCCGTTTGCGTGACGTAACCGGCTTTGCGAACGGCAATGCCGGTTTTTTATTGTCCGCTTCCGGCCGGACGGACGCATCGTCGGCGATTTTTCGTCTGATACGATGCAGCTAGTGAGACGAGAATGGCCGCTCTGCGCGCAGGAAAGACCAACAATGAGGCCGACCAGCCGTCGAGCCCGGTGTTGCGCTTTGGCCCCGACAAGCCGCTCAAGCTCGATGCCGGCACGCTGCTGTCGCCGTTCCAGATCGCCTACCAGACCTATGGCACGCTGAACGATGCCCGCTCCAATGCCATCCTCGTCTGCCATGCGCTGACCGGCGACCAGCATGTCGCCAACACCAATCCGGTGACGGGCAAGCCGGGCTGGTGGGAAGTGCTGATCGGCCCCGGCAAGATCATCGACACCAACCGCTTCTTCGTCATCTGCTCCAACGTCATCGGCGGCTGCCTCGGCTCCACCGGCCCGGCCTCGACCAATCCCGCCACCGGAAAACCCTACGGGCTCGACCTGCCCATCATCACCATCCGCGACATGGTGCGCGCGCAGCAGATGCTGATCGATCATTTCGGCATCGAGAAGCTGTTCTGCGTGCTCGGCGGCTCGATGGGCGGCATGCAGGTGCTGGAATGGGCCTCAAGCTATCCCGAGCGCGTTTTTTCAGCGCTGCCGATCGCCACCGGCGCCCGCCATTCCTCCCAGAACATCGCCTTCCACGAGGTCGGCCGGCAGGCCGTCATGGCCGATCCCGACTGGCATGGCGGCAAATATTTCGAGCACGGCAAGCGTCCGGAAAAGGGCCTGGCGGTGGCGCGCATGGCCGCCCACATCACCTACCTTTCGGAAGCCGCCCTGCACCGAAAATTCGGCCGCAATTTGCAGGACCGCGACCACCTGACTTTCGGCTTCGATGCCGACTTCCAAATCGAAAGCTATCTGCGCCACCAGGGCATGACCTTCGTCGACCGCTTCGACGCCAACTCCTACCTCTACATGACGCGGTCCATGGATTATTTCGACCTCGCCGCCGACCATGGCGGCAGATTGGCGGACGCCTTTGCCGGCACCAAGACTCGTTTCTGCCTGGTGTCGTTCACATCGGACTGGCTGTTTCCGACCGAAGCGAGCCGTTCGATCGTGCACGCGCTCAATGCCGCTGGCGCCTCGGTATCCTTCGTCGAGATCGAGACCGATCGCGGCCACGACGCCTTCCTGCTCGACGAGCCGGAACTGTTCGCCGCCATCAAGGGCTTCATCGGCTCGGCGGCTCGCGCCAGAGGACTCGCATCATGAGCGTCAATGGCAGCCAGCGCGTCGACCTCGAGGTCGTCGCCAACCTCATCCCGCCGCAGTCGCGCGTGCTCGACGTCGGTTCGGGCGACGGGTCGTTGCTTGAATTGCTGCAGGACACCAAGCAGGTTGACGGCCGCGGACTTGAACTGTCGCAGCGCGGCGTCAACGAATGCGTGGCGCGTGGCCTCTCCGTCATCCAGGGCGATGCCGACAAGGATCTCGAATTCTATCCCGACAAGGGTTTTGACTTCGTCGTCCTGTCGCAGACCTTGCAGGCGACCCGCAACCCGAAGCTGGTGCTCGACGAACTGCTACGGATCGGCAACCGGGCGATCGTGTCCTTCCCCAATTTCGGCCATTGGCGGGTGCGCCTGTCGCTGTTCGTCAAAGGCCGTATGCCGGTGACCCAGGACCTGCCCTATTCCTGGTACGACACGCCCAACATCCATTTCTGCACCATCCGCGACTTCGTCAATCTGTGCGAGGAGCTCGGTGCGACGGTGGAAAAAGCGACCGCCCTCGACGCCGCCGGCCAGAAGATCGGCCTGTCGATGCCCTGGTGGTTCTGGAATTTCTTCGGCCAGCAGGCGGTGTTCTTGTTGAAGCGATAAGGTTGATATCCGGATTTCTTCGTGCTGAAGCGTTGCTTGAACTGCTTGCGTTACAATCGGATTCCATAAACGTGCCTGTAAATTCGCTGAGCTATTCCGTTGTCGTGGAAATGGAGAACGCCAGGTCGGTCGACCTGGACGAGGTCAGCATCGGGTTGACTGCCTTGGCGCGCGAAATCGGCGCTGTGTCTTCGTTGGGCCTTGCCAGGCCGCAGGTCGTTATTTCCCATGGCGGAGACGATGCGGACACCGTTTTGCTGAGATGTAATATCGCATCTGCAGCATTGCGGCTGGAACAGGTTGCCGACTTGATCTTCGTCGCATGCCCAGGCGGCAGGTATTACGATCTCAAGAACAATGGCATCCCGGCCACCGACGGTGATATCGTCATTTTCACAGACTCGGACACCGTCACGGAATCCGGATGGCTCTCGGCCATGCTTGATCCATTTCAAGATCCCGTGACCGTGGCCGTGAATGGATATACGTACCTTTACTACGATGACTTCATGTCGAGAACATTTGCACTGATCTGGTTTTTTCCGATGGCGAAAAGGGATGCCCGTTTTGCTTCGAAACGGGCGATCAACGCCAACAACGTTGCCTTTCGCCGTGACTGGATCACCGATCATCCTTTCCCCGAAAACAATGGGTTCAAGGTTTCCTGCACGCTCCTAATGCGTGAGCTTGAGCGCGACGGCCATAAACTGATCAGCGCCAATGCACGTGTCTATCACCACCCGCCGCGCGGCTGGCGATTCTTCCTCTGGCGCGCGCTGGTGACCGGTCGCGATGCCGACCGGAAATTCAGAGAACTGGAATCTTCTCGTCGTGGTCGGCGGATCGCAAAATCGCTCAGCCGATGGCTCACCATGTCGTGGCGCACAGCACGGCGCGTCATACGGCATGCCCGGCAAACAGGAATGCCAATCTGGCAAATTCCATTGTCTCTGCTTGTCGGCCTGGCGTTCTACAGTTTGGCATTTTGGGGCCAGTTCAGTTTGGCCATGGGCCTCATCACAGACGAGATTGAAGTTCTGCCCGATTTTACCGGTGGATGAACGCATCCAAGCGCAAAGCAGAGGGCCCCACAGCGGCCGATTACCGGGCCGCTAGCCCAGAACATCCGTCGCCTTGTGCGGATGTTCGACGCCGTCAACGAACACCACGTCAGATAGAGAATTTTCTGTGCGCAGCGCCAGTATCGCCTGATAGGCGGGCGAATCGTACCAGTTGCGCGCATGGTCCCTCTCTGGAAATTCGATGATGATAAGGTTGCCCGGCCAGTCGTTCTCGATCACCTCGACGTCGTCGCCATGGACCAGGAAACGGCCGCCGAAAGGTTCCAGCGTGGCATCGATCTTGTGCAGATACTCGACGATTTGCGGACCCATCGTGACTTGGCGCATATGGGCAACGGCGTAAGCGGTCATGACATAAACTCCCTCTGGTTCAACGCCGGGTTGCTGCCGCGCAAGGGTAATCTGCCCAAACATCAGCTGCGACGCGATTACCTCTGACGTCATGGAATAGCTGCGATCGCACGTCAGGCCGTTCCATCTTCGCAATGGCGATTCGCAAGCATAACGGGCAGCGATGGTGTTGCACTTGGGGCGCTAGTCGCGGGAATCGTCATTCCGCATGGATTTGCCGCGGCGCGATGGTGACATGAGTGGCTGTCTTTTGTAGCCTCACAACGAATTGATGAGGGGTCACGGAAGGGGAAGTCCGATCCATCTAACCATCCCAAAAATCGAGGGGACTGGCGGGACAAGCATTTTTGCGCCGGATGTGGCTGACGCGATATGACCGCAAAGACGGAGCGCTCTCCCCTTATCACGGTCATCACGCCGACCCACAACCGGCGCGAAACGGTATTGCGCGCCGTGGAAAGCGTGCTTTCCCAGAGCATGGCGAGGCTTGAGCATATCGTCATCGACGATGGCTCCACCGATGGCACGGAAGCGGCGCTGGCCCGCATCAGCGATCCGCGGCTGATCTATGTCGGTGCGAAATGGCGAGGTGCCAATGCTGCCAGGAATGCCGGAATCGAGCGTGCGCGGGCACCGGTGGTGACATTTCTCGATTCCGACGATGTCTACATGCCGCACCGGCTCGAACGGACCTTGAGGTGGTTCGATGACAATCCCGCGCTTCAGGTTCTGCTCAGCTCGTTCGTCTCCTTGAAGAGCGGCCGCACCACCAACTGCATCAACCCCGAGGCATTCGTCAGCCCGGCTATGCTGGAGCGGACGCTTGTGGCGCAAACGATCTTCATCGCCGGCTCGGCGATATCAGCCCGCCGCGAGGCCTTGCTGGCCATTGGCGGCTATGACAGCGACATAACCCGGATGCAGGATCGGGAATTGCTGCTGCGCCTCGCCAGGCGCTTCGGCGCGCAACTGTCCGGAGATCTCGACTGGACGAAACACAATTCGGAGAATTCGATTTCAGGCCGCCGCGATGGCTATGTCGAAGCCTATGCAAATCTGATGAGCAAGCATCCGCATATTGCCCACGCCTACCCGCACATTCCCCCCTACATGATCTCGCGCCAGCTGATTGCCGATATTCTCAGGGGCCGTTTGCCCGAGGCATTTGCCGGGTACATGGCCAACCGCTCTTCCAAGGAGCTTGGCTACTCGCTGCCGCAACTGGTCAACGGCTATGTCTGCGGCCGGCGTTGGCGCCGCGATCTCTACACCGAGTTTCGCAACAAGTTCGGCGCCCGGCCGACCTGAATCCTTCGCAAGTTCACCGGTCGAGTTCCGGAAAATACGGATCCGACAGAAAGCGCCTGTCCCGTTCGCCCTGCAGGCAGTCGATCGGCGCATCCGCGTCGACGGGGATGACGCGCGGCTTGTCCTGAATGCCGCTCACTTCGAGGATCAGCTTGCGCCGGATGGCGGTGGAAAATTCGGCGGCCGCATAAATCGGCAGCACGAAGGAGCCGGGGCCACCGGTCACGCACTGCGCATAGTACCGGTCGAGATGGCTGAAGGTCGTCGACGGGTTGATCAGGATCGGCAAGCCGTTGATGACGATGCCTTTGGCGGTTGCAGCATCACGCGTCGCGGTGACTGGCGGCCCGATATTGTTGGGGCCATCGCCCGATATGTCGATGACGCTGCGCTCGCCCGTGAAATCCGTCCTGTCGAACAGCCCGGCACCGAAGGCAAGTGCTGTGGAAATCGAGGTTCCGCGAAAACTCCGGAACGGGCGCGCCGCCACCTTGTCGGCAAAGCGGTTGGCGCTCTCAGTGCTGTCGATGATCTGCCAGTCGATGACCGCGTCGTCGCGCGCCGTGCCTGCCCATTCGAAATAGGCGAGCGCGATGCGGCCGGTATTGCCGGATCGGACCGCCTGGATGAAGTCGGGATTCCGCAATGCCTCGACATAGCCGGCGCGTTGCAGCGCGAATTCCTTCTCGTCCATCGACAGGGAGATATCGACCGCCAACACAAGCTTGACATCGACGGCCGGCGCATCCGGCGATGAAGCGACGGGAATTGCCTGGGCGCAGGCAAAGCAAGCAAGCAGGCGCAGCACATCGAGCATGGCCAATGCCGGGGTTGTTTCTCCGGGAAATCTTCCATTGCGATCACGGCGAAATAAGGTTTTGCCCACGCGACCCGAAGAAACCCACGCGACCGGAAGAAAACAGCCTATTTCTTGCGGCGGGCGGCAGCCGGCGGCGGATCGATGGCGCCGGCCCTGACGCGGGCGGGTTTCAGCGCCGGCGCGCCGGAATCCTTCACGATCGTCAGGCCGCGCGGAAAGAACTGAGTGTTGTGCTGGCCGCGCCCGATATTGACGATCGTGGCTCCCTTCAGATGCTTTTCCAGCATCGCCAGCACCCGGCGCAGCGCGGGTCCGTCGAACGCATCCATCGCTTCGTCGATGATCACCCATTTCGGCTGCCGCAAGGCGAGCCTGGCCACGCCCAGCAAACGCTGTTCGTCATCGCCCAACTCATGGTCCCAGCGCCCGACGCGGTCGAGCGACGAGGACAGCCTTTCAAGACCAACCTCGGCCAGCACTGCCACGATGTCGGCATCACTCGCGGGCGCATGCCCGTTCGCGTGATTGAGCACCTCGCGCAACGTGCCGGCCGGCAAATACGGCACGCGCGGCACGAAGATGAGGGTTTCTCCAGCCGGCAGGCCGATCTTTCCGCTGCCCCACGGCCAAAGCCCGGCAATGGCGCGGAAGAACAGCGTCTTGCCGGCGCCCGGCTCGCCGGTGATCATCACGCGTTCGCCGGGGCGGACTTCGACATGCTGGTCGGAGAGTTTGGTACAGCCCTCCGGCGAGGCCACCTGGAGCTTCTCGAACGTCAGGCTGCCATTGGCGTTTTGATCGAAGGTGATGCGCCTTTCGGTGTCGTGCAGCACGTCGGTTTCATCGAGCGCGATGCGGAAATCGGCGACGCGCATCAGCGTGGCGCGCCAGTCGGCGATGCTGCCGATGTTGTTGACGAACCAGCGCAGGGAAGAGTGGACCTGGTTGAAGGCGCCGACCGCCATCATTAGCCCGCCAAAGCTGATATCGCCTGAGAAATAGACCGGCGAGGCGACCAGGATCGGCGCCACGACGGTGATCCAGCCATATGTGTCGGTCACCCAGGACAGGTTGATCTGCGCGGTGTAGATGCGCCGCATGGCGCCAAGCACGGTGCCGAGGTCGAGTACGAGCCGTTGCCTGGCATCGGCTTCGCCATGGTAGAGGGCGATAGCATCGACATTCTCGTTGACGCGCACCATCGAGGAGCGCAGCTCCGCCTCTCGCGTGTAGCGGTCGCTGTTGAGGCTGATCAGCGGTCGCCCGACCAGCCAGCTCAGCCATGAGGCGATGCCGGCATAGAGGAACGCAGCCCAGACCATGTAGCCCGGTATGGCCAGCGACCAGCCATTGTAGTGGAAGACGAAGCCCGAAGACAATTCCCACAGCACACCGACGAAAGACACGAGCAGGATGAGCGACTGCAAGAGCCCGACACCGAGGTCGGTCGATAGGTCGGACAGATGCGCGGCATCCTGCTGCATGCGCTGATCGGGATTGACGCCGATGGCGCCGGCATTGGCCAGCCGGAAGGCACGCGCCGGCCGCATCCACTGATCGATCAGGTCCAGCGTCAGCGCCTCGCGCAGCTTCAGCCGGGTCATCTGGTTGAGCCAGGTCTGGCCGATATTGAGCACCAGCAGCCCGCCGGCGATCATCGCAAAGACGAGAAGCTGATGCAGGAAAGCCGCCATGTCGCGGCGTGCCAGAGCATCGTAGAAGGGCTGGTTCCAGCTGTTGAGCAGAACCTGGCCGATCGACGTCGCGATGATGACGGCCATGATACCGACCGACGTCCACAGCAACCATTTGCGAACCGGCGATCCCACCAGCGCCCGCTTGATCGTCGCCACTTGATCGCGCAGGCTGCTGACCACAGCGACTGGCTGAACGGTGGCCTGATTGTCCGGTTGATCAGCCATTGCCTGGGTCCTTGCGTTCAGTAGCGGTGCTGAAACCGGGTGGAGAGATGTGAAGGCATCCGTCGTTCAAATGGACTGGCATGCACTTGAGGCGACAGATAGGTTGGAAAACGCGGCGCCACTACCATGATCACGAAGGTGTCACCTGGCGCATCGCCGTTGTCGCGTTACCGGCCTCGGCCCGGCGGCCGAGCCGCGTCGCGCCGTGCGGCGACAGCACCGGCACGAAGACACGGCGGGACGCACGCTGGACCACCGGCACCCCCTGATAGAGCCGTTTTTGCGCCTCGACGACGATGACGCCGGAAAAGATCGGCCACAGCCGCCGGCCGGCCCGCTCCAGGACATTGTGGAAGCGCATCATGAAGCGCCGCCGCGATGGCGGGAAGAACAGCGCATCCGACCAGGAAGCCGGCGTGAAGTTCGCCTCGCGCAGCAGTTCCGTCAGCTGGCCGCGTGAAAACGGCCGGCCATTGCCGAACGGCGTATGCTCGAAGCGCGCCCAGACACCGCGCCGGTTTGGCACGACGATGACGACGCGTCCCGCCGGCGACAGCACCCGCCAGATCTCGTTTAGCGTCTCGCGCGGATTTTCGACATGCTCGAGCGAATGGACGAGCAGCATGCGGTCGATGCAGGAATCGACCAGCGGCAGTTCCTCGTCGAAGACCAGGGCGGTCGCCGCCGGCCCCGTCGCCGGCCAGACCACGGCGCCCTGCGTCGCCGGCATGAAGGCAAAGACCCGCTCGGCATCGGTGCCGAAGCGCTCCAGCCAGGGCAAGGTATAGCCGAGACCGACCAGCCGTTCATTGGGGACAGTGGCCCATATCGACGACAGCGCCATGGTGATCGAGCGCTCGGCGAACCGGCCGAGCGTTGTCGAATAGAAGGAGCGAAGATCGACGATGTCGGAATGCATGTGAGGGATGTAGCCGTGATATCGGCCGGATTCAACAAAGGCGCTCGGATGAGGCCGACTTTGGAGGAGTGACATTTGTCATCTCCGGGATGACATCCGGGCTTAGGCGCCCTATGTCTGCGGCGACAAATGGAGAGATGCGATGGCGGTCGAAATCGAACAGTTCATGTGCCGTAGCGACAATTTCGGCGTGCTGGTGCATGACCCCAAAAGCGGGCAGACCGCGATCATCGACGCGCCCGAGGAAGCACCGATTCTGGCCGCGATCAAGCGCACCGGCTGGACGCCGACGATGATCCTGACCACGCATCATCATATGGACCATGTCGAAGCCAACATGGCGCTGAAAGACCGCTTCAAGCTGCGCATCATCGGCCCGGAAGCGGAAAAGGCCAAGATTCCCGGCATCGACGAAACCGTCGAAGAGGGCTCCGTGCTGCATCTCGGCGATGAGCGCATCGACGTGATCGCCACCCCCGGCCACACCGCCGGCCACGTTTCCTATCACCTGCCGGCATCGAAAGTGGCGTTCACCGCCGACACGCTGTTTGCGTTGGGGTGCGGGCGACTGTTCGAATGCAAGCCGCCGGTGATGTACGAATCGCTGAAGAAACTTGCCGCCCTTCCGGCCGCGACGACAATCTACTGCGGCCACGAATACTCGCTCGCCAACGCCCGTTTCGCACTCACAGTCGACCCTACCAATTCGGCCTTGAAGGAGCGCGCCGCCCGGATCGAGGCGCTGCGGGCCGACAACAAGCCGACACTGCCGACGACGATCGGCGAGGAATTGTCGACCAATCCCTTCCTGCGCTGGCACGATCCGGCGATCCGCAAGCATCTCGGCATGGAAAAGGCTGGGGATGCCGAGGTGTTCGCCGAGATCCGCAAGCGCAAGGACAATTTCTGAACCCCGGGATTTCGGAGACCATGACCAGCTCCGCGGAAATCATCGCGACACTCGGACTGCAGCCGCATCCGGAAGGCGGCTGGTACGCGGAAACCTTTCGCGATGGCGCCGGTGGCACGCGCGGCCATTCGACCGCCATCTATTTCCTGCTGGAACAGCATCAGCTTTCGGCCTGGCATCGGGTCAAGGATGCCGCCGAGGTCTGGCATTTCCATGCCGGCGCGCCGCTGGCACTGTCGATATGGGAAGAACATACAGCCGTGATCGAGCAGGTGCTCGGCATCGAACTCGCCGCGGGCCAACGGCCGCAGATCGTCGTACCGGCGGGCTGGTGGCAATCGGCGCGCAGCCTCGGCGAATGGACGCTGGTCGGCTGCACCGTCGCACCGGGTTTTGATTTCGCCGCCTTCGAACTGGCCGAACCGGGCTGGCAACCTACCCGAGCAGGAACCCCAGCGTAATCGCGAGCTGGGCGGCGTAGTACAACACCCAGACGGCCAAACGCATCCAGCCGCGATGCGGCGAGATGGCCGCTACCAGGAATTTCTCGGTGGCGAGCAGCCCGTCCGAGGCCATGAACAGCACCGCGCCACCGATGACCCAGGCGCTGTTGGTGGTCAGCGCCGCCATGCCCATCGCCAGGATTGCCACGACATAACAGGCGATCGGAATACGCAGGCTGGGGCCGACGCGACGCCAGAGCGCCGCCAGCATGACGACCACGAACACCGCCAGTGCCAGTGCGATCGCCCCGCGCCAGGATTCGGCGCCAAGCAATCCCACCCCGCCACCGCTGCGCAGGAACAGGGCGATGTAGACAATGTGGGCGACAAGGAAGCTGGCCAACCCGCCGAGAAACGCCTTCTCGCCGTCGCGCGACAGGAAGGCGTCACCCACCGCGCTGAGCGCCAGCGCCACAATCAGCAACAGCGGGCCACCTTGCAGCGCCGCCAGCACGGCAAGCATCGCCACCGCGAGCGTCTTTGCCGCCGAGCGGGCGAGGCTCGGTGGCACGCCCAGCGTGAAAGCGTAGATCACCGCCGCCACCAGCGAGAAGATCAGCGTCGCATTGGCATTGGCTTCTATGCCGCCGTCGAATGGCATCGTCATGCTCCGGCTCCGCTTTCGGATCCCTCGGCTCCGCTCTCAGCCGCGGCCGGCTTGCGCAGGAACAGCGACTTCGCCGACAGTGCTGCGCCTCCGGTGATGAGCACGCAGGCGGCGAGGATGCGCAGCGACGGCTCGGCAACGCCGGCCGCGATCAGCACCAGCGTCGACAAAAGCGGCGCCCCATAGCTTGCCGCGCCCAGCACCTGGATGTTGCCGCGTTTGACGCCAATGTCCCAGGCATAGAAGGCAGCGCCCACCGGCATCAGGCCAAGGCCAAGCACCGCCAGCCACTGGCCGGTGCTATCAGGCAGCACCGTTTGTTCCAGCGCCAGATGGCAGATGAGCGACAGCCCGGCGGTTGCCGCGCAGAACCAGGTGACGATGCTGGTCGGCACCGAGGGAAACCGCCGCGACAAAAGCGAATAGGATGACCACAGCACGGCGCAGACGGCGGCCATGGCGTAGCCGAAGGCGTAGCGCGCATCAAAGGCCAGCCCACCGCCCTTGGTGACGATCAGCACGGTGCCGGCAAGGCCGAGCAGCGCGCCGACGACATGATTCCACGCCAGTTTTTCGCCCGGCATCAGCGCCGAACCGAGCACGATCAGCAGCGGCCATAGGTAGGCGATCAGGCTCGCCTCGACCGCCGGCGCGTTGCGCAAAGCGGTGAAATAGAAAAAGTGGTAGCCGAACAGGCCGGCAATGCCGATGAGCCACACCTGGGGCGGTATTTTCTGGCTCTTGTCGGCGGCCGGCATGAACAGCCGTGCGACAAGCCCGACCCCGGTGCCGATCGAGAAGGTTATCGCCGACAACAGGAACGGCGGCACCTTGCCGGACGCATCGGTGAGCAGCGCCAAAAGCGCCCACATGGCGACCGCAGAAAAACCGATCAGTGTTGCGCGCGCCATGTCCTCTCCAGTGGCGCACCCTTTCTGTCCCGAGGGGCGCGCCTATTGTACCGCTTCGAAACGCCCGGCGTTGATAGTCAAGGTGCCGATCTGCGTTCCGACCGTGGCGTGGATCGGCGCATATACGCCGGTTTGGCCGAGCGGCGCAAACGTCACCATCATGCGGCTTTTGTTCTTGAGATAGTTGAGCGCCTTGCGGCCCTTGCGATAGCCCGCGACCGGCTCGAAACCCATCCGGCAGGTGATGGTATCGCCCTTGTAGCCCGGCACCGAGATCGTGCCTTTCGAGACGTAGGTCAGTGTCAGGTCGGCGCGCATCTCGCCATCATAGAACTTGACCGTGCGGCCGCAGACCTGGTCGAGGCTGTCGGCATGGACGACGGTGGCGGCCATCGGATCGAGCACCGAAGCCAGGTCGCCGGCGCCGATCGGCACCCAGGCATTGGGGTCGCGCTTGCCCGGAGCGGGGATGACCTGCGTCGAAGTCACGGCACCATTGGTGAAGCGGATGTCGACCACCGACGCCTTCTTGCCGGAGGTGTAGTCGGCACGAAATGCCTGCGGCAGCAGCTTTTTGCCTGAAATCGTGCCCTTGGACGAGATCGTGCCGCGCGTGTCGTCGAACAGCTTGGCCAGTCCCGCGGCGGTTACGCTGCCTTCGATCGCGTAGGCGCCGTTCTCATAATGACTTGAGAACGTCGATCTCGCGATGGAGAGGCCAAAGAAGGAGACCGTGTATTCGCCTTTGAAGGACTGCGGTGAGGCCGCCGACGCGGTGGACGGCAAGGCGATGGCAAGCACGGCAGCGAGGGCTTGAGACGAACGAGGCATGGCGGGATCGGATCCTTGATTTTCGACCGGAGGCGGGCAACTCCGGTCTGGCATGTCCCTATGAGACCGCTTATAGGATGAAATCCGGCCTTAATATGAAATGCCGGGCGCTTCCGTGGGCAAGCCGGAGCTTGACGCCCCTGCGAAATGCAACTATGGAACGCCAACTTTTTCCATAAGGCCGCCTGACCAGAACCGCGCGCCACCCGGCGTGGGCACAAAGGTTTGGCAGGTCCCGAGAGAATTGAAGGTTAGAATTATGTCCCGCACCTGCGAACTCACTGCCAAGGCAGTCCAGACCGGCAACAATGTGAGCCACGCCAACAACAAGACCAAGCGTCGCTTCCTGCCGAACCTCGTCAATGTGACGCTGATTTCGGAAGCGCTGAACCAGAATGTGCGCCTGCGCATCTCGGCCAATGCGCTGCGTTCGGTCGAACATCGCGGCGGTCTCGACGCCTTCCTGGCCAAGGCCGACGTCAAGGAACTGTCGCAGCGCGCGCGTCTGTTGAAGAAGCAGATCGCCAAGAAGCTGGCCGAACAGGTCGCTGCGTAACATCGGATAGAGGCGGGGGACGACCGCCCTGGCCAATCTCTTGTTGGCCTCTGGCCAACCTTGTTGGCCTCGGGGCATCGGATAGATCCGCAAGGTTCGACATCCGGTGCTCACCTACGAAGCGAGCGTCGCCCGGTCGGTATGATGCTCCGCTGGTTCCATTACCCAGGATAAAAAAATGAGTTCCTTCTCCAGATATTTGCCCTTCGTGGCCGCCATGGCGCTCGTCGTCGTGGCGTCGAACATTCTCGTGCAGTTCCCGATGCAGGGCCAGATCGGCGGCCTGTCGCTGGCTGACCTGCTCACCTGGGGCGCTTTCACCTATCCCTTCTCCTTCCTGGTCACCGACCTCGCCAACCGCCGCTACGGGCCCGCCGTGGCGCGCAGGATCGTCTTTGTCGGCTTCATGACAGCGGTGGTCTGCTCGATCCTGGTTCCGCCCTTCCTGTTCCGCCATGGCCTGATCGAATTCGAGACCGCAGCCGACCGGCTGGTGCGCATTGCCGCGGCTTCGGGCGCCGCGTTCCTGTCCGCCCAACTGCTCGACGTCATCGTGTTCAACCGGCTGCGCCGGCAGAGCTGGTGGCGGGCGCCCATCGTCGGCACGCTGGTCGGCTCGGTGTTCGACACCATGGTCTTTTTCACCATCGCTTTCTCGGCCGCTTTTGCCTTCGTCGGCCCGAATGACAGCTTTGCGCTCGAGACGGCGCCGCTGATGGGTGTCTTCCACGTCGACGCCATGCGCTGGGTCTCCTGGGCGCTCGGCGACCTCTCGGTGAAGCTGATCATCGCCGTGGTCGCGCTCATCCCCTACCGGCTGCTCGCCGCCCGCTGGAGCCAGCCCGCCGTGGCCGTCTAAACCATGATCCCCTGGGTCCAGCTCGATTCGGCAAAGACCGGGGATGGTGTCCGAGAACTTCGCCTCAAGCGACGCGGCAGCGAATTCTCGATTATGCTCGGCACCAACGAGCTGATGAACAGCCGCCTGAGCGGCTCCGAGAAAGCGCTGGCGAAACTGTCCTGTGAAAGGATCACGGGCCATCGCCAGCCGAGGATCCTGATCGGCGGGCTTGGCATGGGTTTCACATTGCGCGCCGCCTTGGCCGAGTTGGGCAACGATGCCGAAATCGTTGTCGCCGAGCTTGTGCCGGCGGTCGTCGCCTGGGCACGCGGCCCAATGGCCGAGGTGTTTGGCGGCTGTCTCGACGATCCCCGCGTCACCATAGAGGAGACCGATGTCGGGCAGCTGGTACGGTCCGAGACCGCAGCCTGGGACGCCATTTTGCTCGACGTCGACAATGGCCCCGAAGGCATCGTCCACAAGGGCAATGACGCCCTGTACAGCCTGGCAGGTCTCGGCGCAGCGCGCATTGCCCTCAAGCCCGGCGGCGTGCTGGCGGTATGGTCGCAGGGGCCGGACAGCGGCTTTGTCAGGCGGCTGAAGCAAGCGGGCTTCGCGGTCGACGAGGTCAACACGCGCGCCAACGGCAAGCGTGGCGCGCGCCATGTCATCTGGATCGCCACCAACGGCTCACGGTCCTGACCGAAGCCGTCGCTGGCGGCATTCAGGTTTACTTTGATTTCTGGAGTTCCGCGCCAAGGGCCTCGAGCAGGCCCCGGGTTCCCTCCTCCCGCCCCTTGGCGGAATCGACGCCATCGAAGAACGCGCCTTGCTCGGTATAGGTCAGCCGCGTGCCGTCACCCGAAGGCGCCAGCTCCACAGTGGTCAGCGATGCCGACATGGGCTGTGGCCCGATTGCCATCCGGTAGGAAAACACGATGCGCTGGTCCGCAACGATGTCCTGGAACTGCGCGTCGAGCCTGATCTCCGGGCCGCCACCATAGCTGAAGCGCGACACCTCGCCGCCACCGACGCGAAAATCGAAGCTGAATTCGACGACGGTGAAACCGTCGCCTTCGACCCGCCAGCGCCGCACCGTGGCCTTGTCGGCAAAGGCGTGGAAGACCTTGGCCGGCGATTGCGGATAGGTCCGCTCGATGGTGAATGTGGAGTGGATGACGGACTGCTCGTCCTTCACGGGGGCGATCTGGTTCATTGCTGTTAGTCCTTTTCCTGATTCTTCTTGGGGGATTGGCCTTTTGGGGATGGGTCTGGCTCGGCCAGAATCTGGCCAAGCCGGTCGAGGTGGCGTTCCGCTGGTATGCGGCGTTCGGCAATCCAGTCGGCGAGCGGGGCGAGCCCGCCCGGTTCGATCCGGCAGGTGCGCACCCGCCCGATCTTTTCGCTGCGGATAAGCCCGCAGGCTTCCAGCGCCTGCAGATGCTGCAGCACGGCGGCAAAGGTCATGCCGAACGGCTCCGCCAGCTGGCTGACGGTGGCCGGTCCGCGGCTCAACCGTTCCAGGATCTGCCGGCGGGTCGGCTCGACAAGAGCGCGAAGAATGCTGTCGATCTCGGAATAGTTAAGCATGGACTTGAGTATTGCGCTGGCAGCGACAATTGTCAAGTCTCCACTAAAGTGTTTTGGCGAGCGCAATCGAGGGGTGGGGCAGTCGACCCCCACTCCGTCGACCTTCGCTCGTTTCCAGCCAATAGATGGGTAACAGTTCTCCGCCTATGTGTCCGTCGCAGCGCCAGGCGATTTGATGGCGCGGCGGCGCTACGGCGACGGAGTGGGGGAAGGTATCAAACCAAACCAAACCCGCCGTTGAAACCGTCAACTTCAGATTCGCAGTTGGAGCACCGCTCAATCCTGATGCAGGATAAATTCCAGGTAGAGGTTGCGCTGCAGGATCGAATGGTTGTCGTCGGAGATCAGCGACACCATCAGCGCGCCGTCGTCGCGGGTCCAGACGTCGAGCCCTTCCATATTGTCGATCTGGTAGCCCATGTCGGCTTCCAGCAGCACCGGTCCGTCGGCGACAGCGCCCTTCTCGACGCTCTCGCCATAAATGCGCCGCAGCCGCATCTTGAGGCCGCCAGCCATCGAGAAGCTGCGCTCCAGCAGCAAAAGGTCGCCATCCGGCAGGAAGGCGCCATCGGTGATGTCGAAGTCGCCGTTGCGCTTGACGGTGAAGACACCCTTGTGTGGCCCTTCGATGATGGCGGCATAGATGTTGCCTGATTTGTCGAGGCTCTTTTCCGAGACCACGACCAGGCCGCCCTGATGCTGGCCATTGGCATTGGCGTGGGTGACGGTCTCGAAGCCGCGGTTCTGGCGCAGTTCCCGCGCCGGCACCAGAAAATCCAGCTGCCGGAACGGCGCCTTCATGTTTGCCGGGTCGATCTTGAACTGAGCGACGCGATGGTTGCGCTCGAAACCAACGGTGGCGATGCCGTCCTTGACCGCGAGGCCTTCGGCATCGACTTCCCATTTCTCGTCGATCGGCTGACCCTTCTGGTCGACCATCTGCTGCATGCGGAAGTTCTGGATGCCCACGGGTCGCTTGTCGGCGTCGCGGGCCACCGTGCCGAAGAACCAGTATCCGGTGTCGGCCACGCCGATAAAATCGCTGCCCGCTTTCAGAAACCGAAAGGCCGACAACGCGCCAAAGTCGCGTGATGGCGAGGTCAATTCCAGCCCGCCAACGAATTCGAGCGGGCCGAACTGCTTGTCGGTGCGGCCAATATGGAATTCGGTGATCGGGCGGGCCGAGACTTCGATGGGCTCGACCGAGGCTGAGCCGGCTGACGCCGAAGCCACGCCGGCGAACAGGGCTATGACGGCGAACAGCGTCTGCCGAAACCCGCCGCGCGCAAAGATCATCCAGCGCGCCGCATGCCGCCGCGCCGCGTGTCGCGGGCGCTTTCCTCGGCAAACAGCGAAGCCAGTTGCTCGGTCATGGCGCCGGCCAGTTCCTCGGCATCGACGATGGTGACGGCGCGGCGGTAGTAGCGCGTGACGTCATGGCCGATGCCGATGGCCAGCAGTTCCACCGGCGAGCGCGTTTCGATCAGTTCGATAACGGCGCGCAGATGGCGCTCCAGATAGTTGCCCGGATTGACCGACAGCGTCGAATCGTCGACCGGCGCGCCGTCCGAGATCATCATCAGGATCTTGCGCTGCTCCGGCCGGGCGATCAGCCGGTTGTGCGCCCACAGCAGCGCCTCACCGTCGATGTTTTCCTTGAGCAGGCCTTCGCGCATCATCAGGCCGAGATTGCGCCGTGCCCGCCGCCACGGATGGTCGGCGGATTTGTAGATGATGTGGCGCAGATCATTGAGCCGGCCGGGGTTCGGCGGCTTGCCGTCCTTCAGCCATTTCTCGCGCGCCTGTCCGCCCTTCCACGCGCGCGTGGTGAAGCCGAGGATCTCGACCGAGACGCCGCAGCGCTCCAGCGTGCGCGCCAAAATATCGGCGCAGGTGGCGGCGACCGTGATCGGCCGGCCGCGCATCGAGCCCGAATTGTCGAGCACCAGCGTCACCACCGTGTCGCGGAATTTGGTGTCGCGTTCCTGCTTGAAGGACAGCGGCTGCATCGGGTCGATGACGACGCGCACCAGCCGCGCCGGGTCGAGGTAGCCTTCCTCGAGGTCGAAATCCCAGGAGCGATTCTGCTGCGCCATCAAGCGGCGCTGCAACCGATTGGCCAGCCGTCCGACGACGCCGGACAGATTGGCCAGCTGCTTGTCAAGGAAGGCGCGGAGCCGGTCGAGCTCTTCTTCTTCGCAAAGCTCCTCGGCGCCAACCGTCTCGTCGAAAGCGGTGGTGTAGACCTTGTAGTCGATTTCCTTCGGCAGATTGGTGAAAGGATTGTCATTGCGCCTAGCCTCGCCGGGCGTCTCGGCATCCGCATCGTCATCGTCGGACAGGTCGTCGGCGGTGGCATCGGACGCCTCCGTCTCGGACGACTGCTCGTCATCGGCCGACGCCTCGGCATCCTCGGACTGCGACTGCTCGGAGCCGGAATCCTCTTCGCCGCCCTCCTCGCTCTGCTCCTCGCCTTGCGGCTGGTTGTCGTCATTGTCCTCGGAGTCTTCGGTCTCCTGGTCGTCGCCGAGTTCCTCGGCCATCTCCATGGAGGCGAGCATCTCGCGCACGACGCGGGCGAAGGCCTGCTGGTCGCCGAGCTTGGCCGACAGCCCGTCGAGGTCGGCCTTGGCCTTTTCCTCGACCCAGGGCCGCCACAGCTCGACCAGCCGCTCGCCGCTCTTCGGCACCGGCCGGCCGGTCAGCTTCTCGCGCACCATCAGCGCTAGCGCTTCCTCGATCGGTGCGTCGGCCTTGTCCTTGACGTCGACAAGGTTGGCCTTGGCGTATTTGTCTTCCAGCATCGAGCCGATATTGTCGGCGACGCCTTGCATGGCGCGGCTGCCGATCGCCTCGACACGGGCCTGCTCGACCGCGTCATAGATGGCGCGGGCCGCCTTGCCTTCCGGTGCAAGCTTGGTGTGGATGCGCGCATCGTGGCAGGCGCGCTTCAGCGCCATGGAATCGCCGAGCCCGCGGGTGATCGCAATATCTGTCTTCGACGCCTTCTTCGGCAGTTCGGGCAAACGCGCGCGGCTGCCGGCAAGCGCCGGCCTGTCCTTGGCGAAACCGACTTCCAATTCCTTGTCGCCGGCAATGGCGCGCATGCAGACGGTGACGGCGCGCTTGAAGCTGTCGGCTTCAGACCCCGTCTTCGACTTGTTACGCGTGTTGTCGCCCGGACCCGCCATCGAGACCCTGCTTAGCCCAGCACCACGTTGGCGGCGCTTTCGGGCAGATCCTCGCCGAAGGCGCGCTGGTAGAACTCGGCCACCACCGAGCGTTCCAGTTCGTCGCACTTGTTGAGGAAGGTCAGCCGGAACGCCATGCCGATATTGCCGAATATCTCGGCATTCTCGGCCCAGGTGATCACGGTACGCGGGCTCATCACAGTCGACAGATCGCCATTGATGAAGGCCGAGCGCGTCATGTCGGCGACGCGCACCATCTTGTTGACGATGTCCTTGCCCTTGCCGTCGCGATAGTGCTTGGCCTTGGCCAGCACGATGGCGACTTCATTGTCGTGCGGCAGGTAGTTCAGCGTGGTGACGATCGACCAGCGGTCCATCTGCGCCTGGTTGATCTGCTGCGTGCCGTGATAAAGACCTGTCGTGTCGCCCAGGCCCACCGTGTTGGCGGTCGAGAACAGCCGGAACGCCGGATGCGGACGGATGACCCGGCTCTGGTCGAGCAGCGTCAGCCGGCCCGACGATTCCAGCACGCGCTGGATGACGAACATCACGTCCGGACGGCCGGCATCGTACTCGTCGAAGCACAGCGCGACATTGTGCTGGTAGGCCCAGGGCAGGATGCCGTCGCGGAATTCGGTGATCTGCAAACCGTCCTTGACGACGATCGCGTCCTTGCCGACGAGATCGATACGGCTGACATGGCTGTCGAGGTTGACGCGCACGCAGGGCCAGTTGAGCCGGGCGGCAACCTGTTCGATATGGGTCGATTTGCCGGTACCGTGATAGCCCGACACCATGACGCGGCGGTTGTAGGCAAAGCCGGCGAGGATCGCCAGCGTCGTCGCCTTGTCGAACAGATAGTCCGGATCAATGTCAGGCACATGTTCGCTGGTTACCGAATAGGCCGGCACCACCATCTTGGACTCGAAGCCGAATTTCTCCTTCACCGACACCGTCGTGTCGGGCAGGTTGGCGATGTCGCGATCGACCTTGTTCATATCTCTCAACGTCTCCACGGGCGAAACGTCCCGTTTCGCCGGCAATCGATTTTGTTCGGGGGCGGTCTTAAAGCGTTTTCCAACCTTATGAAAGTTGGAAAACGACACAAACCATAGGGTCGCTCAGCACAGGCCCGCCTGTTTGAGCACGCGATAGGCCTGCAGCACATCGCGGAACCGGTCTTCCGAACCTCTGTCGCCACCATTCGCATCCGGATGGTGACGTTTCACCAGTTCCTTATAGCGCGCCTTGATATCCTTGCCAGTCGCCTTTGTATCAAGGCCAAGCGTTTCCAGCGCCTTGGCCTCAAGCGGCTTGGCCTTGCGCTCGCGCGCCTCGCGCGGATCCTTCGGCCCCTTGAACAGGTCGAACGGGTCGCGCATGCGGTTGTAATAGCCGGCGCGGCCTGATCGATGCTGGGCAATATCGGGCGATGAACGCGTCGAGGCGCCGTTGACGCCCATCTTCCAGGTCGGCCGATGGCCGGTCATGGCTTCCTTCTGGAAGCGCGCGACCTCGGTGTCCGGCACGCCGGAGAAATAGTTGAAGCCCTTGTTGTACTCGCGCACATGGTCGAAGCAGAAACGGAAATACTCGCCTTCCTTCATCCGCCCGACCGGCGCGCGATGAGTGCCCGCTTCCTTGCAGCCGTCCCACTGGCAAATCGGCGAGTGCGACTTCAGCTCCGCGTCCTTGTCGGGGCGGACGCGAATCTTCTCGAAATATTTGGGATACGGCTTCATCTAACCCATTTATGGGGCGTTCGCAGATGCGAAACAAGAATTGACATTTTCGCGATCATCGCCCTAACCGCTGAATCGCGGCCTAAAGCAGGCGAATGGCGAATTTAGTTGCGAAACAGCGCCCCCCCTTGTGAAACCGGTTTCCGGTTTTCACGCTGGTGCGCCAGGCATATGTGGTGAAGGGAGACGGCGATGTCCATACAGACGACCATGGAAGACAAGCTCAACAAGGCATTTTCGCCGGAGCGGCTGGTCATCATCAACGAAAGCCATCTCCACGCCGGCCATCACCATCACGGCTCCGACCATCACGGCGCCTATGACGGAACTGGCGAAACACATTTTCGCGTCCGTGTCATCTCGCCGGTCTTTGCCGGCATGAGCCGCATCGACCGGCACCGCGCCGTCAACGAATTGCTGGCCGACGAACTGAAAGCCGGCGTGCATGCGCTGGCGATCGAGCCGGCCGCTCCCGGCGAAAAGACCCGCTGGTAGGCTAGACCCGCTCTCGCGTCTGCGGGGCGCTCAGATCACCGCTTGGATGAGAAACGGCCCGCGACGCGACAGGGCGCTGTCCAGCAGTGCGTCGAACAGCTCGCATGTGTCGGCACGCGCCGCCTCCACGCCCATGCCTTTGGCCAGCAACACCCAGTCCAGCGCGGGATGGTCGAGGTCGAGCATGCGTCTGGCGTTCTCGCCGATCGCATTGACGCCGACATTGCGCATCTCGCCGTGCAGGATTGCGTAGGTGCGGTTGGCAAAGACGATCGTCAGCACGTCGAGGTTTTCCCGCGCCTGCGTCCACAGACCCTGCACCGTATACATACCGCTGCCATCGGCCTCCAGATTGATCACCTTTCGGTCCGGGCAGGCGATCGCCGCCCCGGTGGCCATCGGAATGCCGCCGCCGATCGATCCGCCGGTGCCCATCATGTAGTCGTGCGGCGCGGCAAAGGCCGACAGCGCGAAGAAGCGCCGCGCCGAGGTGACGGCCTCGTCGCAGACGATCGCATTGTCCGGCAGCTTGCGCGCCACCGACAGTGCGATGGCGTCGTCCGTGAGCTTGCCGCTCGGCGCAGTTTCGTCCGGGAAAGCGGTCGCGACCAACGTCTGCTGCGATGGCTTGACGCCGAGTTCGTCGCGCAGTGCTTCCAGCGCCGCATTCAGGTCCTGACCATGCGAGGCAAGCGTCAGCACCTGGCAGTCGTCGCGGACCAGCCGTCCCGGTTTTCCCGGATAGGCGAAGAACGCGACCGGCTCCTTACCGCCGACCAGCACCAGAACATCGATGTCCCTCAGCAATGCCGTCGCCGCATCGATTGGATAGGGAATGCGGGTCGGCGCGACGCGCCCGCGGCCGCGTTGCATCCGCGCGATCAAAACCTCGCTGAACAGGCGGACATCGCAGGCCGTCGAGATCTGGCCGGCGATCTCGAGCGCATCGGCCCGCCCCGCCCGCCCACGAACGATCATGCCGACACGGCCCGGAGCCGCACGGATCGCAGCGGCGGTCTGGCGCACGACATCCCTGTCGACGGCCGGTGGCGGTGAAAGAACGACCTTGCCCGGTGTGACCGGGTTGGCGCCGCCCCATGCAGCATCCGCCGGCAGGATCAGCGTCGTGACGCAGGGCGGCGTCAGCGAGGCGCGGAAAGCCGCCTCGGTGGCCGGCTGGACGTCGGCTGGCCCCGAAATACGTCGCACCCAGTTGGACATTGGCGCCGCCAGGCCTTCGATATCGCTGGTCAGCGGCGCATCGAGCGGCAGATGGTAGGAGGCATGGTCGCCGACGATGTTGATCATCGGCGTTCTGGCGCGGCGGGCGTTGTGCATGTTGGCCAGCCCGTTGGCCAGGCCCGGGCCTGTGTGCAGCAGCGTCGCGGCCGGGCGGTCGGTCATACGCGCATAGCCGTCAGCGGCACCGGTCACCACGCCCTCGAACAGGCCGAGCACGCAACGCATCTGCGGTTTGCGGTCAAGGGCGGCAACGAAATGCATTTCGGACGTGCCGGGATTGGCGAAACAGACCGTCACATCATTGGCCAGCAGCACGTCGCACAAGACATCGGCGCCATTCATGCAATTTTTCTCCCTCTCATGAAGAGCAATTGCACCCACGGATGTCCGCACGGCAATATCCCGCCGCCGCTTTTGGCATGATCCAGTTGCAGGGATGGTCAAACGGAAAGTCGGCAGCGATCAGCCGACCGTCGATTTCAGGAATGTCAGCGCAGCCGCCGTCAGCGCATCACCATCTTCGCCGAAATCGTGATTGATCGACATGTGCGTATAGGCGCTGCCGTCGAACAGGGTGACTTTGGTACCGGTGGCGCGCAGGCGCTCGGCGAAGGCTTTCGAATCCTCGCCACGGCCGGACGCCCTGGAATAAGCGATGAAAGTCGGCGGATGCTTGCGGCCATCGACATAGCTTGCCGGCGACAGTGCCGTCCATTGCGAGGGATCGGAAAACACGCGGGCATAAGCCCTCACCATGCCGCCATTTTTCTCAAGCCCCGCGAGATCATAGGCCCTGGTATCGTCGAGCAGCAGCCCAGCGACACCGGGCAATCCACCGCGCATGCTGGTCAGCGCAATCAGGTGGCAACCGGCCGAATGGCCCATGCCAACAATGCGCTTGGGGTCGCCGCCAAGCCCGGCGATGTTGGCCCTGACATAGGCATGGGCCTTCTCGACGTCATTGGCCTGAGTGGCGACATCGGCATCGGGCAGCATGCGGTAATCGATCGAAACGAAGCAGAAGCCATTGGCTAGCAGGAAGGCCGGCTTGGCGCCCACCTGGCTGCGTTTGCCAAACTCCCACGCCCCGCCATGGACGAAAAACACCACGGGCAGGTTTTTCGCGCCGTCCGGCGCATAGACGTCGAGCTTGGCCGGGCCGTAGTCGAAGGTTTTGGGAGATGGCGACCACTGGCGTGCAAATGTCGTGGCCGGCAGAAAAGCCGCCATCGAAGCCAGAAGCAGAGTTCGCCGATCGATCATCATTTTCTCCTGGCTGCCCGGCGCAAAATGCACCGGGACGCCACGAAGTTCCAATGAAGGATTGGTAACGTGGCTGACAGCTCTTTGTTTGACGCAATTCCCAAGGGAAAGCGCTACGCGCTTTTCCCGGGAAAACCGTTCACACTCTTCCTGGAATTGCGTTATGTGACCGGCCTGATCCTCAACCGGGCGATACGGTTCTTGTCGCGCTTCATGACGATGAAGCGTTTGCCGTGGAAGGTGAAGGCCTGCTTCTCATCGGGGATCGACTGCGCCTCGTGGATGACGAGACCGGCAATGGTGGTCGCCTCCTCGTCCGGCAGGTTCCAGTCGAGCGCCCGATTCAGGTCGCGGATCGGCACATTGCCGTCGACGACGACGGAGCCGTCGGCCTCCTGCTTGACGCCCTGTATATCGACATCGTGCTCGTCGGCGATCTCGCCGACGATCTCCTCGATGATGTCCTCCAGCGTCACCAGCCCCTCGACCTCGCCATACTCGTCGACGACGACGGCAAAATGCGCCTTGCGGCGCAGGAAGGCGTTGAGCTGTTCTTGCAAGGTCGTCGTGTCGGGCACGAACCAGGGTTTCGAGGCGATCTTCATCACGTCGATCCTGGAAAAGTCGTTGCCGACTTCGTTCAACGCACGCAGCAGATCCTTGGCGTGCAGCACGCCGACAATGTTGTCGAGCGAGCCCTTCCAAAGCGGCATGCGGGTGTGCGGGCTCTGCAGAATCTCGCGCACCACCGCTTCCGGTGCATTGTCGGCATTGACCGAGCGCATGTTGGTGCGGTGGACCATGATGTCGGAGACTTCGAGCTCTTCGAGATCGAACAAGCCGCCGATACGGTCGCGATCCTCGCGCACCACCTGGCCGTCGCGGCGGAAATCGTCGACCGCGCCGCGCAACTCGTCCTGGCTCGAGCGCTGCGGCTCGATGCGCGACAGTTCGTAGCCGAACATGGCGAGAAGGCGCTTGCGCACGGCAACGACCAGCAGGATGAGGATGGCAAGAACGGCAACGACGGTCCAGCCATTGTCCATCTCAGCCGGCTTTCCCGTTGGCTGGATGGTTTTCCCTGAGGAACGACAGCACTTCCGAAGCCGGCACGTCCTTGGCAATAAAAGCCTGGCCGATGCCGCGCGTCAGGATGAAGGTCAGCGCGCCGCGCAACACCTTCTTGTCCTGGGTGATGAATGAAAGCAGCGCTTCGGCATCGGGCAGGTCGCCAGGAATATCGGCCATCCGCCAGGGCAGTCCGACGGCACGCAGATGCGTCTCGACGCGCGCCGCGTCGTCCGGGCTGGCGAGGTTGAGCCGCGAGGAGAAGCGATGCGCCAGCGCCATGCCGATGGCGACCCCCTCGCCGTGGACGAGGCGGGTTCCATCATACTGCGTGGCGGCTTCGAGCGCGTGGCCGAATGTGTGGCCGAGATTGAGCAGCGCGCGGTCGCCGGTCTCGAACTCGTCGCGGGCGACGACATCGGCCTTGGCGCGGCAGGCTTCGGCAATGGCCTCTCCCCTCTCCGGCCCGCCGGCGAACACTTTTTCCCAGTTCGCTTCCAGCCAGGCGAAAAATTCCGGCCGGTCGATCAGGCCGTATTTGGCCAGTTCGGCATAGCCGGCGCGGAATTCGCGGATCGGCAGCGTGTCGAGCACTTCCGTGTCGGCCAGCACCAGCTTGGGCTGCAGGAAGACGCCGACAAGGTTCTTGCCGCGCGGGCTGTTGATGCCGGTCTTGCCGCCAACGGAGGAATCGACTTGCGCCAGGAGCGAGGTCGGGATCTGCACGAAATTCATGCCGCGCCGCACGATGCCGGCGGCAAAACCGGTGAGATCGCCGATGACGCCGCCGCCAAGCGCAATGACGACGTCGCCGCGCTCCAGCCTGGCGGCCAGAACGCCGTCGACCACCGCCTCGAGATGGGCAAAGCTCTTGGTCTTCTCGCCCGGCGGCATCGTGATGACGGTGGGCTGGATGCCACCCTTCTCGAGTCCGGCCTTCAGCGTATGGAGATGCGCCGCGGCGACATTCTCGTCGGTGACGACGGCGGCGCGCGTGCCGGGCAGGCGGCGCGAAATCTCCTCGCCGGCGCGCGACAAAAGGCCGGAGCCGATCAATATGTCGTAGGCACGGTCGCCAAGCCCGACTTCGACGGTGACGGGCTGATCCGCGCTCACGATTCGACCTCGCCCGTCGCGGCGATTTCATCGATGCCGAAATGCCGGCACAGTGCGTCCAGCACCTCGGCGGCAATGACCTCCTTGCGGTCGTCGCGGGTCGGCACGGTGATATCAGCGGTCGCATAGACGGGATAACGCTCGCCCATCAGCCGCTCCAGCACGGCGCGGGGATCGGCGCTTTTCAACAATGGCCGGTTCTGCTTCTTGGAAACGCGGTCCATCAAAAGGTCGAGTTCGGCCTTCAGCCACACCGACACGCCATGCGCAGCAATAGCCTCGCGCGTCTGCGCGTTCATGAAGGCGCCGCCGCCGGTCGACAGCACCTGCGGGCCGTTCTCCAGCACGCGCAGGATGACGCGCTGCTCCAGCGCCCTGAACTCGCTCTCGCCATAGCGCTCGAACAGCTCGGGCACGGTCATACGCGAGACGCTCTCGATCTCCTGGTCGCTGTCGATGAAGGGCAGCGAAAGCATGGTCGCCACCTTGCGCCCGATCGCCGTCTTGCCGGCGCCCATCAGGCCGACAAAGACGATGGACCGGCTGCCCAGCCGGCCAAGCAGTGCGGTGTGGGTCTCGCCTGGAGGATTTGCCTGGTGCGCGTTCATCAGCTGTTTCTTGGACCCTCTTTGCCGGCGTATCGACATGAAAAGCCGGTTTGCGTCAAGCGTGCCGAGCACGGGGAAGCCTATATCGAGCATGGGATGCCTGCATCAGAAGTTGCTGACAGGCCTCCGCTTCTTCCTTGAATTGGCCGGATTGGCGTCCCATAAGGGCACAGGGTTTGGAAACGCAGAACAAGAAGACGGGCGAAAATTGATGCCGACACTGTTTCGCTTTGTCGTGACCCTCGCGATTCTGGCCGGCATTGCCTATGGTACGATGTTCGCACTGGTGATGTTCGTCGAGCCGAAAAAAGCGGAGATGAGCGTGCGCATCCCGCCGGAAAAGCTGAACCCCAACAAAAACTGAATCCCGAAGAAAAACTGACCGACAGGAAATGAACAGCGCCGCCCGCATCGAGGCCTTCCTGGAAATGATGAGCGCCGAGCGGGGTGCTGCCGAGAACACGTTGTCCTCCTACCGCCGCGACCTCGAAGACGCTTCGAGCGAGATGGGTGGCGGACTCGCCGGTGCGGCCGCCGCCGATCTCCGCGCCTATCTCGACGACATCGCCGCGCGCGGCTTCGCGCCGACCTCGCAGGCGCGCAAACTGTCGGCGATCCGCCAGTTCTTCAAATTCCTCTACGCCGAGGGCCTGCGCGCGGATGACCCGACCGGCACGCTGGACAGCCCGAAAAAAGGCCGTCCGCTGCCTAAGACGATGAGCGAGGCCGACACCGGCCGGCTGATCGACCGCGCCGCACAGGAAGCCGACGACGCCGGGCTCGGCTACGCTGACAGCCTAGCGGCGCTGCGCTTGCACGCTCTGGTCGAGGTGCTCTACGCCACCGGTCTGCGCGTTTCCGAACTGGTCGGCCTGCCGGTGACGGTCGCCCAGCGCGACGACCGTTTCTTCATGGTGCGCGGCAAGGGCGACAAGGAGCGCATGGTGCCGCTATCGGCCAAGGCGCGTGTGGCGATGAAGACCTGGCTTGCCGCCCGCGCCAAAGTGCCTGCCTTCGCCGACAGCCCGTTCCTGTTTCCGGCAGCCTCCGACAGCGGCTATCTCTCGCGCCAGGTCTTCGCCCGCGACCTGAAAGGGCTGGCGGCGCGCGCCGGCATCGCCTCGGCGAAGATATCGCCGCACGTGCTGCGCCATGCTTTCGCCAGCCATCTGCTGCAGAACGGCGCCGATCTCAGGGCCGTGCAGCAGCTGCTTGGCCATGCCGACATATCGACAACACAGATTTACACCCATGTGCTGGAGGAGCGGCTGGTGCGGCTGGTCAACGATCATCATCCGCTTGCCGACTAGGCCTCATATCGCTATGTGAGGACGACATTTCACCGCCCGGAGCCTTGGTTTCAACGGTTCCGCAGTCCTTGCCTTCCGAAATATCGGTCCGCTCAAGCATGTACAACTACCTCGATTTCGAAAAGCCGGTGCAGGATCTTGAGCTCAAGATCCTCGAGCTGAAGAAGCTTGCCGAGAACGGCGAGGCAGTCGATGTCGCCGATGAGATCGCCAGACTCGAGAAGCGTTCCCATGACGCGCTGCGCGAACTCTACAAGGCGCTCACGCCATGGCAGAAGGTGCAGGTGGCGCGCCATTCAGACAGGCCGCACTGCGTCGACTACATCAAGGGCCTGTTCAGCGATTTCACGCCGCTCGCCGGCGACCGCAATTTCGGCGAGGACCAGGCGATCGTCGGCGGCTTTGCCCGCTTTCGCGGCGAGCCTATTGCGATCATCGGCCAGGAAAAGGGTTCGGACACGACGAGCCGCCTGAAACACAATTTCGGTTCCGTGCGCCCCGAAGGCTACCGCAAGGCGGTGCGTTTGATGGAGCTTGCCGACCGTTTCAAGATCCCGCTTCTGACCTTGGTCGACACCGCTGGCGCCTATCCCGGCGTCAGTGCGGAGGAACGTGGCCAGGCCGAAGCCATCGCGCGCTCGACCTCAGCTTGCCTTGGCCTGAAAGTGCCGTCGATCTCGGTGGTCATCGGCGAAGGCGGTTCGGGCGGCGCGATCGCCATCGCCACCGCCAACCGCGTCTACATGCTCGAACATGCCATCTATTCGGTGATTTCGCCTGAGGGAGCGGCCTCGATCCTGTGGCGAGACACCACCCGCTTGAAGGATGCGGCGACCAATATGAAGATCACCGCGCAGGACCTTCTGCAATTGAAGATCATCGACGCCATCATTCCCGAGCCGATGGGCGGCGCCCAGCGAGGCCCCGAAACGGTTATTGCCGCGACCGGCGACCTCATTGCCAAGACGATGAAGGAATTTGCCGGCGCCAACACCGACTTCCGCGAGCAGCGCCGCGAGAAATATCTGGCGATGGGCCGGAGCCTCTGACGACCGCTGACAGCGGAACAAGGCCGTCGGAAGACCCGCGCCCACGGCAATGTGGCGGCAATAAGCAATTTCGCCACAAAAATGCCGCCGCATTCGGGTCAATGAAAGTGCCGCGAGCGGTTGGCCGAGGCTTGTGGTAAGGAATTTTCAAGGTTAACGGGCTTACGGTCCGTCAGTGTTCAGCATGCGGGCTCGGCCGTTTCAAAGCCATTGGCCCGAGGGAAAAGACATAGCCGTATCCATGTTTGCCAAGCTCGCCCGTACCGGAGTCCTCGCCGCCTCGATAGCCATTGCCGGCTGCAATGATTCGTCGATGAAGGACTTTGCCCCGGAAGCCAACAAGCCGCTGCCGGACAAGATCCTTGCCGACATGAAGGCCAAGGGCATGATCCGTACCTCCTCGGTGATGGCGCGCATCTTCAAGGAAGAGGGCAAGCTCGAGATCTGGAAGGCCAAGACCAACGGCCGCTACGACATGGTGGCGAGCTACGACATCTGCAAATGGTCGGGAAAGCTCGGACCGAAATACACCGAAGGCGACCGCCAGGCGCCCGAAGGGTTCTACACGGTCCGCCCGGCGCAGATGAATCCGCGCTCGAACTACCATCTGTCCTTCAACATCGGCTTTCCCAACGCCTATGATAAGGCCAACGGCCGCACCGGCCAGAACCTGATGGTGCACGGCGCCTGTTCGTCGTCAGGCTGCTATTCGATGACCGACGCGCAGATCGAGCAGATCTATGCCTTCGGCCGCGACGCCTTCCAGGGCGGGCAGACCGAATTCCAGGTCGAGGCCTTTCCGTTCCGCATGACCGCCGCCAACATGGCGCGCTATCGCAACGACCCGAATTATGAATTCTGGAAGATGCTGAAGGTCGGCTACGACAATTTCGAGGTCACCAAGGTGCCGCCAAAGGTGGACGTCTGCGAAAAGCGCTACGTCTTCAACCAGGTCGCCGCCGACGGCCAGACATTCGATCCGACCGGCGCTTGCCCGGCAACCACGCAGCCGGATTCGCTGAAGAGCGCCTACAACGCCTACCAGAGCACCTACGACGCGGCGTTCAACAGCGCGCTCAAGGCCAGCGTGCCGCCGCCCAAGCCGACCATCGCCGGCGTCAAGGAAGCCAGCATCGTCTCCGACTGGTCGAAGCGCCGGGCGCGCGGTGAGCGTGTGCCGATCGATCCGCCGTCGCTCAACTCCAATGGCACGGTAACCGAGACGGCGCGCATGGGCCGTATCGATTCGCCGGCCGGCCGCAAGATGGCTGCACTCGACGCCGAGAAAGCCGCCAAGCAGAAGGCCGAGGAGCAGCGGCTGGCCGCCATAGAGGCCGCCAAGCAAGCCAAGGAAGCCGCCAAGGCACAGGCGCTCGCCGAAAAAGAAGCGGCCAAGGCGCAAGCCGTGGCTGCAAAGGAAGCGGCCAAGGCCGCCAAGGAAGCCCCCGTCGCCACCGCCACCATCGCGGCCCCCACCGAGGCCGCGCCGGAAACCGAAACCCAAGCTGCAAGCGCCGATGAGAGTCGGGTGACGAAGCTGAAGAACAAGCTGCTCGGCATGTTCGGCGGCTGAGCCCAGGCTTGGACGCGGATACCGCTATCTATGACCTCAAGGGCCTGAACTGCCCGCTTCCCGTGCTCAAGGCGAAAAAACGCCTGGCGGGTATGCAACCAGGCAGCCGGCTGTGGCTCGAAACCACCGACCCGCTGGCGGTCATCGACATCCCGGCATTCTGTGCTGACAGTGGCCATCATCTGGTCGAAACGTCAGCCGTTTCCGGTGGTCATCGCTTTCTGGTCGAACGCGGCGAGACTGTCTGAATTTCGATCTGAACAGCTATCTTCCGGAAATCGCCAGCGGATTGTTTTCCAGCGCCGCGCGGTCGGGCGTGTCGATCGACGGCCGGTTGGTGAAGGCGGCAAACAGCCGGCGCACATAGTCTTCCGGCATGTCGAGTGTGATCAGCACCAGCCGTGTGCCGCGTTGGCCGTCAGGCCAGGCCGGCAGCCTTGCCGGCGGATGCAGGATCTTCTGCACGCCGTGGATAACCAGCGGACGTGACCGATCTTCCTGCAATTCAATAACGCCCTTCATGCGCAGCAGCTTCTCGCCATGCGTCGAACGCAACAGGTCGAGGAACATTTCTATGGCTGAGAACGGCACCGGACCATCATGGACCAGCGAATAGGAGCGCACGCGCTGATCGTGTCGGTGGCCATGATCGTGATCGTGGTCATGCCCATGATCATGGCCGTGATGATGGTGGTCGTGATCGTGCGCCGCCTCCTCGCCGAGCCAGCGGCGCACGTCGGCGGATTTGGTGGCGGGATTGTAGAGGCCGCAATCAAACAGCGCCGCTACGCCTGTTTTTGAGTTGCCAGCATCGAGCAGTTCGGCGCCCGGATTGATCTGCCGCAAGCGGCTCCGCAGTGTTTCGAGGTCGCCGGCATCGGTCACCAGGTCGGCCTTGCTCAGCACGATGCGGTCGGCGACGGCGACCTGCTTGACCGCCTCGACATGCGCATCGAGCGTGGCATTGCCATTGACCGCGTCGACAAGCGTGATGACGCCGTCGAGGCGGAAGGCCTGGACAAGTGCCGGATGCGCCATGATCGACTGCAGCACCGGCGCCGGGTCGGCAAGCCCCGTGGTCTCGACGATGACGCGAGCAAGCCTGGCGATACGGCCGGTCTGCAACCGGTCGACCAGGTCGGCAAGCGTGTCGACCAGTTCACCGCGCACCGTGCAGCACAGGCAGCCATCCGAAAGCTGGATGATGCCGTCGGAAGCCTGCTCGACCAGCAGATGGTCGATCGCCACCTCGCCGAGCTCGTTGATGATCACCGCCGTGTCGGCCAGTGCCGGATCCTTCAAGAGCCGGTTGAGCAATGTCGTCTTGCCGGCGCCGAGGAAGCCGGTCAGCACCGAGACGGGGATAGGAAAGCCGCTCATCGGGTTAGTTCGCGACCTTGACCGGCTGATCGCCCTGTGCGGCGGAGCCGGCAACGGCCGGACCGGCGCCGGTAGGCGCCGGTAGGTCGGGCCGCCAGGTCGGGATCGGGACGTCGGCATAGTCCTGGCCACCTTGGTCGAGCATCGCCTTCGGCGCCGGCCCGGTGGCGCCGCCGAGGCCGACGGCAACCAGCGTCGGCACATGGTCGAGCTTTTCCTGATAGGGCGACTTCGGCACATCCTTGGGAGCCTCGGCCGGCGGTGCTTCCGACTGCTCCTCCTTCGTCTTCTTCTTGCAGATCTCGTCATGCATGTCGTTGGGCGAGACCGTGTCGCCGTAAGGCGCCAGCGTTGCGATGGTGGCGGTGCCGGCGGCCGGTGTATCGAAGCCCTGGTCGAGCAATTTTGCCGCAGCCTCGGCGCGGCTGACCGCCGACTTCTCGCCAAGCACGACCGCAACCAGCGTGCGCCCGTTGCGGGTCGCCGAGCCGATCATATTGAAACCGGAGGGACAGACGAAGCCTGTCTTCATACCGTCGGCGCCGGGATAACGGCCGATCAGGAGATTGTAGTTCGGGATTTCCTTCTTGCCGACCGCAAGGCCCTCGATCGAGAACCATGGCGCATATTGCGGAAACTCGCGGCGGATCGCCATCACCAGAACCGACAGGTCGCGCGCCGTCGTGTATTGGTCCGGCGAATAGAGCCCATTCGGGTTGACGAAATGGGTGCCGTTCATGCCGAGCCGGGCCGCCTCGGCATTCATCCTTTCGGCGAAGGCGGCTTGCGAGCCGCCGACATTCTCGCCAACCGCCATGGCGATGTCATTGGCCGATTTGACCAACATCATCTTCAGTGCATTGTCGAGCCGCATCACCGAGCCGGGCTTGAAACCCATCTTGCTCGGCGGCTCGCCGGCCGAGCGTTTCGTCACCTTGATCGGCGAATCGAGCTGGACTTCGCCAGCCGCGATCGCCCGGAAGGTCACATAGGCGGTCATCAGCTTGCTGAGCGAGGCCGGATACCAGCGCTTGAAGGCATCCTGATGCTGCAGGATCTGGCCGTTCTTCAAGTCGAAGACAACCACCGGATTGGCCAGCGCCGGCCCGGCCAGGGCCGACAGCATGATTGCGCCAGCCGAGAATAGTTTGAGGAAATGCCTGTGCCGCATGATCGAATCCGAAATCGCCTCTTGCCCTGCTTGCCCCTGGCTCCGTAAGATTTCGTTACGTAACCGCCAGCATAATGAGTCCGACCCTCAAAAACGGACCGCATCAATGCGGTGCTATTTACCCTATGTGACGCCAACATGGCAAAGTGCCTGATAATCTCAATCGCAAAAGACCGGCCACAATTGCAGAACACCAGGCTGAAGCCGGCTGCTCCAACGACGAAATGGAACCATCATGCCAATCCTGAACCGCGCCGCTGAAATGCAGGACGAAATCGCCGGCTGGCGCCGGCATCTGCACCAGACACCGGAGCTGAACTTCGACGTCTTCAAGACGGCAGCTTTCGTCACCGAAAAGCTGAAAGAGTTCGGCTGCGACGACGTGGTCACCGGCCTCGGCAAGACCGGCGTCGTCGGCATCATCCGAGGCCGCCAGGGCGAAGGCGCCACCATCGGCCTGCGCGCCGACATGGATGCGCTGCCGCTCAACGAGATCACCGGCAAGCCCTATGCCTCGACCGTTCCCGGCAAGATGCACGCCTGCGGCCATGACGGCCACACGGCGATGCTGCTGGGTGCTGCGAAATATCTGGCCGAGACGCGCAATTTCGCCGGCTCGGTGGCGGTGATCTTCCAGCCGGCGGAGGAAGGCGGCGGCGGCGGCAACGAGATGGTCAAGGACGGAATGATGGAGCGCTTCGACATCGCAAAAGTGTTCGGCATGCACAACATGCCGGGCCTGCCTGTCGGACAGTTCGCCATCCGCCCGGGCCCGATCATGGCGGCGACGGCCGAATTCACCATCACCGTGAAAGGCAGGGGCGGCCATGCCGCGATGCCGCACGGCACGATCGACCCGATCGTCATCACCAGCCAATTGGTCGGCGCGCTGCAGACGATCGCCTCGCGCAGCACCGATCCGGTCGAGGCCGTAGTGGTGTCGGTGACCAAGTTCCACGCCGGCGATGCCTACAACATCATTCCCGAATCGGCCGAGATCGCCGGCACCGTGCGCACCTTGCGCAAGGAGATCGCCAAGAAATCCGAAGAGCGCATCCGCACCATCTGCGACGGCCTGGCGACCGCGTTCGGCGCCAAGATCGAGGTCGACTACCAGGCAAATTACCCCGTCACCTTCAACCATGCTGAAGAGACGGTGTTTGCCAGCGATATCGCCGCAAATGTCGCCGGCGACGCCCAGGTCCACCGCGGCATCCAGCCGGTGATGGGCGGGGAGGATTTCTCCTACATGCTGGAAGCCCGGCCCGGCGCCTTCATCTTCATCGGCAATGGCGACACCGCCGGCCTTCACAACCCGAACTATGACTTCAACGATGAGGCCATCCCGCACGGCATGAGCTACTGGGTGAAATTGGCGGAAACCGCGCTGGCCGCCTGAGCCCCGCCGCGCGAAGTGCCGGCCGATTTGCGTTCGGCCGGCCTCTTGGCGAAACGATCCGAAGCGGCTATGTGTCGGGCCGCGTGGTCCCGTAGCTCAGTAGGATAGAGCGGCAGATTCCTAATCTGTAGGTCACAGGTTCGATTCCTGTCGGGATCACCATGCAACCCATTGGTTTATAAGCTTTTTCTGACAAACCCACTTCGCTAGCCTTACCGAACCTAGCGCGGGTCGTCACCGGGGCGTCACGGCACCGAGAAAGCGACACGGGCAGAGGGTGGTCGTCACCCGTTTACGCAGGCGACGAAAAGCTTGATAGCGCGGCAACATTGTCAACTTGCCTCGGCGCGCGCTAGGACGCGAGGGACACTTCGGCGCTGTAGGACATCGGCCAGGGTGAACGCGCGCTGGCGTGGCGCGGCTGGCCGGTCTAATACCAAGAGTCATGGGGTTTGACCGACATGGGCCCATTGGCGCATCCCGATTGATGTGATGGTCTCGGAATCTGCGAGGAGTTTCTGCCAGGCGTCGCAGGCCGCATCGATGATATCGTCATAGCTGTCGAAGACACGGTTGGAGAGCCAGTTCTGGCGCATATACTGCCAGACGTTCTCGACCGGGTTCAGCTCCGGCGCGCGCGACGGCAGGAAGATCGGGGTGATGTTGTCCGGTATGCTGAGGTTTGCGGTGGTGTGCCATCCGGCGCGATCCATGACGAGTACGGCATGGGCGCCCTTTTCGACATGGCGGCTGATCTCGTTGATATGGAGTTGCATGGCCTCGGTATCGGCAAACGGCAGTGCGAGAGCCGCCCCGGTACCACGTGCTGGGCAGATGGCGCCGAACAGGTAGGCGCTCTTGTAGCGCTGGTCGGCCGGCTGTCGCGGCCGCGTGCCGCGTCTGGCCCACTGCCGTACAATCCCGTTCTTCTGGCCGATCCTTGCTTCGTCCTGGAACCAGATCTCCACCTTCGTGCGCGGCGGCAAGTCGCAAAGATGCGCCTTCAGCGTGCGAGGCCAGTTTTTTTGAATTCCTCGATGATATGGGCATCCTGCGCCGGATGACGCGGTCGCACACTCATGTGGGAGAAGCCGAGCTTGTGCAGCAGCTTCCCGACATAGCGCGCGTCATAATCAATGCCGAAGCGGTCCTTGATGGCTTTCTTCAGGTCGATCCGCCGCCAGCGAACGACGCCATCGACGGCACGATCCGGGCCCTTCTCCACAAGCGCGGCCAGTTCGGCCTGCTGCTCATGCGACAGCCGGGACGCTGGTCCCGGCGCCCATTGGTCCACAAGACCATCGGGGCCGGCCGTGTTGAACCGATGCACCCAGTCGCGTAGCGTCTGGCGATCCATCCCGCCGATCCGGGCCGCTAAAGGCGCATTCCCGATCCGGCCTGGTGTCTTGAAATATCATTGTTGCTGGTGGAACGGAATCAGCGGGCTACCCTTTTCCCGTCATGGTACGTTTTCTGCTTAGCCTCGTTCCGGTCCTATTTTGCAGCACGCTTCTTCAGGCACAGGCGTGGCAGCAGTTCGGTGTCAGGCAGTTCGGCTTCACATTTGATGTTCCGCCGGGCTTTGTCCTGGCACAGCGTTCGGACCAAGGCGCGGCGTTCCAAGGCGAAAACGATGCCTTCCTTGCTGTGTGGGGTGCCAGACTCGGGAACGCCAGTTTTCCGGCCGAGATCGAGCACCGCATGATTGAGGACGAAAAGGTTGGTTGGAAGCTGACCTATCGGCGCGTCACCCCGAGGTGGGCCAGTTACTCGGGCATTAGGAATGGCCAGATTCGATATGTCCGCGCTATCGCGATCTGCAACGACCGTGCCGCACTCTTCACCATTAATTACAGCAGATCGGAAAAAGTCCCCTATGACCCGGTCGTTGTTCGGATGGTGCGATCCCTGAAAGTGGAAGGCTGCTAAAGTTTTGGGCGTGGCGATCGTGCCGTTTTACGCCGGCTTGTCGACAAGCGGCGTTTTGCGCTTCGGCGCCACATAGCTGGTGACGAGCCGCACGGCACTGTGTTTTACCGTGATGCCCAGATCCTTGCCGCCTACCGTCACGGTATCATCGTCGACGCGAACCACTTCGCCGGTCAGCTCGATTTTCTGCCCGCTGTTTATGTATGGCGTGCTGTCTACGATCGAGTGCGGCTGACCGTACGTAGGGATAAGAACACTCACGCGGTCTTCCGTGACCCGCTTGCGCACGGTTGCAGTGATCGCGACGGTATCGCCGACTTTGATGCCTTGGCCCATGCGATGATTCTGTAGCAGCCGGCGCCGGCGTCAAGATGAGCGGAACCTAATATGCATGCGCAGATTATCGCGTCATGAGCACACGCGGCACAGATTTCCTTTACAAGTGGATTGGCGCCAACGTCCCCAAGACGGCCGGGGCTGACATCATCTCCGTTGCCGAATTGACCCAGAAGCTTTTCGCCGACGCCAGGGCGATCGGTATCTCCAGCACAGAGATCGAGGAGGACACCGGCAGCGTCTATGAAGCAATCCTCGATGCCATCGTTCACTACGACCCGGGTTTGCCCGAGTAGCGCTATAGGTACCGGTCGCCATCGCCGCGATGCTCGAAGCAAAACCAGTGCGGTTCGCTTCGCGGACGTGCGAAGCCCCAGCCAGCGGGCTTGCCGCAATCCTTATGCTCACATGTGTGGCCGAGCACTCTGGCGCGGTCGCGCGGCACTGCTGCCATGCCTTCGGCAAGCCTGATCGGTTCGTCGCTCATAGCGGATTGATCGGGCCGACCAAGGCAGGGTGGTCATTCGGCTGCTTGTTGATGGCGGCCGAGTTTACATCGCGTCCGACACGGTTGAATTGAAGCTGCCCGTCGATATCGTGGCTGAGAATGTCCTTCAGGTAGTCCTTCGGCGTGGCCGGGTCGAGCCAAGCGTCATAATAGGCCGGGTCGAGAATTAGGGGCTGCCGATCGTGTAGGTTGTTCATCGGATTGGCGGCCGGCTCGGTGATTATTGTGCAACTCGTGATGTCGAGGTTTGAGTTGTGCGCCCAGAGGCCTGCAAACGAAAAAGGCGCGTGGCCGGGCAGATAGATGTGCCAAGGGTCTTTCTTGCCGTCGGCGGGTGAGATTGTCCACTCGTAGAACCCGTCAGCCGGGATAAGGCAGCGCTTCGATTTGAAGGCGTCGCGAAACGCAGGTGCCGTGTCGACGCCTTCGATCCTGGCGTTGAACATGGCCGCCTTGGGCATCTCCTTTGCCCAAAACGGAACGAGCCACCAGCGACCCTCACGCAAGCGGTGATTGCCGTCCTCGCCGGCGGTGATGAAAGGCACGTCCTGTGTCGGCGCGATGTTGTAGCGCGGCTCGTCGTTGCGGCCGGTCTCCGCCGGCGCCGTCAGGCGGTAGAGCCGGTGGATCTCCGACCATGTCAGATATCGGGTGTAACGGCCGCACATAGCATTCCTCGACAGACAAGCTGCTCGCTCGCCTTGTGGCTATTCTGCCAGCAGTGAACAAAATGAGAACGGAAGAGTCAAGGCGGCCTTTACAGGACCGAGCATCAACTGGAATATCGCGCTCGGTGGGGCGACTCTCAAAAGGTGTCGCAATGGCTAGATCAAAACCTTCCAAGCAGTTATCGCAGGCTGAAATCGAGTGCTTTCTGACCGCAGCGGAAGCGCAGCACCTAAGCATCGTCAAGCCGTTCATATCGCCACATTGCGACCACTACCGGCAGACGCGTGTACTGCATGAGGCGCTGTTGAAGACGGTGCGCGAAGTCACCGGGAAGGAAGTCGAGTTCATCCGGTGGAACACCACAGGGCCGGTGCGGCCTTCGACGGCTGGGTAGACCTATAGGCCAATTGCGCGGTTGCTAATATGCCTATAATTTAGGCAGCGTGGGAGGGACGTCAAATGCCTCTCGCAGTGGCCGGTGTAGTCCGCCACCCCCAAGTGCCCCAGCCTGCACCGGCCATTCCCCTACGGCCGAGTAGGGACTTTAGTCTTAGTTGAGTAATCGCTAATATGCCAATAGCTTAGGCAGTGCGGGGGATGATCCCAAAGAGCTATCCCGCAATGGCCGGTGCGGCCCCGCTTACCCAAGCATCCCCCGCACCGGCCATTCTTTTGGGTTCGGTACTCGCCTACGGTTGGCAGTGCATGCCCTCGACTTTGTGCCGGGCGACCTGGGAACTTAGTCCCGCCTCAGAGATTGCTAACGCGCAATTAGCACCCGAGAGCGCTGGGCATGGCCGAACTGACTACCGCCGCAGAAATGGCGAACGCTGCGGGCATTGACGCTGACAAGTTTCGCGAGGCTTTGCGCGGCTCAGACTTTCCCTGGCACAAGCGCACTGACGACTGGACCGTTGAGATCGATAGCCCCGAACATGAGTCTATGCGGACCGTTCTGGTGATACTTCTCTTGAAGCGGAAAAATGGACAGGCGCCGGACTTAAAGGCGCGTGACTGTCCCCAGCGTTAGGCGCCTTGACGGAACATTAGTCATGTCTAAAAGTTGTTGCGTGCGGCAGGTGGTGCCATCCATCAACTGCCGACGATCGGGCCTCCGATCGGCCCGCGCTCTTCTCCGCCAGAGGGGTGCGGGCTTTCGCGCTATGGGGGATGAGATGACCGACAAGCCAGCCACAACCTACATTGTCAGCGTGTTCGAGCGCCGACAGAGCCGGCGGATAGCGAGCGCATCAAGTTCGCCATCGTAAATTCTCGTCAGCACGTGTTTCGCAGCTTCAGCCCTTTGGGCGGTGCATCCGAGAAGGTCGCCGCCGCCTAACCTTGCCGGCCTATCGGCGACGCGGTCCCAAACGCCCCAGGTCCCCTTGGCTTCGATATGGCAGTAGAATCTGTGCTGGTGATTTTCCATACAACCCAACGGCCATGTCGGGACTTTGGGTCCACGTCATCCACGAAGGTAGTTAATGTGGTTCATCAGGTGGAACCTTACACAGGACCGGCGCGGCCCGCCTACGGTTGGGTAGCGCCTACAGGCGGCTTGACAGCCAAAGCATCAATCAACTTCGGCGGTGCTCTCAACCCTTCCATAGCCCTACGCAGCGCCACGGTGATGGCGGCTAGGTGATCTTCCGGCTTGCCGTTGTCGTTGGCTATGTCGAGCGCTACGGGCGTCTTCATAGGGCGACTATGCGCCTTGTGGCCGCGCAGCGCTACAGCCGCTTGAAGTCGGCAAGGCCTAGCCGTATCCGCTGGCCTTCCGCAAAGGCTAGGGCAAACGATTCCAGTTCGAATGAGCGGGTAAGTTCCTGGTCTTCCTCGACCACGCGGACGAACCATTCGCCGCAGGCCTCGACCACTTCAACGCAAGGATGAACCTTGCCGTTCATGGGCACGCTATCCATCGCGGTTGCCTCTTAGCAATGGGGAACGCCGGGCATTGTATGATCGTGGATTGGGTGCTCACAATTAAAAAAGATGTGTCGCCCGCTGGGCGAGCTTGTCAGCCGCCACCGTCCAAGCCGCCGCTGCCGCCCGCTTGGCTAAAGACGACCGTGCCGTCGTGTTTGCGAACTTCTACCGCCACGACGCCGTCATCCTGCTGTCGAGCAGCGAATGTCGCCTGGGCATGCTCGCTGGCGTCCTTCTCTGCATCGAACGGTGCCTTTTCAACCACGCCTTGCTTGCCGTACCAAATCACTGTGTAAACCATCATTTACGACGCTCCAGTCGCCGAACGCGAAACTATGCGCCGTGTCACTGGGCGGGTCTATAGCCGCCGGCCGGCGCCCGATCCTTCTCAGTCGATGCGCCGGATACGGCCCTTTTCGAGCCGGAAGACCCCGGAATTGCCGCCTTGCTTCTCGAAGTCGGCCTGTAGTTCATCCCATGTGCCGAGATACTCCCCGCAATCATCGCAAGCGATTTGCGCCTCCGGGCGAGCATCGTGCGGGATTCTCAGACGGATAGTTAGGCAGTAGGGGCATTCGAGACGATGGTTCAGGTATTGCGGTTCGGACATGTGCGGAGAATGCCTCCAGTGCTTCAGTGGCAGGTCAGAGCCGATCGAGGAACAGCACGATCGCGAGGCTGGATCCGGCCGAACGCGGCATCGCCGATAAGGCGGCGCTGACCTTCGTCACGGCTGAGATGTCGAGGCGGCGCCGACTTGAGAGACGGTGAGCAACAAACCAGCCGGCCTCGCGAGCGGCCGGCTTTCTCTCCTTACGGTGAGTTTGGCCCACTAACCGTAAAGGCAGGAAGTCGAGGCGGCATTATGGCCGCAACAATCTCACCATCGCGCAAGGTGGATCGGTCCAACAGCGCGGCGGCTAGCCGCTCGATTGAGGGCCAATAGTTGTTCACCAAATCCTTTGCTCGAACCTCCAGCCATTTCAATAGGGCTGTTGCGCTGTCCCCGGAGCCGGCAATGCGCAAAGCTAAATCAGCGGCGAGTTCACGGTCGCTGCCTCCATGCCAAGTCCGGATCGAACTTGGTCGATGCCGCCGCTGCGCAATCTCACCAGCCAGGGCTATGATTATTGCGGCTTCGATTTTCATGCGTCCCGCTGGGGTTATGCGTAAGTCGGGGCGAAGTCTCCGCATTGGGCTATCATACGCGACAGATCCGGTGGCGCCGTGCGCGGGATCTATTGTAACAATTCGTACATGGCCTCCATATGTGAGCGCCGCCACAGCATGGCCAGCCTCGTGATAAGCCGTCGCGATCCTTCCTTTTGACCTAGCCGGCACAGGCAATCCTATCACGCGTTTCGAGCGCCAATATGCTCATTGGAGTTTGCAGAAAGGCCCGCTCCGACGCACCAGAGCGGGCTGTCCTAAACGCTCGACAAGCTATGGAACTTACATGCAGTCTTTGAGGAGCTTCATCGCCTTTTCGGCATTGGCCTGAGAGGTGTAGGCCTTTGTGCCGGCGTCGGTCATTTTCTTGCCGTCCGGTTTCGTGGAAACTACCGAGCACTTCTTGGTCGTGGCGTCCTTCGCCACCCAATATTGCGTGGCGGCAAATGCCGGCATGCTGATAAGCGCAACAACTGAAGCTGCGACCAGAACTTTGCGGATCATGATGTTTCTCCCAAATTGAGTACGGCTCGGCCCGTTCATCCCGGAAGTACTGTTGCCCAAAAAAGTGGGTGCCGGAACCGAGCCGCCAGCTAGCCGTAACGCGATGTAGCTGCACAGGGCAATTTACAAAAGTGTAAACTTCGGCGGCGTTCGGGTCAGCTACCCGGCAGAGAGTGCCGGTAATCGCGGCAGCTTGTGACTAAATACCGGCAGCCGTTTAACGGTGCGGATCATTTTGAGACTCCTGGCTTTGCCAGCCTGACACCGGCACCGCCACCGTTCTCGGGGATGAAGATGACGCCGGTGGCCTCCAAGGCCTTGATCATTGCCGCCAGGTTATTTGCAACCGGTGTGGAGCGCCCAGCTTCAAAATTGCGCACGGTGGACAATCCTACGCTGGCTGCCTTTGCCAGATCATCCTGAGAGATATTCGCTAGACCGCGAGCGGCGCGACATTGTTCCGGACTCATTTGATGCTCCTGACTATTTTGCGTCACTATAACGATTTTCGTTTGACATTGCCAGAGGCAACCTTTATCGTTCTAGTTAACGCTAATCGTTAGCTATGGGGCCGCAATGTTCAACCGCTCGGAAATTATGAAAGCAGCATGGGCCAAGTGGAACGCACATTTCGACGCTCGTGCCCATCTGGCGCGCAAACTCAACCGGTCTGACTTCGGCTTCTATCTGGCTCAAGCATGGCGCGAAGCAAAGGCGGCCGGAATGACCGACGCTGCGACCCGTGCCGAGCGCATCGCCATCGAAATCGATCGCCTCAAATACCAGTCGTCTCGCATCAATATCGAACCGCGTCGCCGCCAACTCGAAACTGAACTCGCAGCGCTGGCCGGGTAGCCAGCTTTCAACATCGGGAGATTTGCAATGCCGAACACCACTGTTCGGGCAGCCGCCGAAGGTATGCCCACTCTCAATCGCCGCACCGCCCTAGCCGTCACCAGCGCGGGGCTCATCTCTGCGATCACCGTTCTCTCGACGCCTGCCAAGGCTGTGCCCGCCGAGACCGCGCCAGTCTCCACCGAATTGCTCCGGCTGATCGAGGCCAAGCATGCCGCTTACGCCCGCTTCGAAGAGGCGATCGAACGCGCCACCCCCTTGGAAGAGAAATACCTGCCGAAGACGGCCGAGCTTTATGTACCGCTTTCAATCGGGGGCGGGCAATCGCACAGCCTTCGCTATTCGGAACTGGAGCGCGTGGAAGACGATCTGCGCGGTGACATCAAGCGCCGCTACCGTGAGCAGGCGTCGAAGTTGGTCGCGCTGCACAAGGTCGCTCCCGATCTGGGGAAACAGTCGGCTGCCGCGCTTCGCAAAGCCGAGCAGGCCGACCTGCGGACATTGAAGCGCCTCGTCACGCAAGAGCGCGCAAGGCGTAGCGCTGTGGGCCTTGAACAGGCCATCAACGAACGCAATGAGGCATCCGACGCTGAGCGCTCCGCACTGAACGCCGTATGCGACTACCGCTGCACGACCATGGAAGAATGCCGCGTCAAGGCCACTTTCCTGCTGGAGTTCGCGACCGGTAGATATGGCGACCTCCAGCCCGAGGACGTTGACGCGCTGCTCTGGTCATTCCTGCCGGTCGAGGCCTTGGAAAGCGCGGTTAAGGCTTCGGAAGGTGGTGCAGCATGATCGCCGTCTTGAAGCCCCTTGGGATGCCAAGAGGGATAGGCCCTCGCATATGGCGCCAGTCTGTCGAGAAGCGCTTGAATGACCTCCTGGACCGCGCCATGAGCCTGATTACCGCGCTGGATCTCATGGAAGCCGATTGCGATCTGGAGGACACGGCCGACGATGAGCCGTCGATCGGCTGGACGGATCGCGGCCCGCAAGCTCGCGGCCTAAACGATGACTGCGAAATGGACTACTGCGACGACGAGGACGCCCATGACAGAGAGGCTGATGTCTGCGACGGCGAAACCGTCATGTGGCCCGACGATCTGAAGTCGCAGGAAGTGCTGGTGTCGCTATGAACCGCAAACCTGATCTAAACGACCTTGAAGGTGATATTGGGCAGATGGCCACGCTCTTGGATTTGCTGGTTGATAGGTTGGTAGACTCGCCGGAATACACCGACACGTCGTCCGTAGCATTAGGCCAGTCTGTTTCGCTTTCGATCGTCCTGCGCGATATGGCAGAGCGGATGCGCGTCACCATGGCGACCGTTCACCAAGCATGGTTGGACGAACGTCGCGCGCCGCACTGACCGAGTGGACAATTTGTCCAGACGGCCCGCTGCCTTCACGGTGGCGGGCTTTCTATTTTTTGTGCGGAACGATGTAGCTATTGCTGGTCATTCCACGAGTCACCGTAACGGATGAATAGCCGTCCGGGAGCGCGCCTGTCACCGTTGCGTCTACCCGGCGGCAGCGCCCGATGATTTTACCCCTTGGTGCGCTCGCCAGCCTGTTCCTCAGTGCGGTCCGGCACTGGTCAAGGGATGCAAATATCGCCGGCGGCATTTCAATCGGTTTGCAGACAAGAGCGTCGATTGGGCTGCACGAAAGCAGAATCATCACTGCTGCGGTTGCCGGGTCCATTTTCGAGGCTCCTTTGGACGAGCCTTTAACGCGGATCTATGGCCTTTGTTGCACCTCCGGGTGCCCAGCTGCCTAGCGGTGGCGGGCTTATCTGTTCTCTTAGTCGCTCCACCGAACTTTGCTGCCTAGAAGGTGCCGGGTGTCAGATGCAAATTGCAATTGTGCCATGATGGCCGCCTGTTCCACGCTTGGCGCAATCGCGTTGATCAGGGCATCTATGGCCGGAATGAAACTCGAAGGTCCAGCGACCGAGAGGATGAAGCCAGTAGGATAGCGCAAATCGAAGTCTTGGTTGATGTGCGCGAGCTGCTTCGCCAGCGGCTTCATCAACTGGTCCGGAACGACAAGACCGCGCCGCTCGCACTCGGAGAACATGTAATGGACGTGGTGGCCATACGGCTTGTAGCGCAAATCCCGCTTTGAGACGCCGTCGGCGGCTAGGGACGATTTGAGAATGACCTCCACGGCGTGCGCGAGAAGGAAATAGGATAGCTGAGACCGGGTTCGTTACGCTCGGCAAGGATCTGGAACGCCTGATAGTAGGATCTTCCCCGCTTGAGCAGCTCGCCGGCGTAATCCCCGTAAGGCTGGGGCATCTCCCATAGTTTCACGGACACTTGTTTAAGGCCCACGGCCGCCGGCATTTGCTTGGTTCCTCCCGGTCTGGGCAGTCATTGAAGCATGAGCTGACCTGAGCGGCTACCCGAAAGTCGCTTCCAGGGTCTGCCGCTATTCGAGCCTCGAGGACAATGCATCCTTCGGTGAGCGGATCGACCGCGTATTTGACCAACAGGCTTCAATTTTCAGGCACTCCAACATGGCAGCGAAACTGCTTTTGGCCTTGGCGTTGGGCTTGTGCCTCGCCAGCCTGAGCCTTGCGATCAGGGAACCATCGTCAAGACGTTTGAGTTGAGCCACATGTCGCCCGACTGAAGGCCGGGGGTCGCCGGGGGTATGCTTGCAATCAAGCCTCCGTTCCCGTGATGTTGGCTTTCGTGGGGATGGACGTTCCGCTATGGGAGAGTCGGCTCTTTTGTGAGCGATAGGCGCACACCCCGGAGCCACGGGAGGATATCCACCATGCATCTGTCGAATGAAAGCATCATTGTCATCGTGCTTGTCGGCCTTATCGCCGGATGGTTGGCCGGGAAGATCGTGCGAGGAGCCGGATATGGTCTGATAGGGGATATAATTATCGGGATCATCGGCGCGTTTATCGGTGACTGGCTGCTGCCCCGCCTGGGCATCCATCTTGGGAGCGGGACGGTCAGCTCAATAGTCAACGCAACCATCGGCGCGATTGTCCTTCTCCTCATTATCCGCTTGGTTGCTGGCGGGGGCCGCTTCGGTGGCGGATGGGGTCGTCGAGGGCGGTAGCAAGCAGAGCGCCCCGAATTTAGCCGATTGTCGATCATGTCGGCACGGGAATGGTTAGGTCAACAAAGGCCAATAGGGACTTGCAGCCCCGAGAGAAGGATTGAAGAGACGATCGTCAATCTCGCTACCGTCCTGGGCTTCAATACGATCGAACGGCAGACCATTCGAGACGCCACCGAAATGTACAGGGTTGGCGACATGCCCTTTCAGCGAGGCGCCAATGCCATCCTTGATCTCTCGCGCCTCCTGCTCGGCAGGCAACCCCCGGCCGGATGAAGGTTTCGCAACAGCGCCCTCTGTTCGCTGAAATCGTCAAGCACTCCCTCCGGGGAGCCGGCTTGCGTTTGCGCTCAACTGCGCGCCTGTGTGCACGGCTAGCGCGCCTTTTTCGAGAGGGACATCAGTGTCCATCCAAGTCCCGCGCGCTCCTTCATTCTTTCAACGCGGCTGCCGAAAATTGCGCGTATCGGAGCATTAAGCTTCCGGGAGTTTACCCATCGCATGATCCCTACTCGCGCAATCGGTGAAACTGTGAACAATTCCAATGACTCAAATTCAGGCGCGAGCAAATTGGCCAGTTCTTGCTTGTATACCCAGCGACGTAGCTGACCAGGGGCAGGCGGAGAGACAGAATTATACTTTTCGAGAACATAGCGGTTTTGCGTCGCCAGCATCAGAAGGCCGCCGGGCCGCAGATGGGTGGAGAGTTTCTGGATGAAGGCTTTTTGATCGAAGACATGCGGCAAAACCTCAAGCGATACGATTACATCGAATGTCGAAATGCCAAGATCAAGGGCCATGAAGTCACCTGCGATGAAATTCGCCTGAGGCCAACGCCTCGCCGCGCGGTTTAGTACTTCGTCAGAAAGATCAGTCGCCGTCACTACACCGTATCGACTTAGCCCTGGAGCAAACCACCCGGAGCCGCAGCCAACGTCAAGAATATCAAGATTTCTTCGACCAATATCTTCAAGCCATCCCAAAATGACTTCCGCCTGACGAGCGCTAATTTCGTTCATCTGGTTCTCGCGATGGTCGGCATTCCATCTGTTCCAGAACGATGTCTGAAGCTCGATCGGCGCATCGCCTTGCGAAAAATTGTACGGCGTCGACATGGGCTTTCCTCCCACTATGGGCCGAGCCACCGCCCCAATTGGAAATGGCCCGGCACGCCTCAAAGTCGGGTGGACATCGGCACGCCGGGCCATTTGCGGGTGGGTGTGGTTCGGGGTTATTGGCCCGCAAATGCCCAAGCTATAGGCATATTAGCGCTTGCTCAACTAAGACTGAAGTCCCCAGTCGTCCCGCCGCCCTGATGCATGGCCGGCGTCATCCCCAAAGCCACCCAGATCCCAACTCGGCGCCGGCCATTTTCAAGGAACATCCAGACGTCAGCGACGTTTGCGCACATGGCTCTCGTTACCGGGTTCGCATCTGCAGTGGTGGTTCTGTTTGTCGTCCTGCTGCTCACGCACGCAGCCCGAGACCTTCAAAGCTCGCCAATCTATCACAGATTATGTCGCCGACTGCGCCGAGCTTTTACCGCTTCTTCGGCTTCGGAGTGATCTGCTCGACACGGGCCTTCACGCCATCCTGGAGCATTGCCTGCTTAGCCGCCGCTGCTTCGGCCTTGTCTTTCGTGGTCACTATCGTGCGCCAGTTCGGCTTTTCGAACACGCTGACGATGTAGGTTGTGGCCGGCTTGTCGGTCATCCGTTCCCCTAGTCTAAGAAAAGCCCACGCCACTGGTGAGGGCCAATGACGCGGGCCAACTGATGCTACCGCACCAGCTTGCTCGAATGCCAAGCAGCGGCATCCGAGCAGCTTCAACTATTCGAAACAGCTAATGTTCCGCAACTCAGCCAAAGGTAGGCTTCCAGTCGCGATTCCGCTCCCGATTTTGGCCGTCGTAGTCGGGAATGAAGGTGAAGAACACCGGGCGCCGCTCACGGCCGGCTGCTTTGCAGTGCGAGCAGACGAACAGTCCGACAAGATCCTGGTGCATCGAGCCGTGGTCAGGCCCGAGGCGGTCTATCAGCGCCTGGACGTCAAGCTTGGTCGACTTGCAGCACATCGGGTGCCCGCAATTAACGTAGACGGTTTGGCGCTCGGCAAGGGTGTCGGCGAGGGTCTTGAGAGACATGGCGATTCTCCGGTGAAGGGTTCGCCGCAATGAAGGAATTTATTCCTCGTATGTATCTCGGTGGCAAGGGCTATTCGGGCAAGCCCGGCTCGTAATGCACAATCGCGTCTAGGATCGTTTCATAAACACTGCCAGTGTCTTCCTCGATCTCGGTGCTGCTGATGCCTATTGCCTTGGCATCGGCGAATAACTTCTGCGTCAATTCGGCAACCGATAGCACGTCGGCGCCGACAGTCTCGGGAGCATTGGCCGAAATCCATTTGTACAAGAAATCTGTGCCGCGCTTGCTCATCCAAACCACCCGAACGTTACGCTGACCATCACCACCGCGATCAGGATGGAAACCGGGATCGCGACGAACAGCGCCGCCTCTAAAATCTGGGTTTCCTTATCTCTGAACATTAGGCGCGCCTTATGCATGCTTCGGGAGCGCTAAGAAGCTGCGAACCCCGATTCGGTTCCAATGCCCGCGCGGAGAACGGGTGCCTTAGGGCTACGTGCGGTGCTCTAATGCTGCCCCGGGCTCAACAGTCGCGCCTCTCGCACAAGGGATGACCAGTTGAGCCCTAAAAAGGCGATAAGCTCCATAGCTTGTGCTTCTGTAATGCCAGTTTCGGCCACGAGGCGTTGCACTACAGGAAGCCATGGAACCCCGCTCGGCGGCGGCGTTACGATTTGAATCATTTTGGATGTTCCCTTCCGAGTGACCCAACGTCAGCTGGCAGGAATTGGTTGCGCCGAGAACGGAAAGTGAAAACTAGGAGGCTTATTGCCCCATTCCGCTACTGCGCGATTGCGGCTAGTTGCAGGGGCCGGAACAAATCAAGACCGCTACCCAGTCGCTTCCGAATAGGCCGGCGCAGTACCCCAACCAACTGCACCGGCCACACGGGAACTAGCAAAACCCGTTCTGAAGGCATTCTATCGGACATTAGCAGCCCCTTAAATGAGACTGAGTGCCCAAGGTGGCTGGGCACAAAGACGCAAGGCATGCGATACCCAGCCGTCGCATTGCCGGAACGTCTCTTGCGCATTAACACCTTAGTTGGTTCCTGCATGTTAGTGTCAGCTAATGATCGCATTGAGGGGTGCGTTTGCACGGAATCTGATCATTGCCATGACCATTCTTATTGCGGCACTCGCAGCGGCATCGGTAGCAAGCTTTATCGTGGCGGTCTTCAAATCAGGCCGCGTCAATAAGGCTCCCTCAACAAACAAGCGTTTTCGAACCGTGTTCGCGATCACGTCGGAAGATCGACGCGAGTCTCTGATTGCCCATTATTCACAGAAGTATTCATGCGGGCGGGAGGAAGCTATGCAGCGAGCCATCGACCATAAGGCACAGGACGAACGGAGCTGGTAAGACGTTGCCAGCGCGCTTTCACCCTTGGCCGCTGTCCTACGCCGCCGAAGCCTGACGCGCGTCCTGGCGCTTCCCTGTGACCAGCGCCATGCATTGCGAAGCCATGGACCGCGACAGGCCTTCCTGCTTTTCCACCGATGGCCCGAAATGCTTGCGGGGGGTAAGCTTTGCGCGCGATACGACCAATACTGCGCCTCAAGTGACCCATCAGTGAAAGCCTGTGAGGTGCCTTGCACATTGTCGTCTCGTACGCGATTGTGTCCGCGCCTTGGGGAGGGATGAAGCAAGTCACACTGACGTGCTCGAATGGCTAGGAGCTGCGTCGAAAGGACCGTGGTCGCCAACGGCATTGCAGATGCAGCGGCGATAATCGCTGGGGCGCCGTGTCGGTCGATTGACAAGGGGAGTGTCGCTTTCGCACGATCATGTTAGCCGCTCTTTTGGCTTCGGCTCCCGCAGATTTGGCGGCTGCGCAGGAATCTTGAGCAGGATATCGTGAGATGACGAATGACGAATATAGTTCCCGGCATGAGACTTAGGCAGGAGCAGCCGCCAATGTCATTTCGGCGGGTGCCGGCTCAATCCTACGTCTTGGCTTGATCGAAAGCTGCCGTCCAATCCAGATGCTGCCCTGCTCGATCACAGCTTCAGAGAAGTGGGCCACCGGTATCGTGCAAAGCGTCACGAGAATGCCTACGGCGATCCCTCCCCATAAAGGGCCGATGCTCATCAGGCCCAAGGCAGGCCGCAATCCGATGAACACCCATATTATGGGAACGTTCAGCAGGTAGAGGCTGTAGCTGATCTTGCCCAGATATAGCGCTGGCGCGGTATTCAGCATCCCCACGATCCCTGTCGTGCCGGCGGATCGATAGCATCCGCCAACCAGAACCGTGCAGAGGAGGACATTCAGCACGTAGCCTTCGAGCGGTGCCGGCGGGATAAACATCTTCAACGCAACAAGCGCAAGGACCGTCGCCGACAGCCAGGCGCCGCCGACTAAGAAGAAAGGCCGAGAAAGCCTTGGGTCAGCAATCACAACACCGGCCATAAACGCTACGAAAGGTCCCCTTAGGGGTGTCAGGTTGAACACCAGTGACGGATGCCACAGAGCATAGAGCCCATAGCAGAGACACAGGAGCGAGCCCGCGAGCCCCAGTTTCCTGCTCACCATGAAAGCGGCGAACAGGAAGGGAATTGCAACGACCTCAGTTTGCAACGTCCAGGTTGCGCCATTGACCTTGGCATCCAGGAAGATCGCATTGCTCGTCAGCTTAGACAAATCGGTAGCGTTGATGAAATGTGGCAACGTGCTGCCTAGGCTAATAGCTACCCAGGACGTGAGAAAACAAAATGCCAAGGCGAAGAAGATGGCCGGATATAACCGACAAAGTCTCTTGATGGCGAAGTTGGCCGAGTCCATCCAGATGCCGTCGTGAAGCCGATCCGCCGATACGCGCAATACCAACCCGCTGAGGACGAAGAAAATAAGAACTGCGTTGGCGCCGCTGAAGATGGAAAGGGCAAGTTTCGCAGGGATATCAACTGGTTCTAAATTCTGCGCAGGGTTTAGGACACTCGCCAGTCGAGGATCAAGCAAAATGGAGTGGTAGAAGATGACCGACACGGCAGCTATGCCGCGAAGACCGTCCAGCGTACCGTTCCTGTAAGAAGTCCCACCCATGTATTGGCAATATCGCGAATCAATTCTGGCGTCTAGGCCGCACTGGTCACTCAGCGGGGACAGGTTCTGGCGGGTGCCTCGTTCGCAACGAAGAAGCCAGCCGCTTGCCCAGGTTGTGGCTGGGTATCTCAACCGTGATGTGCAGCAACCAAGCCAAAGCGATAGCGCCTGCGGTGACGATGGCTAGGCTGACCCAGGCCTTGGCACCGAGATCTAGCAGCACTCGCAGAGCGGCGTATCCGGCAACGCCATGGATGACATAAAGCGGATAGCTGATGTCCGCGAAGAAGTCGCCTATTCGCGTAGACCGAAACACTCGAGGAAAGGTTGCAGCGCTCGCGAATACGATGACAGCGAACCCATAACTCCAGAGCATCGGTAAGAACCCAGCGTCGAGAATGGTGGCAAAGAGCAGGAACAGAGCCGCAGCCCCCAGCACTGCCGCCTCGCCATGGATCGCCTTCTCCCTCAGATAATAAAAGGCTACCCCAATGAACATGAAGATAAGAAACGGCGCGGAATACGAGAATGCCAGGCTCATCCGGTAGATCGATGGCGGACCAAGCGCCAAATCTGCCATATGCCTGCTGCCCCAAAGATCCAGCACTGCCACCACAACAGGAACCACAAAAACCCACGGCGAGCGTCGCCGAAGCAGCACGATCGCCAAGGCACATAGCGCGTAAAATTTCACCTCGATTTCAAGCGTCCAGACAATGCCGTCGATGCTCGGCAACCAAAGAAGATCGCGCAAGCCAGGCACGTAGTGAATGGCGACATCCCGAAGGCCGAACGGCCACGGCACATCGAAATAGCGCCCTACCAACCAGATTGCAGCGAGAGTGACGGAGAACCCAACCATGTAGAGCGGCACGATGCGAAAGAAGCGTCCAACGACAAAGGCCGGCCATGTGGCGTTTCGAAGCGAAAACGGGATGACAAAGCCGCTAACCAGAAAGAACAGAGCAACTCCGAATGCCCCCCAACTGAATTGCGGGACAGTCGTATGAAGCCAGCTCAGATACGTCGGAAAGGCAAATTTATCCAAGGGCAGCGCCGGAGCATGTATGAGGTTGGCAACGCTGTCGCGATTATCTAACCAGAAGGCTCCCGTGTAATGAGAGATCAATACGGAGACGGATGCAATTCCGCGCAAAGTGTTCGCGAATTGAACTCGGTCCGCCCCTGTATTTTCCATGATAGTGCCGTGCCAGAAGCGGACTTCCATTTCAAGGCTTTGCCGGCGTAGTGCACCGTCTTCTTGACTGGCAGGGTACTAGTGTCGATGATCACGGCTGCGCCTCGGTAACGTTACGAATCGTTTCGTTTGCGCTAGCCAACAGGGCGGCGATGATACGTCTGTTAGCCAAAGCCTCGCATGTGAAACGTCCGTGCTTATACAGCCCATGCGCTGGTCCTCTTGGCGCTCCGCCGCCTGCCCCGTGAAACCGGCATACCCTGTGCCCGCGTTTTGCCGGCGCCTTGCAGCCAACTCCAGTTCGTTTGCTGCGGGCCTGGCACCTCGGTGCCGCATGTGCCTTGTCCATGGGGTTACTGGTCATTTTTTTGGCCCACCCCACCCCCGTGGGCGACGTTACCAACGATGGCCTGGCCGCCTTCCTGCACCGTGACGTGCTTCACGATAACCCTCTGCTCGCCCTTGCTACGATACCGCTTCAACGCCTCTACCTGGGCGGCAAATGTCCTGGCGAGCCTATTCATGCTTCGCTCGTAAGCCTCCAGGTGACTGTTGTTCGAGCTGTTCGCGGGCAAGGTCGCCACGAGATTTGCAAACCTCATCATGGACATATGGATGGCCGCCATCTGTGATGCGATCAGAGCTTCGGTCGGGTCTTGCGGGTTGATTCCACGGGCGATCGATACGGCATAGTTCATTGAGTTCGCATCGACGGCGCTGCCGGTTTGCGCCAACCCGGCAAGGTCCTTCAGGAGCCCTTCAAGTAAGGGGAATTCAGTTACCGCGAACGCCTCCATCATCAGATCATAGGCAACGCCTCGGTCTGCATGATCGGGCTGGACACGAGCCTGGACAGTATCTCCGCACTCAACAGCCTCGGTTTTGAGGTAAGGCGCCTTGCGGGTGGCTTCTTTGCGCCGTCTTAAGGAGGACAGCGCTGCCTCTTCGCGGGGTGTCGGCTCGTAGGCCTTCACCACGCTGGTGGTCACTTTGAGATTATGAACCTTACCCATCAGTGATGCTTTCAGAACATGAGGCGTATTCGCATTTTGATGTGATGTCATCAATTTGCTAGTGCACCATCTTCTTGGCTGCGAGTGTCCCGGTGTAGGTAATCACCACCGCCTGCCCCGGATCGAGGTCAACTGTCATGGGGACATTCGCGGCCAACGCCGCCGGCAAGATCGACGTGCCACCACTTTGCGTAATCGCTGAAATACCGGTCGAAGCGCTGAAGTACAGCGTCTCAGGAGAAGCCCCAGCAGTGTAGGTGTACGGGCTGGCACTGGTGGTGACTGAGGCGGCGCCGACTGGATTGTAGCCAGTGATATCCTTGATCACGTTGCCTGCACCGGAGGCGGTGTTTGAAACAGCGGTCGTGTTGCCATTCATGCTGCCCCCAAGGAATTTCACATTAGCGGAGGTGCCTTGGATGGCCAGGCCGAAGCCGTTCGTATTCGTCACGGTGCCAGTAAAGGTGATCCGATTGTTGGCATTCACGGCGGCGATAACAGATCCCGTCATGTTATAAGCCAGCGTCGTTCCAAAGGTCAGGTCTGTGCAGGTGTCGAGATAGAGTCCCTGAGCGCCCGCCGCCGCGCCGGTAACGCCCGTGTTTCCGTTTATGAGGGTATTGGCAAAAACCCCCTTTGACACAGTCGTCAATAGGATGCCCAAGCCGTTGCAAAGCGATGTCTCAAGGTAGTTCGAGAACATATAGGAAGCGGCGTTGATGAAAATGCCCACGCCCAGATAACTGTCTACGAACACCCGCGTGAGCCAAAGCGCCTGGCCATTGTTGATAACAATGCCGTACAGAGAACCGTTATAGGCGCGGGTGCCGGTTCCCCAGCCCACCACATCGACGCGCTCCAGTTCCAGCCCCGCGAAGTCCTCTAGGCGGATACCTTCCCAAGCTACAGGGGCGCTGTCCTGCGTAAAATCCACATTAGTCGACCTGATCAGGAAGAACCCCCGCGACCGGCGAATATACATCTGGCGCCCGCGCGTCTTCCACGCCATGCAATCATCGATGATGACATCAACGACATAGTTCGTAGCGTGCACTTCGTCGCCGATCGCTTCCACGCAGTTGGCGAAGCGAAGCTTTGAGAAGCGGACTCGATATACAGGGGTGCCAGAGTTGGTGCCGAACCGTATGGCCGTAGAAGATGCCCCGGAACCGGTCATATCGATGCTGACGTTGTGGATGCCGCTGGTGAGGTCGAAGCCAGTAAGCCGGAAAAGTGACGTCGTCGCAGTCGACAGGAGGAGTACTTGGCTCTCTCCCAAGATCACCTGTCCTGTGCCCACCGGGATCTGGTTTGTCCCAAAATGGTAACCGGCGGCGGTCCACGGTATCCATACTTGCTTGCCAGTTGCCAGGGCGTTGGTGAGTGCCGTAGCGTTGATCGAGGCATTCGAGATATTCCCATCACCGATGGCGCCATAATCAACAATTGATACAAAGTCGGAAGTCTTGCTTTGCCACGTCCTTGTGGTCGGGCTGGAGCCGACAGGCTGCATAAAGCCTTGATAGCTTGATGCTGAAGCGCCATTGCCCATAAGCGCAAAGCCGCTAGTACCAAGTGCGAGGTTGGCCAGAGGAAGCACGCCGGTATTCGCAAACGTGTCGACGGCCGCAGCGCGGGTGATAGCGGCCCATGATGTCAAATTGGCACTGGCCGGCTGATATGTTCCACTGCCGCCAAACTGGGTCCAGGTGATCGCAGTAGTACCGATCGTACCGCCTGCATTCGAGGTGCAGACCCAAGCGGTATCAGCGTTTGACGTACCTTCCTCGACCCACACGTTCGCGCCGGGAACCTCAGTCCACGAATCCATGTCGCTGGCGCGCGTCCATGTGCCAGCAGCCACCACGTAAATGCCATTCTGCGATGTAGTGGTCTGGGTTTTGACCAGTACCCGGTCACCGGCGATGGCACTGACGCCATCAATGGTTTGCGTCGCGGAAAGCGTAATGTTGGCCGTGGTCGCGAGACGCGCGCTTGGCTTCACATCAAGTCCGGCGGCCACGTTATCAACGTATTGTTTCGTCGCGGCTTCAAGAGACCCGACTGGATCTTGGCCGAGCGTAAACGTGCCCGACATCACCGCGTTGGTATTGAAGACGCTGCTGCCCGTGCCCGTCTTCGTCGTCAGCAGCGAAAGGAAATTGGCCGAGGACGGAGCCGCCGCGAAGGTATCGAAACCTGTGGCCCGAGTGACGCTGGCCCACGAGGTGAGATCGCTGTCGAGGGGCTGGTACGCGGCGGATATCTGGGCAGTCGTGGAATAGCTCGACGGATTGACGGCAGACCAAGCCGTCAGGTTTGGCGAATAGGGCTGTACAGTGCCACCAACGATGATTGCCGGGTCAGATAGGATGTAGAACGCGCCGTTGTACCAGAAGGAGTGATCATTCCCGGCAAACAGATCGCCAGCCGCGAGTGGCACATAGCCGGACCCACCAGCCTTGACGATCGTGCGTGGATTGGTGCTGCCGAATTGCAGAGTAGGCGTGGTGCCGACGTTCGAACGATCAATGCGAACAGTGAGGAGTTCATAGAGATTGATCTGGTCAACGCCGACTTCGGTCTGGACAACGTAATTATCGCCAGATCCCGTGGTCGCATAGACCGGGTTGATCTTGTTCCAGAAGCGCTTGGTTGCGCCCATCATCATGCGGCCCGTCTGGTCTACATACGCGGGCATGCTGCCTTGCGGCCAACCGGCAGGAACAGGCTCACTGTTTCGGTCGTCGCGCTCGGACCAGGCTACGTCTGCAATATCGGGCATTTTTGGCGCACTAGGCTCCTGTTATTAGTCAGGACCAATGGACCACGCGCACGAGCTTTTGAGGATTGGAAGCGTGTATACTTGTGTGAACCTCTGTGCCCGCGTTTAGCCTCTGGAAGGATAAAAACTCGTCGCCGGCTGTTGCTTCTAGTTAGTGCCACTGTTGCTGGACGCGTAGAAATTATTGGTGCTTTCCAGCAGGAAGTCGAATTGCTCATTTACAATGATGAATGAGCCAGTTTGCAAAGGCCTCCTTCGGTTCGTCTCAATCTTGTGAAATTGCGGGTTTCGTATTAAATGCGCGGCATGCGCAAAATTCTTCTGGCAGTTTTTTTCGGATGGTTTCCCACTTCTGGACTAGCTGAAGATCAGTCCCTACCGACGCAATCTTGTTGGACGATAAGCCGTCCGCAAGTCGCGACCAGTGCCAATGCCGTCCTGCTACTCAATCAATGCACGGGCATAACTTATGTTTTAGGGTCTTCTGACCAACAAGGCGGCTTCGCATGGGAATGGCATCCCGTGGGTGTCGCTAACACTCCAGCCGTTTTCAAGATCAATTGATGCGCCGCGCCCTAGCTTATGCGCTTTGCACCGCCGGCATGATCGGGGTGTATTTCATCGTCGTTTTTTTGGTTACCGGTATCAGCCGGGATTTCGGATATGGCGCGGCGGTCGGATTTATGATCTGCGCTCTTCTGTTCTGGATAAACGAGCGCATCGATAGACGCGCGCGCCGGTAGTCACTGTTGCAGCAGTTTGTTCGGCCTGACCGTTAGTTCCAAGGGCTGGCGCTGATTTACCTGGGGCACCGCAACACCCTGCGGCACTGACCTGAGCAGGTAATTCCCCAAATCAGGGGCGCCCGTCCCAAGCGCGTTTTGAACCATCTTGTTGCCGAGGTATGGGCTGCGCAGAACCGTCCCAAGGCCGCGCGATGCAATTCCGCTGGCGACGGCACCACCAATTGCGTACGGGATCGCAGCGGGGTTAGTTGCCAAGCCCCAAGCGCCGGCGCCACTTAGCAGAGGGTTATTTAGCAACATCGAGCGTTCAGCCGTACCGCTGGAAGGGGCTTCCTTCAGGAACTGCTGACCAATGCGCCCGAGGTCAACGAGATCGGCACCTTTGCCATAGGCCGCATTGCCATAGGATTTCGCAGCCTGGGTCATCAGAAGCGCAGGCGAGATGTCACCGGTCGTGGATTTGGTGGCAAGCGGCTCGACTGTTTTCAGCGCCTTCCATTGCGAGCGTGCTGTGCGTAGATCCGACAGAACATCGGCGGGCGCCGAGCGCTCTAAGGTGCCGTCAATGGCCTCCCTGATCTGGCTCGCAGAATAGCTGACGTTCGGGTCTGCGGAATTGATCAGGCGATCGAGGGGGGCGCCTTTGCGGGTGATCGCCTGATAAGTCTTGCCGTCGATCGCATTGCCGCCGTCCTTGTACTGCTTGACGAGCGCGAGAAGCTGGTTGCGGAGCGGAGTGACTTCGGACGGCTGAAGCGTCTGCTGGGCCTCGTTATAAATCTTCAGGATATCGGTCTGAAGCTGACCATCCGCCTTGATGGTTGGCGTGCGCGTGGCCACACTGTCGAAAACACTGCCGATGCGGCTTTTCGCAGCGTCGATGACTTCCGGCGTAACGGCCTTCGCGGTCTCGCCGAAGGAATTGGCCACGGCGCTGTTGAAAGCCGTCTGCTGCGCTTCCTTTGCCGCTGTGCCGCCACTAAACGGCAGGCGGTTCACAACGCTATCCAGAAACTTGATCGTCGGGTTGGTCGAAAGCTGTCCGGGGCCGATATCAATGCCGAATTTGTTTTTGGCGAGTTGAGCGAGCTGGGCAACGCGCTGCGGGACACTCCCGCCGCCGATGAGCTTGTTGACGCCCGCGCCAATAGCCTTCCCTGCGATAGGCATTGCGCCTCCGAAAAGCAGGCCAGTCGCCGCGCCGCGCTTTATAGCTTCAGGATCGCCACCAGACCGAACCCCCGCGTCGCCGCCACCAATGACGGCACCAGACGCAGCACCAAGAGCCGTGCGCGCGCCAATGCTGCCAGACATACCAAGCGCGGTGCCGAGAGCAGGAAAAGCCGCCGCTGCCCCGCCCATCGCACCAATACCGCCAGCAAGTTGAGCGCCAGTCGAAAGCACCGGATGTGCCGCCTGAAACTGCTGATCCTGTCCATTCTGCTGATTGAGCGAATTCTGATAGCGCTCGCCGAACGTGCCGCCCTGAAGCTTCCACGAATCCGGCAACAACGGATTGATCGCAGGGGCAATCGCGGCGTTGGTCGCGGCATCCATGCTGTTCAGCGCACCGCCGATGATAGGCACGCCCGTGCCGACCTGGCGGATGAGGTTGTTCCCCATCGACACAACTGGACTGCCGTATTTGTCGGCGAGGCCAATACCCTTGTCTATCGCGCCGCCAATGGTCTGCCCGATTGACCCAGACGACTCGGCGGGTGTAGCGGCTACGGCAGCGGCGGGTTCAGCAGCAGCAGCGTCATCCAAATTGATGCCGAACGCCTTGAGGGGGTCGACTTCCTGCGACGCGGGCGCTTGCGGTTGTGGCGCTACCGCGTTGTCATCCAGTTTAATTCCGAAGGCAGCAAGCGGATCAGCGTCTGGCGCGGCCACAGGCGGCACAGAAGCGGCTTGCGGTGCTGCCGGGGCTGATGCCTGCGGTGCGGGCTGCTGATCACCTAGGAGCGGCTGGAAATTGGCTTGCTGACCGCTGAAGGGCGGCGGGACATAGTTGACGCTCTGGACCGGGTTGGCAGGCTCACCTTGAGCCAACTTGTTCACGGCGCCGACTGCCGGCGATGTAGCGCCCTGGCTTGCAAGCGCCAGCGCAGTTGACCGCTGATCCGCAGGTACCGTAAGATTTTCGAGGCCTTGCGGCTTGTGGTTGGCCATCTGATAAAGCGCGGCTTGCTTATCGGTCAGGCCCTTGTCCCAAGATCCGCCAGCCATTCCGAGGCCGTTTCCGCCGCCAAGGTCGAAATGCATGAGGTCCATGGACCCATATTTGCCCTTGCCCCCGCCGAAATAGCCGCCCCAACGGAATTGATCCGCCAGTTCGGGATATTTCTCCTGTTGAACCTGGCGCGCGGCCTGTGCAAGCTGCTCATAGGTCTGGAATGTAGCTGGCGTCTGATAATTGGGCAGCGGCTTGCCGTCAGGGCCAATGATCCTGATATCGGTCGCTTCGCCCTTGCCATGAAAACGCGGATCTCCCGGACGATAGCCGGAATAGGCTTCCACCTGCATACCCGTGCGGGCGGCTGCCTCTTTCAGGATATCGATCAAAGCCGGATTTACCTTGCCAGCGCCACGCGCCACAAAGTTTCCGACTTCGGAGAATTGACCCGTCATTCTGAAACCCTCCAGCCGGGGGGCGAGCAGATCCCCAGTTTGTGCGCGGTATTAAGCGAGGCAACTAGGCGCGTCTTTTCGGCAGCCGAGAGCGAATCGAAGTAGCGCTGCCGATCCTGCTGCCCGAGCAAGTCGAAGGCATAGGCGACGGGGTCCTGTTCAAGGCTCCAGGCCGCAAGCCAATTCAAAAAATCGTGCTCGTCCTCACCCGATAGCTCGAAGGCTCGGGCCTGTGCGATGCGCAAGCGCTCCAGGATGGCGGCATCCTTGGTCGACGAATTGCCCGCCTCTTTCAGCACAGGGAATCCGTTTATCGGCTGAGACTGGCCCATTGGTCAGCGTGCCGCCATGTCGCCGGGATGGAACACGCCGCTGAAATGGCCGCCCGCGTCGCGGAGCTTCTCCGCTGTAGCGCGCAAAACTAGCTCATTTACGGATATGCCACGTCTGGCGGCGGCATCGAAAAGAGCTTCCCTGAAGCCAGACGTAACCCGGCCGCCATTGAGGGCAACGGGGACGATTTCATCGGCTACGGGCCGCGATCTGCTTTCAGAAATGACATTCATTTTGGCGAGCAGCGCTCCCTGTTATCAGACAGGGAAATTAGACCACGCTGGAAGGCCCTTGAGGATTGGAAACGTGTGCCCTTGTGTGTACCTCTCTGATCTATTCGGGGACGCCAATCTCGCGGATGTAGCGCAACACGTCAGGGTGACTGCGTTCCCCATTGCGGAGGAGTTCAAGGGCGACTTCGTCGTTTTGCAGCACCATCAGCAGGGCGATCCGGCTGATCTCTATCGGCCCTCCCTTTTTCGCTTGTCTGCCTATGCCATCGTTCTTCACCCATCCTCGAATTGTCTTCTCCGTTCGCTTGGCGTAATGGGCCGCCTGGCTTACGGAGAAAATCTCGTCGCGACGCATCAGAACAGCTTTGGGCTTGGGAACGCTGTTCATCGATAGGCCCCCGCCCGGATAATGGCCGCTTGACGGCAAGCCTCGATCGCCTCGATCGCTGAAAGGCAAAACCGGTCCCGCAACTGAGGCAATACAGCCGCAGCACTATCGGCGTTTCCCGCAGCAAGCCACTCGGCGGCTAGTTTGGCTGTAAGGTCGTCGGTGGCAATTTCTGAAACAGAAGCTATCCGATTGGCCGAGGCCTCGAAGATTGAAACGCTAACGTTCGGTCCTGGCTCTTCTTCTCTCCTAAGCCCTTCGACGCTGGTGACGCTCTCGGCTTTCGCGATTTCCTCCGGTCTAAGGTCTCGGTCTAAGGTCTTGGTCTTGGTCTTGGTATGTGCACACGGTGTCACACGGTGTGAAACCACCCCTACAGACTGTCCACACACTGTCACGACACGGTGTCCACACGGTCTCATTGGCCACCTCGCATCAGTCGGGTGCCCATCAGCCGCGACGTGTCGCCGATGATCTGGGAGACCGACTTTGAGTTGCCGGCGGCCTTGGCGGCCTTATCCGCAGCCTTCTGCGCCTCACGTAGAATCCTGGCATCGTTGGCCTCATCGAACGCGGCCACCGCCTTCTCTCGTAGATTGTCGCTTTCGATCGCCTGGAGCCGGCGGCGCGTGCCGGTGGCATGGTCATCGTTTGCCGGCGGGTTATGTCGAAACCACCGCTCTATCAGGATCACGTCGCCATCGGGATCATGGTCGATTAGCCCTACCTCGATGAGTTCCCTGAGAACGCTGGCGTATGCTGCATCTGTCCAGCACAAATCGGCGCAGGCATAGCCGCGCGGGAGTTCGTAAACACCCGCGCTCGTGACATGTGCATTGCTCAGCAGGTAGAGGAAGCCGACCTTGGCTTCGTCAGGCAGGCCGATGAAACGGCGGGACCGCCAAACGGCCGGCGCAACTTTGGTGAAGGTGCGGGCGCTCATCAGACTGCCCCCTCGCACGAAGGCGCAGCGGCGAATTCGCCATAGTGGTGGCGTTCTGCTTCTCGCCGAGCTGATATCGCCTCGGTCTTGTCCCGGAAGTGGCCGAGTTTAACGATCTGGTTGTCGAGACCGATAAACGCCTGCCATTTATTTCGGCTGGCGATAAAGGACACGCCAACCGTGCCACTCGTGTTGGATTTCCCCGGCTTGCGATTCCTGGCATTTTGCAAGGGGGTGGCTTCGCGGAGATTTTTCCACCGATTGTCGGCTCGCATGCCGTTTCGGTGGTCGACAAGATGCTTCGGCCATTTGCCCGTCATCATCAGCCAGATGACGCGGTGCGCCCTGTACAGCCGATAATCGATCTCAACTTGGGTGTAGCCTTCACTCGTGCGAGTGCCCGCGAGCGCGCCACTACGGCATCCCCTGGCCACCCGCCAGTTGAGGGCGCCGGTTTCGGGATCGTAGATCAGCAATTCGCGGGCACGCTCGGCAGTGAGTGCCGGCATTCTTTTCCGATATTCGGCAATGCTTGTTTTCCTAGCCATCAGCGCACCAACCCTGCCAGGCGGCAGACCTCGAAAGCGGTGGCCGGAGGAACCTGAAAACGGCTTGAGATCTTGGCGACGGCGTAAGAGCCGTCATCGATCTCGATTGCCGGATAGGTTTGATTTTGATAGAAGGATGCCGCGACAGCAATTCTATCTACGGGACCGGTCAGCCTGCCAGGGCTGGCCGTTTCCATTTGGAGGGTCATTGGATTGCCCTCCTATGCTGCTACGGAAGTTGATTTGCGGCGGTGGCCCTGCATCCAGGAATCTAGGTCGGAGGGGCTATAGACCACCGTGCGGCCGAGCTTGATGTACTCGGGTCCATCCCCGGTCAGTCGAAGCTTTTCGAGGGTTGAGACTGAGAGACCGACGTGAAGCGCTGCACCATCGGTGCGTAGCATCTTACGGCTGTCTTGGGTGTTCGAGGCGTCCATTTCTTTCTCCGTGCAACGCCGCGAAAGAGCGGCTAACACTCTGAAAGTGAACGGATTCATTGATGATGGCTATTTACGCCACTCAATTGGTGGCGGATGCTGGAGTGAGACGGCGGAAGGGTGGCGGAAGGGTGGCGGACGGCTATGCGCCCTTTGCCGCTTTACGCGGAAACAACGCCGGGCGACCCGACCATACCTCTTTTCTTAACTTTGGAATCGAAACGCCAGGAAACTCTTGTCGCGCCATGGCTTCAAATTCCGCCTGGGTGAAGATCCGGCGTTGATTGTTTTCAACCGAGTTGAACAGCTCAGTGGCCCAAGCAATCAGTTTTTCTGTCTTATAGTCCGTCTTAGTGGTTCTGTCGGGTTCCGGCCTTGAGGCATCCGCAAGTAATCGTGAATAACCGTCGAGGCTATCCCTACTGAAAAAGATATATTGGTGCCCGTCACCACCAACAACGCTATAGCCAAACGGATTGTTCGGACTCATTTGACACCAAAAGAATCGGTTAGCGGCATGTTCTGTATGCCAGACGTAATTGGGAAGAGGATCTCCAATTCGGCCCCCCGCTTTAGGACGTAGCGCAGAAATTAGGTGCCCTTCCGCGCATGCCGATATGATTGAAGCAATGGCGTCGTTGAGACGTTTTTGGGCGCTCACCAATTTCTGGTTGGCCGCTTCGGCGAGTTCTATCCCGACTTGCCACTCTTCCGTGGAGAAACTCAGCGGCTCAGGGCCGTGAGGCCCATATACGACGGGCTTCCTTTCAAACTCCGGTCGGAATTTCCGCAGCAGCGCGTTGATCGTCTCCTTAACTGTTCTCGAAGCGACTGCTTGTGAAGGTGCAAAGGTGCTGCCGTTGGGCAGAACGGTTCTACGCAAATCTAGGGGATTTGCGGTCGTTGGCTCGGTACCAGTCCAAGCATCCCCGTGTATTACTTTGCCCACCTCGTGAACGGCGCGCGCAGCGAATACATAGCCGGGGACGTTGTTAGGCCAAAGTGCCGAATTGCCCCAAAATTGGATACGCTCCTGCATCGCTGCACCTTTGCGATTGCACCGTGAGGGCCGCAGGGAAACCGATGGTGCTAACCGGCTTGTCGGATGGCCGTCCTATCCCTGCGGGTTCATTTCACGCCTTGTCGGCGCGTATTGGTATGACGTTGTTCGCCGGCGCCGCGCCCTCACCCATGGCAGCGGCGATGGACGCGCCGATTGTATTTGACGCGCGTCGCAACGGATCGGCATCGAGATGAGCATAGCGCTGCGTCGTCGCGGCCTGGGTATGACCCAACAGTTTTCCGATTATGGGGAGACCCATTCCGCCGCCGGCACCGAAGCTGGCAAAATTGTGCCGCAGATCATGTAGCCGGAGATCCGTCAGGTCTGCATGCCGAGTAATCATCGCCCACGGACGTTTCAGGTCGGACCGTGGCTTCTCGTCTTCAGTTCCAGCCGCGTCACCGGCAATGACGTACCGCCCGACACGCATGAGACTGGATAGGACGACCATTGCGGGCGCGTTCAGCACAATCGTCTTTTTGCCAGTCTTGGAATCCGCCAACAGCAACAGGCCGCGATCGAGGTCAACTTGTGACCATTCCAGATTCAGGATTTCACCCAGCCGGGCTCCGGTGAAGATAAGAAGGCGCACGGCCGCCGCCGCGTGAGCCCCTATGATGGTTTCGCGTTTTTTCTTCGGCACGTGCTTGGACTTCTTCGTGGGATCGATTTCCCACGAAATGCCCACTGTCTCCGCTACCCGGATTGCCTCCCCGAGGCGCTCCATCTCGTCACCAGATAGAAGACGTTCGCGTGAGGCTTCCGAATATTTCTCAATGCCCTTTGCGGGGTTGTAGCCTTCAGGCACTAAGCCGTGCTTTCCCGCGAAAGCGTACATCGACCCTACCACCGCGACCATACGGTTTGCCTGGAATGGTGTGTGGCTCCACGTGAGATGCAACTTGGCCAAATCGGAACGTGTGAGTTCCTTTGCTTTCTTGGAACCGAGCGCCGGCTTTACGATGCGGTTCAAGATGTCTTCGTAGAGATCCTTGGTGCTGGCCTTTTTCTTCGCCGTCACATGCTTATCGATAAAGTCGGAAATTACCTCCGCCACCGTAGCGGCTTGGCGGTGGTCAATTTTCGCGGCTTGCGGGTCCTGCCCTAGTTTGGCTTGCGAGCGCAGCTTGTCCGCAATCTTGCGGGCCTGGTCAGGAGTGAACTCATCCGCTCTGCCGATCGTGACACGCTTGGTGCTGGCCTTCCTGCCACCGCCGTCAACTTTGTATTCGAACACCCAGGACTTTTGCCCAGACGGAAAAACGCGCAGACCAAACCCCTTGATGTCGGCATCGAACAGCACATACCGGACATCGCGAGGCGAGGCGGCATCGACCGTTCGCTTTGTAAGTTTAAGTTTGCTCTTGATCACCGAAACGGCCATTTCGATCTGGGGTCGTCACCGGGGCGTCACCAAAACGGCAAACCCCAGGAAACAGGAAGAAAGAACATACCGTGAAATGGAATTGACATCAATGGTTTGTGGATACACACGGAAAGAGGCCGAAACGTCGCGCAACTCGTGCCGTGAAATTCCTAATCTGTAGGTCACAGGTTCGATTCCTGTCGGGATCACCACGCATTTTCAATGGCTTAGCGAAGAAATACCGTACCTTTTTTGCGAAATCAGGTCCGTTGGGGAGGTCGAAGACATCACGCCCTCATGCGCACCGTTGATAGACGTCGAGCCGTCGAGTGAGAGGTGCCTAGCCCGCATTGGCATTTCGGCATTCGTCTGCTGCATTGGCTGACGGTGATCGCGCTCGCGGCGCAGATCGCCATTGCCTTCGGACCGATGAGAGGGCCGGGGATGACGATGATGAACTGGCTGCCGCTTCACATGTCGATCGGCGTGACCATCCTGGCCATCATCGTCCTCAGGCTTTGCTGGCGCAGCTCCACCCAGGCCCCTGTCCGGCCAACCTCACGGTTCGTGCGGTTTGCGACGGCTTTCTTCCATATGTTTCTCTACATCACGATCCTCGCCGTCCTGATAACGGGATGGCTGGGCTACCGGCCAATGCCCTTCATGCCTCCCGCACGGCTTTTCGGAAGCCTGCCTGTACCGTTGGCGCCATCCGTCGGCGCGCTATCGGCAAGGGGCTTCGCGTTCGTCCATGCCAAGCTGGTCTGGATAATGCTTGGACTTACCGGCATTCACGTCCTGGGTGCCCTGGCGCATTTCGTTTTGTTGCGCGATAGTGTCGTGCAAAGCATGATCGTCGGCCGTTCGAACACTGCCTCTCGGAATGACCGGCTGATCAAGCCACCGCCCACAAGCCTCCCGCAATGATCACCGCATAGCGTGCGGCCTTGCCTATCGCCACAAGAGCGACGAACACGCCGAGGTTCACGCGTGCGGCGCCCGCCGCAAGCGTGAGAGCATCTCCGACAACCGGCAGCCACGCAAACAATAGTGTCCATTCGCCAAAGCGCCGGAACGTTGGCATGCCTGCTCATAGCGATCGGGAGTGACGGGAAACCAGCGCCTGTTCCGCAGCGTGTCGATGCCACGCCCCAGAATCCAGTTCACCACGGAGCCGAGCGTATTGCCGATCGCGGCAACGGCAAGGAGCAGCACGGGATCACCACGGCCGGAGACGACAAGGCCGGCAAGCACCGCCTCCGACGAGACCGGCAGGACGGTTGCGGCGAGGAACGCGCTGATGAACAACGCGCCATAGAGCGCCACCACGCCGGACTATGCCCGCACGTCGACAATGCCCATCATGCCGAGCTGCTCATGCTCGAGGATGTGGCAGTGGTACATCCTCGGCCCCGGCCGGTCCTGCCGCAACAGCAGCCGCACCGTCTCTCCGCGCGCGACATTGACGGTGTCTTTCCAGGCGCGATAGGCCGGCTTTGATATGGTGCCGCTACGTTCGTGCTCGATCACCTGGAACTGCGTCCCATGCACATGGAATGGATGATCCATGTCCGCCTGGTTGACGATCTCCCAGAGTTCGACCTCGCCTGCCTTGGCGATGACGTCGGTGCGGTTCATATCGAATGCGGCGCCGTTGATCAGGAACCCCATCTCCATGCCGCTGGCGTTCATGGTCATGGTTTCGGTGAAGACGAAACGTCGGCTGACGACAGGAGCGCCGAGCTGCGCGATCGGTCGCAGCCTGTCGGGCAGTGGCGGAACGGGATCCGCCTCAATCTGCGAGACATTGACCGTCAGCAGCGTCAGCCCGGCATCGGCAGGCCGCCCTGGACCCATCCAGCCGCGGTCATAGTCGAGCGTGGCAAGCGTCGCCGCGCCGGGTTTGTCGAAAGAGACGACCAGTTCAAGCCGTTCCGCCGGGCTGAGCAGGATGTCGCCGGCTGCGACTGGGGCCTCCAGCAGACCGCCGTCCGTTCCGATGATCGTCATCGCCGCAGCGCCAAAGGAGAGCCGCAAAAAGCGCGCGTTGGTCGCATTGTAGAACCGGAAGCGCCGCATCGTGCCACAGGGGACCGTCAGTGTCGGATTCTTCTGTCCGTTGACCAGCACATGGTCGCCGACGCGCCCGTTCATCAGGTCCGTCATCGTGTTGTCGGGCAAGGTGCCATCGGCCGCAAGGCGCAGGTCGGTGAACACCAGCACGGTGTCGCCATAGGCGGCCGGGATCGGATCGGCCTTCGGCTTGACCACGAACGCGCCGGCAAGGCCGCGATAGACCTGCTCGGCCGTCTTGCCGTGCGGATGCGGGTGATACCAGTATGAGCCGGCGCTGCCTTCCGGCAGGTCGAAGCTGTAGGTGCGATCGGTGCCGGTCACGACCGGGTCCATCGGATTGCCGTCCTGGTCGGCGGGCACTGGCATGCCATGCCAGTGGATGGTGCTTGCCTCGTCCGCAATCCGGTTGGCGAAGGTGATCTCGACCCTGTCGCCTTCGACCGCCTCGATCAGCGGCCCGGGGCTGGTGCCGTTGTAACCGAGGATCGGCGTGTCCAGTCCTTCGGCAAAACGCACCGTGGCGGACCCGGCGGTCAGCGTCGCCTTGAACAGGCCGGGCGCACTGGCTTCGTTCGCCAGCAGGGGCAATTCGCGCAACGCCTCGCCTTCAGGCAAAACGGCCGCGCCTTGGCCTGCGTGATCGCCCATATCCATGCCGGGCATGTCGTCCATCTTCATCTGAGCAACCGCACGCTCGCTCACAAGAACCGTCGCAAGACCTGCCGCCAGAAAACCACGCCGATGCATCTGTCGTCTCCTCGATCAGCCGCTGAACGCGGGGGGCGATCCTAAGGAGACTGCCGATGCCCGGCCAGGTCAATGCGGCGTTTGGGCCCGCCTGATCGGTCCAGTGTGATGGCCGCGGGAAAGCCCTGAACAAGATTACTCAGGTCGAATTGGCACAGATGAAGGCAGCCGGATTGAAGAAAAGTATTGCAGGTCGGCACATTGCCGACCTGCCTGCTTGGCGTCATCGAGGCCGGGGCGTTAGCCAACCCTGACTACGAAATGCTTGGTCACCGGCTCGATTATCTTCCAGGTTCCCTTGAAATCGGCTTCCACCACGAAAGCGTCGCCGGGGCCGACTTCGACCGGCGTGCCGCCGTCGGGGGTGATGACGATGCGGCCGGCGATCATGTGCACGAACTCATAGTCGGTGTAGGTCGCATGATAGGTGCCGGGCGACGCGCGCCACGTGCCCGAGATGACCTTGCCGTCCGCGGTCGTGTGCTGGACGGCGGTTTGCATGGTCGGGTGGCCCTCGACCACGATCCAGCCAGGCAGGTCGCCGGCTTCCGCGTGTTCGACGGGGCCGAATTTGAGGATCGTCTTGTTCGTCATGCCTGGCTCCTTCTGCTTCATGTATCGCAGAGGGTCGGATAGCCCATGCACATGACGGGAGCAATGCATGCGTCACGAGAACGAGCGGCGTTCAGCAGCTTGGAAAGTCCTGCCGCCCGCGACCGCCCTATGGCCTGTGCCGAGCCGAGACCAGTTCCGCCTTGCGCCGCGCCGTCTCCAGCCCAAGGCCGATGAAGGCGCGCGCGTGCTTGGCGAGTGCCATATTGTCGGTCCACAGATTGCGCCAGATCGCGGTCTTCTTCGACAGGTTCTCGTCGACAATCTCCGACGAGAAGGATTCGAAGCTGAGATCGTCGGCATAGCCGATCGCGGTCAGCGCATCGAATATCGCTGCAAAGTCGATATTGCCGGTGCCGAGGAAGCCGCGATGGCTCTCGCCGATATGGACATAGCCGATCTTGCCCGCGGCGTGGCGGATGGCGAGCCCGACATCGGCTTCCTCGATATTCATGTGGAACGTGTCGAGATGCAGGAAGATGTTGTCCGAACCGGTGTCCTCGATGAAAGCGAGACCTTGCGCGGCGGTGTTGAGCAGATTGCTTTCGAAGCGGTTGACGATCTCGAGATTGAGCGTGACACCGGCCGCCTTCGCTGTCTCGGCGACCTTGGCCAGCACTGCTGCGCTGCGGTTCCACTGATCACGCGTCGGCGCCTGGACCTGCAAGCCATGGCTGGCCGACAGGATGCCGGCGACCTTGCCGCCGCCAAGGTCGCGCGTCAGCGCGATGGTCTGGTTGAGGATCTCGACGCCGCGCGTCGCAATCGCCTTGTCGGCGCTGGAAATGTCGCCGTCAGCAGGCAATCCGATGCTGATCGCCACGCCGAGGCCGAGATCGGCGATACGCTTCGCGAGCCCGCCAATGTCGACATCGGCAGGGTCGAGATAGGAGAATTCGATCAGGTCGAAGCCGGCCTCTCGCGTGTTGGCCAGCGCGCGTTCGAGCTCGCCTTGCGCCGAACTCGCCGACCAGACGAAAGAATGGATTCCAATGCGCGACATGATCGTCTCCGGTTTGCGGATGAGGAGGGCGCGGCCGGGTCAACCGGCCCGCGCTTGTTGGAGTGATCAGCGGGCCGCGGTCCAGCCCTTGTAGTCCTTCAGGTTCTCGGCGGTGATCAGCTTGGGATCGAGCAGCACGATCGGTTCCGCCGGCTTCTTGCCGGCCAGCAATTCAGCGGCCATCGTCAGCGACTGGCCGGCCATCACGTAGGGGTCCTGCGAGGCCGAGGCCTTGATCATCGACTTGCCGGAAGAAAGCTCCTTTTCGATATCGGGCGCGCCGTCGACCGCGGTAAAGATGAACTCGGAGCGGTTGAGCTGCTTGGCGGCGAGCTGGGCGCCGATCGCCGTCGGATCATTGATGGCGAACACCGCGTCGATCTTGTCGAAGCGGGTGAGCAGCGACTGGAACACTTTCAGGCCGCCGTCGCGCGAGCCTTCGGCGTTCTGGTCGTCGGACAGGATCTTGATGTCGGGATGCTGCGCAAGCACATTCTTGCAGCCCTTGACCCGCTCCAGGATCGACGACGAGGCCGGACCGTTGAGAATGACGTAATCGCCCTTGCCGCCGGTGTGGTCGACCAGGTACTGGCAGGCCTCTTCGCCGGCCTTGACGTTGTTGGTCATCACGGTGACGTCGGCGCCCGGCGCCGAAACGTCGAAGGCGGCAACGATGATGCCGGCAGCCTGCGCCTTCTTCACCGCCGGCGCGATCGCCTTGGCATCGACGGCGTTGAGCATGATCACGTCGACGCCGGCGGCAATAAAGGAATCGACCTGCGAGACCTGCTTGTTGAGGTCGTAGTCGGCCGACACCGACGTCACCTCGACCTTCGGATTGATCTTCTTGGCCGCGTCCTCGATGCCCTTGATCGTGGCGACGAAGAAAGGGTTGCCGAGCAGGCCGACCGAGATGCCGACCTTGTTGAGGTCCTTGGCCGATGCCGGCGCGATGGCGACGGCCGCGAATGCGGCGCCGCAGAGCAATTTGGCTATGATCTTCATTACGCTTACTTCCTCCTGATGCCCCGCGCCTCTCGCGGTGCGTTACACAAGCCGGTCGTTGATGCCGGCGACCAGGTCACTCACGTTCTTGCCCCTGCCTGGAGCCGGTAGCGGTCGAGGGCGACCGCCACGATGATGACCAATCCCTTGATGATGTACTGCCAGATGTCCGAGACACCGGCCAAGATGAGCCCGTTGGACAGCACCGCGATGATCAGGCCGCCGATCAGCGTGCCCCAGATCGAGCCGACGCCGCCGACGAAGCTGGTGCCGCCGAGGATGACGGCGGCGATGGCGTCGAGCTCGTAGGACTGGCCGAGCTGCAGGCCGTTGGCGGCGTAAAGCCTTGCCGCCGACATGGCGCCGCCGAGACCGGCGAGCAGGCCGGAGACGCCATAGACGAAGAGCAGCACCAGCGGCACTTTGATGCCGGTCAGCCGCGCCGCCTCGGCATTGCCGCCGACAGCGTAAATCCAGGTGCCGAGCACGGTGCGCTTGAGCACCAGCCAGGACAACACCACCACGCTGAGCGCGATGATGACCAGCCAGGGAATGCCGAAGAGCGAACCATTGCCGATGAAATCGAACGGCAGGTCCGAGTTGAACACGGTCGTGTCCTGCCCGAGCAGGCGGGCAATGCCGCGCACGGCAGTCAGTGAACCCAGCGTGACGATGAAGGGCGGCAGCCTGATATAGGCAACGAGCAGCCCGTTGATGAGGCCGAAGCCGAGACCAACCAGAATGGCCGCCGGCACGCCCAGCAGGCCCCAGTCCGGCACCAGCGACACCATCACCGCCACCATCGCCGCGGCGGCGAGGATGGAACCGACCGACAGGTCGATGCCGCCGGTCAGGATGACGAAGGTCATGCCGGCGGCAAGCACGATATTGATCGACGATTGCTGCGTGACGATGAGCAGGTTGGTCTCGGTCAGGAAGCGGGGATTGATGAACTGGAAGCCCGCCGCCAGCAGCACCAGCACAGGCAGCATGCCGAGCGCGGCAAAGGCCGCACGCAGCCGCCGGCTCCTGACCGTCGCCTGATCCACGCTCGTCGTCGTTCTGTCGGTCATCCCTGGGCCGCTCCCGTCGCAAGTTCCATGATCGCTTCCTGGCGCAGCGGCTCGCCTTCGGATGCCGTCGCCTCGCCCGCGATAGTGCCGTCGCGCATCACCAGCACGCGGTCGGCGACGCCGATCACCTCGGGCAATTCGCTGGAGATCATCAGGATGGCGATGCCGCTGTTGGCGAGATTGTCGATCAGCCGGTAGATTTCCGACTTGGCGCCGACATCGACGCCACGGGTCGGCTCGTCGAGGATGACGACCTTCGGCTCGGTCTCCAGCAGTCGGGCAAGCAGCACCTTCTGCTGGTTGCCGCCCGACAGCGAGCCGGCATTGGTCTGCGCCGAGCGGGTGCGGATCGACAGGTCCGCAATGGCCTTTGACGCGCGCCTTTCGGCGGCGGTGAAGTCGCGAAATCCGCCGGCCCGCGCGTCCCTGGCCAGCACGCCCATGCTGATGTTGTCGGAAATAGACATGTCGAGGAACAGGCCGAGTTCCTTGCGGTCCTCGGTGAGATAAGCGATGCCGGCATCGAGCGCCTCGCGCGGCGAGCCGATGGTTACAGGCTTGCCGTCGAGTTCCAGCGTGCCTGATGTCCGCCTGTCGGCGCCGAAGATCAGCCGGGCAAGCTCGGTGCGGCCGGAGCCGACGAGACCCGCCAGCGCCAGCACCTCGCCCTTGTGCAGGTCGAACGAACAGTTCTTCAGCAGACGGTCGTCGGACATGCCGCGCACCGAGAGCGCGACGGCGCGCTTTTCGTCCGGCGGGCGATGGTCCTTCTTGTAGAAGGCGGAGAGATCGCGGCCGACCATCATCGACACCAGCCGCGAGGCGTTGAGGTCGGCGCGCTCCAGCGTGCCGACATAGCCGCTGTCGCGCAGCACGCTGACGCGGTCGGCGAGCTGGTAGACCTCTTCCATGCGATGGCTGATGTAGATGATGGCGATGCCTTGCGCTTTCAGCGTCGCGATCACCTCAAACAGCCGGTCGGTCTCGCGCGAGGTCAGCGAGGTCGTCGGCTCATCCATGACGATGATGCGCGCATTGGTCGACAAGGCGCGGGCGATCTCGACCAGTTGTCGCTCGCCAAGCGACAGGCTGGAGACCAGCGCACGCGCCGAGAAGGAGACGCCGAGCCGCGCGATGATTTCGTTCGCACGCCGGCTGCATTGGTCGCGGTCGACAATGCCGAAGCGCCGCGGCTCATTGCCGAGGAAGATGTTCTGCGCCACCGTCAGATTGGGCGCCAGCGACAGCTCCTGATAGATCACCGCGATGCCGGCGGCGCGCGCCTTGACCGGATCGCCGGTCGCGGCGGGCACGCCATCGATCAGGATCTCGCCGCCGGCATCCGGGCGATAGGCGCCCGACAGCACCTTCATCAGCGTCGATTTGCCGGCGCCGTTTTCCCCCATCAGCGCGTGGACTTCACCGGCGTGAACGGACAGCGACACATCCTGCAAGGCGCGGACTGCGCCAAACGTCTTGGTGATGTGGCGCATCTCCAGCACCGGCCGGCGCGCCGTCTCGGTCTTGGCCGCCGCGATCATCGTGCGCCTCCCGCCGTCTTGGCGACGCTGCCATGGCCGGCAACGAGATCGCGCCAGCCGTCGCGGTAGCCGGTAAGGCCGGTGAAGCGCGTCGCATGCACCGGCTCCGGCGCCTCGGCGGCGAAATCGCGGCCGACGCTTTCGAAGGCGAGCGCCGCCGCACCCGTGGCGCTGCCTTCCAGCGTGGCGCCCTGCAGAAAAGCCTGGCCGGGACGCAACTGCGCCAGCAGACCGGCCAGCAGACCGCCCGTGTTCAGCCCGCCATCGACGATGATGGTGTTTTGCGAATGGATGAGGTCGAGGCAGAGGTCGACCATAAGCGCCACATAAAGCAGCGCCACCGCAGCGCGTTGCTCGGCGCCGGGCGTACCGCCGATGATTTCGCCACGATGGCCCGATATCGGCCCGCCGGGCGCGAAGCTCGGCAACGCCATGAGGCCGGCGTCGATCGCCTGCTGTATCGAGCCATGCGGGATCGCGCCTTGCCAGCCGCCGCTTATGGTGGCGAATTCGCGGCCACCCATGAAACGGATGGTCGGCACCGAGCGGCCGTCGACATCGACATTGACCAGCATGTCGCGGTCACGGTCGAGCGCTTCCAGCGGGCAGGCGGGATTGAGCACGATGACCCAGGTGCCGGTCGACACCACGGTCAGCGGGCCAAGCTCTTGCCGGCGATAGGCATAGAGCGCCGCATTCGAATCGTGGACGCCATTGTGTATGGCGATTGGCCGTGACGCGTCACCAAGACGCCGCTCGCCGATGACCGCGCCGGCGCGCGCGAAGGCCGGCATCTGGCCGCGCCACCCCTCGGCATCGACCAACGACGAAAAATCCCGTTTGCGCGGCGCCCACAAATGCGAATGGCAGCCGAGATAGGACACTTCGCTGACCGGTCGGCCACCGAGGCGCCAGCTCCAGTATTGGGGATAGCCGAGGATCGATTTCGCCGCAGCGAACGCGCCGGGATCGACCGCCTGCAGCCACAGCATGTGGCGGCCATAGTTGAACCCAAGCGGCAGGCGGGGCGAGAACGTCTCGGCAAAATCCGGAATGCGGCGATCGATCCGCGTGGCGATTTCGGCCGGCGGCTCCTGCTCGTAGTCGAGGATCGGATGCGTCAGCGCCGCGTCGTCCACGAGAGCAAAGGTGCAGCCATGGCCCGACACCATCACCCCTTCGACGCCATGGCTTTCGACCGCGTCCGTGACGGCACCCAGCGCCCAGTCATGGAGAGCGGCCTCGTCGAGCACGCTGAAGCCGTCCTGGCGCGTCCATTTGGGCTGGGTCCGGCGCTCGTCGAGGATGCGTCCGTCCTCACCGAAGACGAACAGCTTCGAATTGGTCTTGCCGAAATCGAGCACCGCCACTTTCACGGGACGGCTCCCGAGGTGGACGCAATCCGCACCATGACGCCGGCGTCTTCCAGCATGCGTGCATCGGTGTCGGAGAGGCCGTCGTCAGTCACCAGCGTGCCGATGCGCGCCAGCGGCAGGGCGACATTGCGCGCGTGGATCGACAGTTTGCGGCTGTCGGCCAACACCACGATCTGGTCGGCGCAGAGGCTGAGTTCAACGATGGAGCGCACCAGCAACGGATGCGATTCCAGCAGTCCCTCCTGGTTGAGGCCTTGCGCGCCGAGAAAGAACTTCGAGGCGTAGAAGGGCGTTGCCTGAGTCTGCGAATGGATGATGCCGGGCTCGCGATGCAGGTCGCCACCGGCAACCGTCAGGCTGCAATGGCCATGGTCGCTGAGATAGGCCGCGAGCGGCATCGAATTGGTGTAGAGGCGGATGTTGCGGTCGGCGAGCTTGACGCCGAGATGGAAACACGTCGAGCCGCCATGGACGATGACCGCGTCACCGTCGCGCACCATGGTCGCTGCGAGAGCAGCGATCTGTCGCTTGGCTTCGACCGCGAGGTCGCGGTTCTCATCATAGGGTCGGGCATAGGCAACGCCTGCCTGTGAAGCGCCGTCGAGCGCTGAGATGCCGCCATAGACCTTCCGCGCCTCGCCGGCCTCGTCGATTCGATCGATATCGCGCCTCACCGTCGCCGCCGAAACGCCAAGCCGCTCCTGCAGCTCGCGCACCGAGGCGAACGGGCGGTCCCGCAGCAATTCGACGATCTGACGCTGGCGGCCGAGGTCGCTCAACTTTTTCCTCCCAATGCCATTTCTCCATGGCAATTGGCGCAACTTACTCAACATTAGTCAGATTGCAAGCCAGTTTTGACGATAGTAGATCACTGTTGACGCAGATCACTCATATCTGCGATATCAGCGCCAACAGCGGCCCGGGCGACGGGATTCCGCGCAAGCGTTGAGGGAAAGGCGCCATGGCAACCCAAGCTGATGCGCAGGAACTGGCAGCCTTGCGGGCTCTTTCAGCCAGCATCGGGCTAAACCCGCATATGACCCAGGCGGCGGGTGGCAACACTTCGCTCAAGGCCGGCGACACGCTGTGGATCAAGGCATCCGGCACCTGGCTGAAGGATGCGCTCACCCACGACATCGTGGTGCCGGTGGCGATGGCGCCGCTGCTCAAGGCGGTCGACGAGCGCGATCCGGCCGCCGACACGCCGCAGGCCTTTGCAATCGATGAACTCAATCCGCGCGGCCTGCGCCCGTCGATCGAAACCACGGTGCACGCCTTGATGCCGCAACGCGTGGTGCTGCATGTGCATTGCGTCGACACGATTTCGCTTGCCGTGCAGACCGATGGCGAGGCCGAGGTCGCCAGGCGGCTCGCCGGCATCGAATGGGCTTACGTACCCTACTGCCGGCCAGGCCTGCCGCTTGCCCGCGGCATTGCCGAGAAACTGCGCCCTGGTGTCGACGTGCTAATCCTTGGCAATCACGGGCTGGTCGTCGCCGCCGAAACCGTCGCCGAGGCGGACCGCCTGCTCCGCCGCGTCCGGTCACTGCTGGCGCGCCCGGCGCGCGCGACCGCCGCGCCCGACATCGCGGCTCTGACGGAGCTTGCCGCTGACAGCTTCTACCGATTGCCGGCGGATGCCGAAGCCCATGCGGTCGCAATCGATCCGGAAAGCCGCCGCATGGCTGAAGCCGGCAGCCTCTATCCTGACCATGTCATCTTCCTCGGCCCGGGCTCGGTGGTGGCGAGACCGGGTGAGGATGCGGCCGGTGTCACCGCACGGCTCGGCGCGGCGCCCATGGCGATCCTGTTTCCCGGCACCGGCGCGCTGATGCGCCGCGACGCCAGCGCCGGCGCCGACGCCATGCAGCGCTGCCTCGCCGATGTGACGGCACGCGTCGATGTCGCGGCACGATTGAACTATCTCACCGCCGCCGAGAATGATGAACTGGTCAATTGGGACGCCGAGCAGTATCGCCAGAAGCTGAATGCCGCAGGCGGCTAGCAAAGGACTGAAGACATGATGCCCCTTGTCATCGGCATCGATATCGGCACGTCGGGCGCGCGCGCCGTCGCCATGCGCCCGGATTTTTCGATTGCCGGCCAGTCCGCAGTCCGCCTCGACAGATTCGGCCAAAATCCCCGCGACCCTTCGGCGTGGTGGCAAGCGGTCCAGGCGGCTCTGACGGATCTGCTTTCCAGCATTGACCGCGCTGCGGTCCGCGCCATCGCCGTCGACGGCACGTCGGGCACGCTGCTGCCGGTCGACTACGCCGGGCGACCCTTGGCCGAGCCGCTGATGTACAACGACAAGGTCGCCGACGCCGACATTCTGGCCGCCATCGCCCGCGAGGCGCCGGAGGCGAGCGCCGCGCATGGCGCCACTTCAGGCCTCGCCAAGGCGCTGCGCTTCCAGCATTTGACAGGCATCGTGGCCGTGCTGCACCAGGCCGACTGGATCGCCGGAAATCTGTCTGGCCGCTTCGACATCAGCGACGAGAACAATGCGCTGAAGACAGGCTATGACGTCGAGGCCCGCCGCTGGCCGGACTGGATCGCGGCCACCGGCATGCGCATGGACTTGCTACCTGACGTCGTCGAGCCGGGCGATGTCACCGGCACGCTCACCCCGGCCGCCGCGAAGCTGTTCGGCCTGCCGCGTGACGTGGTCGTGGTCGCCGGCACCACGGATGGCTGCGCCTCGTTCCTGGCGACGGGCGCCACATCAGCCGGCGACGGCGTCACGGCGCTGGGATCATCGCTGACCATCAAGATCCTGTCCGACCGCCCGATCTCGGCGCCGCGCTTCGGCATCTACAGCCATCGCCTCGGCGACGCCTGGCTCGCCGGCGGCGCGTCGAATTCCGGCGGCAAGGTGCTGGCGCAGCATTTTCCGCTGGCGCGCATCATCGAACTCAGTGCCGCAATCGACCCGACGACCGAGACCGGCCTCGACTATTATCCTCTTAGTATAGCGGGCGAACGGTTTCCCGTCGCCGACCCAGCACTGCCGCCGCGCCTTGCGCCACGCCCGGCTGACGACGCCGACTATCTCAAGGCGATGTTCGAAGGCATGGCCGCGATCGAGGCACTCGGTTACCGCCGGCTTGCCGAACTCGGCGCACCGGCGCTGACCTCGGTCAGGAGTGTCGGCGGCGGCGCAGCAAACAAGGCCTGGACGGCAATCCGGCAGCGCAAGCTCGGTGTCGATTTCCTGCCCACGCTTTCCGATGAGGCGGCCGCAGGCACGGCGCGGCTGGCACTGAAGGGTGCAAGCAAGGCGGGCCTCCTATGAGTGCGAAAACCATCGAACGCCTCGACGGCATCGGACCGCTGGCTGAGCGCTACCAGGTCTTCCTGCTCGACCAGTTCGGTGTGCTGCATGACGGCCAGGGTCCTTATCCAGGAGCGGTGGAGGCGTTGTCGGCGCTGAAGCGCGCCGGCAAGACGGTGGTGCTGATCTCCAATTCCGGCAAGCGCGCCAGGCCCAATGAGGATCGCCTGCTGAAGCTCGGCTTCGCCGCCGGCAGTTGGGACCATTTTGTCTCCTCCGGCGAGGTTGCATGGCGGTCCTTTGATGACATGGCGGCATCGGGAAAGCTGCGCCCTGAGACAAAATGCTTGCTGATCAGCCGCGACAACGACCGCACGGCGATCGAAGGCCTGCCCTTCTTGCTGACGAAGGCCGGTGAAGACGCCGAACTGGTGCTGATCTCGGCCAGCGAGGGCGATCGCTACGACCTCGACCATTACCGCCAGCTGCTCGCCCCGGCGGCAGCGCGAAAGGTGCCGTGCTTCTGCACCAATCCCGACAGGATCATGCTGACGGCGGTCGGACCCCGCTTCGGCGCCGGCGAGATCGCCGATCTCTACGAAAGCCTGGGCGGCAGCGTCACCCGCATCGGCAAGCCCTATCCAGCGATTTTCGACGCGGCCCTGGCGCTGGCCGGCGAGCCGGACCGCAAAAGCGTGGTCTGCATCGGCGACAGCGTCGAGCACGACATATCAGGTGGCAACGGCGCCGGCATCGCCACGGCGCTGGTGCTCGGCGGAATATTGGCGGACACACCGGATCTTGCCGCCGTTTTCGACGAGCAGCAGGCCTGGCCCGATTACATCACGGGGTCCTTCAGCTTGCGCTGACCGCCTCGAGCATGCGCTTGGCGCTTTCCTCGTCGGTGATAAGGATGGTCGGCGCGATCAGGTGCATCGCGCCTAGCAGCGCCTCGGTCTTCTCCGCACCGCCGGAGGTGAGGATGCGGATTGGCGCCGCGCGCAGACGGTCGACCTCCACCGACATCACGTGGCTGTTGACGGGATGGTCGACCAGATCGCCATTGCGGTCGAAGAAATGGAACAGAAGGTCGCCGACCGCGCCGCGCGCTAGCAGGGCCTCCCGGTCCGCTTCCCTGAGAAAGCCGCCGCGAGAAAAGGTGGTGGCCGAAGCAATGCCGCCGACGCTCAACAGAACGGCATCGAGCACGTTGGCCATCTCAAAAACCTCCTGCAGGCCGCAGCGCTCGACCAGCGCGATCTTGGTCTCGACGCTGTCGACGACGGCCGGCGTCGGGATCAGGTAGCCGTCGCCCTGGAAGATTTGCGCGAAGCGCCAGGCGAACTCGGCCGGATTGTAACGCCGCACGACGCCGACACCCCCAAGCAGCGAAATGACCTTGAAGTCGGTGAGCGATTTGGCGCTGATGAAGGGCAGGCTCGAAAACAGCGTCTGGCCCCAGCCGACACCGACGCGCATACCCGATTTCATCGTGTCGGATAGAAAACTGCCGGTCTTGGCGCTGATTGCCGGGATCGGATCGGCATTGGGCGCGGTCAGCGGCGCCACCAGCGCCTGCTGCAGGCCAAACGTCCGCTCCAGCGCGCGCTCCAGCCGCACGATCTCCGACAATTCGCTCTCGATGGTGATCTTCACCTCGTTGCGCGCCCGCGCCTCGGCCAGCATGCGCACGATGGTGACGCGGCCAACGCCAAGCACGTCGGCAATCTCGTTCTGCGTCATCTGCTCGACGAAATACATCCACGCGGCGCGAATCCTGAGGCGGTCCGTCCGGCTTTCGCTAGCGATCTGCTCGGTCGCTTCGACTCCTATCCGCCCCTCGTCGGCCCGCCCCTCTCCGGATTGTCGTCGCCTGGCCAAATCATCCCTCCCCCGCGGCGACGGACAAGCGCGCTGTCGCCGATTCTGCATGCTGGTCTAGTATCGCCTATTGATCTACCAATCGATAGGAACAATGTAGAGTTGGTGGCAGGCCCCCTGCTGGCCGCCCTCCACGGCACTTTCGAGGCGATCCGCGATGCTCCGACAAATCTCCGAAGACGTCCGCGTCAACCTGAAGGACCGGTTGCGGGAAGTCCGCGACATCATCCGCCAAAGCCGCCATGACGGCACCGGCAACGCTAGCGTCCTGCGCGAAGCAACCAGCCATTTGCCGCCGTTTCCGGGCAAGGGCATCGAGGGCCTGCTCAGCCATGCCGCCAGCGCCTTCGACGAAGCGCTGTCGATCGCCGAATCCTTTGTCCCGCATGAGCGCCCGATCAAGGTGGACGGCACGACCGTAAAAGGCCTCGGCACCTATTTCCCGGCCGGAAACGAAGAGCGGCAGTTGGGCGCTGAGCGCCTGTTTCGGCGCGACATGTACTATCTGACCAAGGCGGTGCTTGCCGGGTTGAAGATCGACAATGCCCGCATCCATGAAGCCGATTTTGCCGCCGTGCATGCCACGATGCGCAAGCGCCACGGCGATCTGCTGGCCGCCCTGACCGCTCCCGGCGCTGGACTGCAGGCGATCGCGGCCACCTGCGCGGCGCTGCTGGTCGAGTTGCTCAACCAGCGTCCCGTCCGCTTTGGCGAGGCCGCGCCCGAAATGGCCGCGATTGGTGGTCGGGCGCTCGATATAAGTTGTTTGGCGCCGGTCGTTCTGGCCTGCGGCCTGGCGACAACCGGCCGCGACGGCGCGCCGGAACCGGACATGCTGGAGATCGCGATCCTGGCTGCCGATATCCGTCACGACCGCATCGTGCAGGCTTGCGCCAAGGCGAGCCCGATCGAGGAACTGACCCCTGTCTTTGCCACCTTGCTTGCCCACTTGCCATAACGCCCGGTTGCGCAAAACAAAGAGAACGGCTGCGGAAACCTAATCTCCAGCGGCCATGGCCGTGATCGTCTTCTTGGCGCGCTGGATCGAGGCCGGGCTCATCGAAAGCTCGGTCAGACCCATCTCGATGAAGGTCGGGATCAGATCCGGCCGGCCCGCCGCCTCGCCGCACATGCCCACCATGATGCCTGCGGCAACGCCGGCTTTTGCCGTCAGCTCGATCGCCATCATAACGGCCGGATTGGTGACGTCGTTGAGCTTCGCCACAGTCGGGTTGAGCCGGTCGGCGGCCATGATGTACTGCGTGAGATCATTGGTGCCGATCGAGAAGAAGGCCACCTCCTTGGCCAGCGCCTGAGCGATCAGCACGGCGGCCGGAGTCTCGATCATCACGCCGAGATCGAACGTCGCATGCGGCACGCCCTCGGCCTTCAGTTCGGCGGCGCATTCATCGACAAGAATGCGTGTCTGCCTGACCTCGCCGATATCGGAAACCATCGGCAGCATCACCTTGATGTTGCCGTGCACGGCGGCCCTGAGCAGCGCCCGGAGCTGGCGCTTGAAGATATCCGGCCGGTCGAGGCACATGCGGATGCCGCGCCAGCCGAGGAAGGGGTTCTCCTCGTCGGGGAACTCGATGCCGGCAATCGGCTTGTCGCCGCCGATATCGAGCGTGCGCACGATGACCGGATAGGGCGCGAAGGCCTTGGCCAGCGCCGCATAGGTCTCGGCCTGCATGTCCTCGGAGGGAAGATGCATGTGGCGCATGAACAGGAGCTCGGTGCGGAACAGGCCGACGCCCATGGCGCCCGCCTCCTGCGCCGCCTCGATTTCCTCGAGCGAGCCGATATTGGCCGCGACCTCGATCACCTTGCCGTCGGCGCGCTTCGGCGTCACCGTCTTGAAGACGGTCAGCCCGGCGCGCTCCTTTGTCGCCGCTTCGACGCGGCCTGCGAATTCGGCGCGCGTCGGCTCGTCGGGGTCGATGATCACATGGCCGGTGTTGCCGTCGAGCGCCACGTCGCGCGCCGTGCGCAAGGCATTGACCTGGTCGCCAAGGCCCAGCACCGCCGGAATGCCGTGCGAGCGGGCGATGATGGCGATGTGCGAGGTGGCGCCGCCATGGCCGCAAATCACCCCACCAATGCGTTTCAGCGGCGCGCGCGCCAGATCCCAGGCGCCGATGTCGTCAGCGATCAGAATGGCGCCCTCGGGGATGTTTTCGAGGCTGACGTCGTCTTGGCCCAGCAGCACCAGGCAGACCTGTCGCCCGACGGCATGGACATCGTCCGCCCGCGCATTGAGATAGTGATCGTCGACGGCGCTGAAATCGGCGGCGATGGTGGAAGCGGCGGTGATGACGGCCGAAACCGCGTCATTGCCGCCTTTGATCGCCTTCTCGGCCTCGCCGGTCAGGCTGTCGTCGGCGGCGATATCGCGAAGGGCCGCGACGATGCCGCGGTCTCCGGCCGACAAGCTGTCCTGCGCCAGCGCCCGGTCCATGCGCGCCTGGACGGCGGCGACGGCGGCACGGAACCTGTCGATCTCGCCGGCGATCTCGTCAGCCTGCAGCATGCGGCCTTGTCCGGCGATGTCAGGCGGGAAATGCGCGAAAGCCGGCCCGATCGCGACGCCCTCGCTTGCCGCGACACCGCGCAATCCGTTTGCTTCGCCGGGTGCTGATTGGCGCGCTGGTACGGGTGTCGCTTCCTGGCCGGCATCATTCGCCGGGCTCTGCGGCTCGGCCTCGTCGTCGAGACCCGCCTTGGGGTTCTCGAGATAGCCGATCAGCGCCTCGATCGCCTCGATGGCGTCGGCGCCATTAGCCCGCACGGTGACTTCCTGGTTTTCCTTGACCGCCAGCAGCATCAGCTTGACCGAACTCTTGGCGCTGACCGCCTTGCCGTCCTTGACCAGTTCGACATCGGATTCGAAGCCTTTGGCGAGCTTGACGAATCGCGTGGCGGGACGGGCGTGCAAACCTTCATGCACTCTGACGATGGTCGAGCGTTCCATGGCAAATACTCTGGTTTTGAGCGCCACCTCGAACATAGGCTGCGGCGCGAATGTTGTCAGGCGGCGATGGTTATGATCGTGCCGGTCTTGAGGGCGGCCACGAGCGCTTGTGCATCGACTTGCGACGCGCAGATTTCGCCCGGCCTTTCGGCCTCGGTGGCGCCATTGAACGAAATGACGACATGGCCCATTTCGAGCACCTTGCTCCAGGCGCTGGAGCCCACCGCCGTTATAACAGCTGAAACCGGGCCGAGGGTGATCGAAGCGCCCTTGGCGGGCGCTCCGTCACTTGGTCCGTGCTCCGTCTTGTGGAGCACGGAAACCTCGGCAAGCTCCGGCGGCGAGCCATCCGCAAACAGGATGACCACGCCTCCTTCGGCAAGGTCCGCCACTTCGGGCCCGATGGCAGTGACCCGTGTTCTCAACAGAACCGTCATATGGCGAACCTCATTTTCCTACTTTGACGCAATTCCGGACGGAAAACCGCTTACACTTTTCCTGGAATTGCTTTTAGAACACGATCAGGCTGACGACCCAGGCGATCAGCACCGAGATCGGACCCATGATCTGACGGCTGATGAGCACCGCCGGCACGCCGATTTCGATCGTCTTGGGCTTGGCTTCACCGAGCGCCAGGCCGACGGGGACGAAGTCGCAGCCGACCTGGGTATTGTAGGCAAACAGCGCCGGCAGGGCCATCGCCGGCGAAATCGTGCCGTTGGCGATCTGCGGACCGATGATGGCGACGCCGATGACCTGCGCGATAACAGCGCCTGGCCCGAGGATGGGCGACAGGAACGGCAGGCCGCAAATGGCCGAGATGATCAGCAGGCCGACGATGTTGTTGGCCAGCGGACCCATCGGCTGGGCGAGCACATCACCGATGCCGGTATAAAGGATCAGGCCGATGAGCATGGTTACGAAGGCCATGAACGGCAGCACGTTGCGCACGACCTGGTCGATCGTTCGGCGGCCGGAATTGAAGAAGATGCCGACCACCCGACCCATGACGCGGCCGATCGAGCTGATCAGGCCGATAAGCCCGCCTTCGCTCGGCAGCGGCTGTGGTGCCGCGGCTGCAGTGTTATTGCCTGAACTCATCGATGCTGCTCCCCCCGCAGTGGTGACCGCCTCGGATCCGTCCGCCATTGTGACGTTGGCCGGCTTCACGCCCGAAACGTAGATGTCCTCGGTGATGAACTGGGCCAGCGGCCCAGCCTGGCCGACCGGCGTCAGATTGACGGTCGGGATGCGCTTGCGCGGATAGACGCCGCAGCGTGCGGTGCCGCCGCAATCGACAACGACGACCGCCATCTCGCCTTCGACCGGCGGCGCCTTGAAGCCGTCGACGGCGGTGGCGCCGGTCATGTCGGCGATCAACTGAGCCACGGGATGGATGCCGCCGCCGGTGACGGAGACAACCTTGTCGCGCTGGCTAGTCGGCTCGATGACGAGCGGACCGCCCCAACCTGTGTTGCCCCGGGAGATCTTTACGGCTTTGTATGTCTTGGCCATGATGTCCTCCCCGCCCTTACAGCTCGACGCCCTGGCGGCGTGCCATGATCATGGTGATGCGCTCGGTCAGCATGCCCTTGAGCAGGATGACGACGAGGCCGACAATGGCGTACCAGATCGCCACCTTGACGTGGTAACCGGCGACGACAACGCCCTTCTTCTCAAGCTCAAGCAGAGCCACGAGAATGCCGCCCCAGACGAAATATTCGCCGGGATTGATGTGCGGGAACAGGCCAAGCGGCGGATGCACGTAGGACACGGCCGCGTCATAGAAGGCCGGCTTGTGCTTCTCTTCCAGGAATGATCCGAACGTGTATGCCATCGGATTGGTGAGGAAGAACACCGCCAGCAGCGGCAGCAGAGTATAGCGGGTCAGAGCAATACGGCCGGCACCGCGCGCCAGGCCGTGGACGCGTTCTTCGCCGACCAGTTCGGTGACGGCGTAGAAGGCGGTCATCAGCACCACCAGCGTCGGAATGATGCCGGTGACGAAGCCGGCGAACACTTCGCCGCCCTTCTGGAAGATACCGATGAAGTATTTGCCGATGGCGGTCAGCCAGCCGAGCTGCTCTTCCTGCTGGACGCCCTTCAGCTTTTCCTTGAATTGGTCGACGGTGATCGGTCCGCTGTCCGCTTGCGCCAGGACAACGAGATGATCGGAAGCATGCTCGACGGCGAGCTTGCCATGCAAAGCAGCATCCGAGACCATGGTACCTGCGACATGCAGATTGTGCACGGCCATGTCGGCATGCTGCGCCAACAACGAAAATACAGACATTTCTCCTCCTTATGCCGCCCGCCGGTTATCCCAGTCGGTGCGCGGCGTGTTTTAGGCCCTTGCTACGTTCAAACCGGATAGACCCGGCCTCTTCCCCGGCTCCGACCGTGCTTTGTCGATCTGTTCGATCGCCCGCTTCACGGCCTCGGCCACACCGGGTTCCCCCTCCCCCATGATCGCAGGGTTGGACCGGAGTCGATCGAGGGGGACACCCTCGAATTCTTCATGTCTTTTGAACTTGGTGAAAACGGACCGGCCGCTCATCACCATCACGCGGCGCACGATCAGGTCAGGTGTCACCACGACGAGCGCGATGGTGCCCTTGGCCAGCCGGCCGCGAAAATTGCCGGCTCCGACAAAGCCGTCCTTGTACTGGTCGGTGACGCCCCGGAAGACATCCGAATAGTGCCGCATCTGCAGCCAGACGCCGAGCGACTGCAGGGCCCACACAATAACCAGCAGAAGCAGTCCCCACTGCCAAATCGCCATTCGGTTCTCCTCCCGAAGCCTCCGTTGAACCGCACCTTGGACCGGCGCGCGACAACAGCAAAGTGAGAACATTTGTTTCCGCGAATGTCAATATGTATGATATTGGACTACACCACGCCATCCACAGGGCCGTCGCCGATTTCGGCGGCGGCGCGGCTGTGCTAGCCTGTCAGCAAACGGGATGCATGCAATGGAACTGCCCTTCAGGGACGAACTGGCCCTTATGCCCGACCTGCGCCACCGGTTGCGGCAGCTACGCTGGTTCCGCGCCACCTTCCGCGGCAGCGCCAAGGTGGTCTCGGACACATTCGGCGTGCGTTTCGAGATCGACGAGGCGAAGCTGACAAGGGCTTTTCTCGACTGGGTCGAGATCATGGAGGCGCAGAAGCGCTTCGCCGCGGTAGACCGCGCCGACTTCATCGTCTTTGCCGCCGGCCTGGTGCTGCGCGAGCTGATCAAGCAGGCGCCGGCCAGGGAAATCTCCGGCCTGAGCCAGCTGATCGAAACAGATCAAAATGCCGGCACGCTGGAAATCATCCGCTTCTGGCCCGAAGGCTTCCTCTACACCAACTACTGCGTCTCGGTGATTTCTGCGATCTACGAGCAGGAGTTCGGCACCGCGCCAAGCATCGACAAATGCGCCGACGATCTGCGCACCTGGTGGTCCTATCGCGAGAACGTGACCGACATGCCGGCCTACGCGGTGGCTTTCCTCGACCGCTTCCTCGGTGCAGAACCTAACTGGATCACGCCGGATCGCGCACAGTCCCGGCAAGCCATGCAACGCGCACTGGGATCGGCGCGCGCAAGCGATGCTCTGCGCCATTTGTGATCACACGCTGTTGGATCCATCGGTCATCAAAAACGCCGTACTATTGAACATTTGACTTTTTCCCGATAGCGATGTGCAAAATCGACTCGGGGGAGAAGCGCGTGGCGCGACCAAGGACTATTATTTTCGATTGTGACGGCGTTCTCGTCGACAGCGAGCCGCTGGCCGCCAGGGCCTATGAGCGCGTCTATGAAAAGCACGGCATGCCAGGCGTTCATGGCGGCATCATCGCCCAATGCATCGGCATGAAGCAGTCCGATATCATCGTCAGGATCAGGGAATTGACCGGCCATCAGTTTCCCGCTGCCGCCGACGGCGACATCTGGGCCGAGACCAAGGTTCTGTTCACGCAGGAGTTGAAGCCGACGCTGGGGATCGCCGCTTTTCTGGAGACGCTCGAGGGCGACCGCTGCGTTGCCTCGTCATCCTCGGTCGAGCGCATCAACCACAGCCTTGCCGTCACCGGGCTGGCGCACTTCTTCGGCGAGGCGATCTACAGCTCCTCGATGGTCAAGAACGGCAAGCCGGCACCTGACATCTTCCTCTTCGCCGCCGCCAGGATGGGCGCCAACCCGGCCGACTGCATCGTCATCGAGGATTCGCCCTTTGGCATCCAGGGCGCGGTCGCCGCCGGCATGACGGCGATCGGCTACACCGGCGGCGGCCACACCTATGCCGAGCATGCCGCGCGGCTGACAGCTGCAGGCGCCGATTTCGTCTGCGCCGACTGGCATGACGTTAGCCGGCAATTGTCTAGGCTCGGCGTGCCGGCCTAATAGAGTCCAAGGCTGGCCCATTCGTTCCGCGGGATCACAGGTCCGACACGGAAGTCGAAGGACAAGACTCGCGTTGCATCGCTATCGATCTCGCACCGGAAGGCCACATGATACCATTTGGTGCTTCCTTCGCGGAAAGCGGTGTCCGGGGCGACAAGAGTATTGCCCACCTTCAGCCGAACATTTGGCACTAAGTCAGGAAAATATGAGGCATCCAGCAACTTCTGCTGCAAAACGTTAGCGCAAAGCATGGCAACACGTCGATCGCGAGGTAGGCCGCCTATCGAGGTCGTCGCCAGCGCATCGCCGGTGGCGTCCTGCGAGTAGAGCTTGCGACCACCCGGAAGGCCCGAGTCGTTGCGAGATGCAGACTTCGAAGCCTTTGAGGGGCTGGGCTTCGTTGCATTTGCTGGTTTGGGCTGCGGCGTTGCGGCTGACATGGGAAGCTCGATCTCGCCGCCGCCATCAGCAGCCAAAGGCGCTGGTGCCGCGCCCTGTTGCTTGGCGGCGTCGAGTGCCGCCTGCCTGTCTGCCTCCTGTTTGGCTGCCTGTTGTTTATCCATCTCGGTTGAAGCTGCCTGCTTCTCCGCATCCTGTGTCGGCTTCGCGTCCGTCGCGGTTACCGGCTTCTTGTCGGCCTTGGTTGGTTCTGCCCGCTGCTCGGCGTCTGGCGGCGTGGCAGGCTGGTTCTCCGCGGGCTTCGGCTCGGCCGGCGGCTTCGACGCGTCATCCTTGGCCGGCGCCGGCGAGCCGTCTTGAGCGCTGGCCCCATCCAGAGATTTCCTCGGGCCGGCATCCTTGTCGCCGAACTGAAAGACAGGCTTCAGGACCTCGACTGGCGGGGGATTCTGTACCTGCTTGTCCGGCGGAGGCGGCTTTTCAACCTTCTGCTCGGGTGGTTTTTCAACCTTCGGCTCCGGTGGCTTAGGAGGCGGCACGGGAGCAGGTTTCGGTTTCGGCTGATCGGGCGGAGGCACGAGCGCGACATTGACCGGCTGCTCCTCCTGCCGCTGTTGGGGAGGAATTGGCAGGCCATATATCAGGATCGCCGCGATAAGCGCATGCAGGACCAGCGATGCGGGGATGCCCCACAACAGATTCCGACGCCGTTCGCGTGCCTCGTCCTTCATCCCGACCGATGTGGAATGAAATAGAGGCAGCTTCAAGCGTAGGCTTTGGATTTGCGCAATAAAGCCGCTGGCAGCTCATCGATTTGGATCGCCACACCCAGGGCAGCCCGACAAAGGCGCTGGGGCGGCTCAACGAGTTGCCGCCCACGATCCGATCCATCAAGACCTGGGATCAGCCAGTTCGCCGCCGCCAGGATGGGCGCCAATCCAGCGCGCCGGCCTAATTTAGCGGATACTTAGTGAATCCACGGCTGGCCCATTCGCCAGGCGGGACTAATGACCCCACACGGAAGTTGAAGGATAGGACCCTCGTCGCATCGGCGTCTACCTCGCACCGGAAGTTTAGATTGTACCAGGCGTTTCTGGTGCTGAAGGCCGTCTGAGGAGGATTGAGAACATTGCCTTTGTCCAGCGTAATGGTTGGCACCCATTTGACCGGAAAGTCGGCACTTTGCAGTTCCTGGCTCAGAACATTGCCGCAAAGGGTGGCCACGCGCTGACCGCGCGGCACATTCTCCATGGAGCTTGTGGCGAACGCATTGCCGGTTGCCCCCTGCGAGTAGAGCTTTCTGACGCCCGGAAGACCAGAATAGATCGGCGATCCTGCAACGTCGTTGTTGGTAGGATTTGACCTTCCAGCATTCCCGATCGGCGCTTTGAAGGCTCTTGCGGGTTTGAACGTCATTGTCTTGGCAGGTTTGGGCTTTGCCTTTCCAGTTGAGGCTGGAGGCGCCGGCTTATCACCGGTCTCGGCCGCCAATGGCTTTGGCGTCACGACCTCTTGCTTCTCGTCGGTTTGAGGCGCCGGCTCCTGCTTGTCCGGCTGTTGTTTATCGGTATCCTCGGTCGCCTGCTTTTCCTCGGTTTGCGCGGGCTTTTCGTCCGGCGCAACGGTGGCCGGCTTCTCGTCGGGCTTGCTGGGCTCTGACTGCTGCTGTGGCGTTGCAGCCGGGGCGGGCTGGGTCGGCGTGGGTGTCGGTGCTACAGGCGGCTTCGCCGCCTCATCATTGGCCGGCGACGGCGTGTTGGGTTTGGCACTGCTTCCGTCGAGCGATTTCTCCGGCCCGGTATCCTTCTGGCCATACTGAAAGACGCGCTTCAGCACCTGGTCGTCTGACGGTTTCGGCGGTTCCGGAGGCGGCTTTTGTACAGGCGGCTTTTGTTCAGGCGGCTTTTCAGCCTTCTTTTGAGGTGTCGGCTCCGGTGGCTTTGGAGCAGGTTTCGGCTTAGGCTTCTCGGGCGGCGGCACGATCGCGACATTGACGGGCTGTTCCTGCGGATCCGGCTGCTGCTCGGATCTCGGCACGCCAAAGAACAAGAACGCTGCGATCAAGGCATGCAGGATCAGCGAAGCGGCCAAGGCCCATCGCCAATTGCGAAACCATTCTCGTATCTTGCCGTTCATTGCGCCCGATGTGGAATGAAATAGCGGCAGCTTCAAGCATAAGCCGCCGGATTGGCGCGATTTAGCCGCTGATAGCCTGGTGATCGGGCGCGCGCACAGGAAGATCAGCTCAGGAGCCCATCCACAAACCGTTCGCCAAAGCCGCCAAGCGGGTCCAGCATCAGCACGCGGTTGATCCCGCGGCCGGGATCAGCCAGCTGGGCTTTATATATTATTCGCAGGCGCGCCTGCGCTCCGCTCTCCAGCAAGACCGGGTCGGGTTGTTCGAAGTGCAAAGTGAGGTCGGGGCCGGCCGAGGGCGTGAATTCGATACGCGCCGATCCCCCTTGGTAGACCACCCGCTTGACGAGGCCATCGAAGCCCGCACCGTCCGGTGACACATCGAGATCCGCTGACCGGCAGCAGATCTTCGCACCCGCACGCGGCCTTTCGCCAGGCCGGCAGCGGACCACCAGCTCGGTTCCGAGAACCCTGACCTTGCAATGGCCGCCGTCTTCGCCCGTCAAGACATCGGCCGGCAGCAGAATGCCTTGCGAGATGAAGGATGCTACCATTTCATTTGCCGGCTCATGATAGAGCTGGCGCGGCGTCGCGAGCTGCGCCAGGGGCCCATGATCCATCACCGCGATGCGGTCGGCCAGCGCCATCGCTTCGGCCTGATCATGGGTGATGTCGACGATGGTGGTGCCGGTGCGCTTGTGGAAGGCGGCGAAACCATCCTCCATCGAGGCTCTGAGATGCACGTCGAGATTGGCGAGCGGCTCGTCGAACAGCACCAGTGACGGCGTGGCGACAAGACAACGCGCCAGGCCACACGCTGGCGCTGGCCGCCGGAGAGATTGGCGGGCCTGCGCTCGCCCAGCCCCTGCAGATCGACCAAAGCCAGCGCGTCTTCCACCTTCTGGCGCGCGACGGCCTTGTCGAGCTTCGCCACCTTAAGCGAATAGCCGATGTTTTTCCTAGACCAGCATGCCCATCGGGTTCTCGATCAGCCGCTTGAAGGCGACCAGCAGTTCGGCACCGAGTGCGCCGTCGACGGCGCGATGGTCGGTCGACAAGGTCACCGACATCACGGTCGCGATCTTGATCTCGCCATTCTTGACCACCGCCCGCTCTTCACCGGCGCCGACCGCAAGGATCGTCGCATGCGGCGGGTTGATCACGGCGGCAAAGTCCTTGATGCCGAACATGCCGAGGTTCGACACCGCTGTGGTGCCGCCCTGGTATTCTTCCGGCTTCAGCTTGCGGCTGCGCGCACGGCTGGCCAGATCCTTCATCTCGTTGGAGATGGTGGACAGCGTCTTTTCGTCCGCATGCCGAATGATCGGCGTGATCAGGCCGCCGGGGATCGAGACGGCAACGCCGACATCGGCGTGCTTGTGCTTGACCATGGCGCTTTCGGTCCATGAGGCATTGGCATCCGGCACCGCCTTCAGCGCCATCGCCATCGCCTTGATGACCATGTCGTTGACCGACACCTTGTAGGCGGGCACCTCGCCCTTGTCGGTCTTGTTGACGGGAGCCGCCGCATTGATCTGCGTGCGCAGCGCGAGCAGCGCATCAAGTTCGCAATCGAGCGTCAGGTAGAAATGCGGAATGGTGGTCTTGGCCTCGACGAGACGCCGCGCGATGGTCTTGCGCATATTGTCATGCGGGACGAGTTCGTAGGAGCCGGGTTCGAAGAGGCGCAGAACATCCCCCTCCTCCTTGAGGGGAGGGTGGCCGGCCAAAGGCCGGTCGGGTGGGGTCGGCTCGACCGGACTCGGCGCCAAGGCGGTGCTGGACTGGGAGGTGCCTTCTGAGGCGACCCCCTCCGTCCGCTTCGCGGACACCTCCCCCTCAAGGGGGGAGGAGAGCGCTGCGTCGATGTCCGCCTTCACAACACGGCCATATGGACCCGTGCCGGATATTTCGGAAAGAGCAATACCCGCTTCCCGAGCCAAACGCCGCGCCAAAGGCGTCGCGCGGGTTTTCCCCTCCCCCTCGAGGGGAGGGTGGCCGGCCGCAGGCCGGTCGGGTGGGGTCGGTTCGACCGGGCTCGGCGCCAGGGCGGTGCCTTCTGAGGCGACCCCCTCTGTCGGCGTCGCCGACATCTCCCGCTCGAGGGGGGAGATTGGCGCGTAAGCCTCGCCATCGGCATAGATCCACGCAACCGGCGCGCCGACAGGAATATTAACGCCTTCCTTGCCGGTTACGTCACGCAGCACACCGCTGGCCGGCGCATCGATTTCCATCGCCGCCTTGTCGGTCTCGATCTCGAACAGCACGTCGCCCTTCTTGACCTGGGCACCTTCCTCGGCGAACCAGCGCGAGATTTGTCCGGTCGCCATGTCCATGTCGACCTTGGGAAGAATGACTTCGGTCGGCATGTCTCAGCGGACCCCTTTCACGAGGTCGCGCGCGGCGGTGATGATGTCGGGAACCTGCGGCACCGTGGCCTTTTCGAGCTCCGGATTGTAGGGGATCGGCGTCTCGGCGCCGCCCAGCCGCACGATCGGCGCGTCGAGATAGTCGAACGCCTCGCTCTCGGCGATCATGGCGCTGACCTCGGCACCGATACCCAGTGTCTTGACCGCTTCGTAGACGCACATCAGCCGCGATGTCTTCTTGACGCTGTCGATGACGGTCTGCTTGTCCATCGGCCGGATAGTCCTGAGGTCAACGACTTCGACGTCGATGCCTTCGGCTTCCAGCGTAGCGGCGGCGTCGAGCCCCTTCTGCACCATGATCGAGGTGGCGACGATGGTGAGATCGCGGCCCTCGCGGCGGATATCGGCCTTGCCGATCGGCACCGTATAATAGCCCTCGGGCACCGGACCTTTCGCCTTATAGAGCAGCTTGTGCTCGAAGATCATCACCGGGTCGGGGTCGGCGACCGCCGCCAAAAGCATGCCCTTGGCATCATAGGGCGTCGCCGGCTGGATGACCTTCAGCCCTGGCACATGGCCGAACCAGGCTTCCAGGCTCTGGCTGTGCTGGGCCGCCGCACCTGTGCCGGAGCCGGCGGGAAAGCGCATCACCACGGGCACCGAAACCTCGCCGCCCAGCATGAAGCGCATCTTGGCCGCCTGGTTGACGATCTGCTCCATGGCAAGCGTGGCGAAATCGGAAAACTGGAACTCGAAGATCGGCCGCATGCCGGTGAGCGCAGCGCCAACGGCGACGCCCGCGCCACCCAGCTCCGAAATCGGCGTATCGATGACGCGTTCCGTGCCGAAGCGCTCTACCAGATCGCCGGTAACCTGGAAGGCGCCGCCATAGACACCGATATCCTCGCCTATCAGGAAGACGCGTTCGTCCATGTCCATGGCGATTGCCATGGCTTCCTGGATCGCCTGGGCGTAGCTCAGTTCACGCACCATCGCGTCCATCACGCCTGCTCCGTATACACGTAATTCCCGGTCTCGCTGATATCAGGTGACGGGCTCGCCTTGGCGAACTCGATACCGTCGGCGATCTCCTGCGCCACCGCGTCACGAATGGCCTCGATACCCTTGTCGTCGATGAAGCCGAATTCCCGCAGCTCGTTCTCGAACAGCGCGATCGGATCGCGGTTCGACATCCAGTCCTCGATCTCTTCCTTGGTGCGATAGCGGTTGCGATCGCTCCTGGAATGGCCGCGATGGCGGTAGGTCTTGGACTCGATCAGCGTCGGCCCCTCGCCGGCGCGGGCACGCTCGACGGCCCTGTAGGACGCCTCGGCAACCTCCGAGAAAATGTTGCCGTTGACGATGACGCCGGGCATCGAATAGGCAGCGGCGCGATCGGCGATGTTCTTGACCGCGGTCGAGCGGGCGGTCGACGTCGACATGCCGTAGCCATTGTTCTCGCAGACGAAGATGACCGGCAGCTTCCAGACCGCCGCCATGTTGAGCGCCTCGTGGAAGGCGCCCTCATTGTTGGCGCCGTCGCCGAAGAAGGAGACGACGACCTTGCCGGTCTTCATCATCTTGGAGGAGAGTGCCGCGCCGACGGCGATCGGAATGCCCCCGCCGACAATGCCATTGGCGCCGAGATTGCCCTTGGCGACATCGGCAATGTGCATCGAACCGCCACGGCCTTTGCAGTAGCCAGTGGTCTTGCCGAAGAACTCGGCGAACATGCGCTTGACCTCGGCGCCCTTGGCGATGCAGTGGCCATGGCCGCGATGCGTCGAGGTGATCTGGTCATCCTCTCCAAGCGGCATGCAGATGCCCATGGCGCTGGCTTCCTGGCCGATCGACAAATGCATGGTCCCGTGGATGAGACCGCGCGTGTAGCTGTCCTCCGCGCCCTCTTCGAAGCGGCGGATGAGGTACATCTTGTAGAGCACCTGCTTGAGCTGTTCGGCGCTATACTGGCGATAGACGAAAGGCAGGTTGGCGCGACTGTCGGCGACGGCTTTGCTGGCTCCGGCCATGATTAGGCTCCCACGGTTCCATAGACGAGCTTGTCCTGGCGGGCACGCAGTTCGGCGATCTTGGAGCCCGGTGCCGGAGCGGCATTGGCATAGGTGATGAGCTCGCCCTTCTTGATCGGTGCCGTCACCGAGCCGCCCTGCAGCAGGCCGCAGGGAATGGCCTTGGCGGCGCGCGCTTCCGGCGCCGTCATGATCCAGGCGCGGTAGCAATATTCGCCGATCGCATCGAGTTTCTCGCCGGGCTGCATGTCCTTCTTGGCCACGGCAGCGACCTCGGCCACGGGCTTGGCCAGCGGCACCATGTCGGCCTTGCCGTAAAGCACGACGCGGGCGCAGGTCAGCGGCACTTCGAGCGAAGTCAGGTGATAGGGGCGATGGAAGGTGAAGTATGGGCCCTTGCCCATCTTCAGATCTTCCATGCGCTCCGAAATGCGCGGATGCGACATATCGGCGACGACGAAGACGCCGGGCGCGACGCCCTTGCCTATGGAATAGTCGACGACCCCGACCCTCGACAGCACACCGCCGTCCTTTTCAGGCACCAGCACTTTCGACAGTTCGCCGAGCGTCGCGGCCGGGCCATGCATGCCGGCCTTGTCGGGCACCAGGCCGGTGGCATTGGCGATCGCCGCCATCTCGACCATGGTCTTCGAACCATCGACGAATTCGACCAGCATGCGCACATTCATATGCCGGCGCTTCGCCTCCTCTTCATAGGCGGGCGGGGTGGCTTCGATGTTGAGCGGATTGTTTTTGCCCTTGCCGGCGGCGACGATCGGATGACCCATCGCCGAGACGAATTCGATCAGTTCCATGCACGAGGACGGCTCGTCGCCGGCGCCCAGCGAATAGGTGACGCCAAGCCGGTCTGCCTCGCTCTTCAGATAGGCGCCGATGGTAACGTCGGCCTCGACATTCATCATCACCAGATGCTTGCCATGCTCCATGGCGCGCAAGCCGATCTCCGCACCGACCGCGGGAACACCAGTGGCATCGATGACGACGTCGATCAGGTCATTGTTGATGACCAGGCTGGCGTCGTTGGTGACCGCCACCTTGCCGGCCTCCATGGCGGCCGTCATCGCCGAAGCGTTCGACACTTCGCGCGCATGCCCGGTTTCCTGGAAAGCGATATCCACCGCCCTGCTGGCGGCCGGCAGGTTCAGTTCCGAGATGGCACCGATCTCGATGCCGGACATGTGGGCGACGCGGGTGACTATATCGGTTCCCATCTCGCCGGAGCCGATCAAGCCGATGCGGATGGGCTTGCCCGACTTGCCGCGTTCCTCGAGATCATGGGCAAGGCCCGTCAACGAAACATTGGAAGCCATACCGCTCATTCCTCCCACATTGCAGGCTTGTTCATTCGCTTGACCGGTATTGAACATCTGTATTTCTGTCAAGACTAATGTCCAAATCCGTGTGCTTTTTGGCACCCTTTCGCGGAGCTCGTGCGGGCCAAAAAAAGCACAGTGAAGGGCGGCAACCGCGAGGACGATGCGCGCTGGGGGAGGATCGCCGGGATATGATCTGCGGCGCACGGAGATGGGAGACACTTTCAGGCGGTCTCGACAGTCGCCTCGTCACGACCGCTGAACCCATTCTCGGACTGGAGACTACACCGGAAAATCGTGGAAATGCGCGATCACCCCATCGGTGTCGATGAAGATCGCGGCATAGGCGGGCGGCTCGTGCCCCAGGCTCCAGCTCTGCGAAAAATCGAGCGCCGTCTGGTGGTTGGTGCTGCGCAGCGTGCTGACCGGTATGCCGCGCCAGCTGCCGGCGATCAGCCGATGGACGTGGCCGGCGAAGATGTGGCCGACATTGCCATGACGCGACAAGACCTCATGCAAGGCATCGGCGTCGGCGAGCCTTACCTCGTCAAGCACCGGCATGTGTATCCGGAACGGCGGGTGGTGCATGAACAGGAAGGCCGGGCCGCGCGCTTCCCTCAGCCTTTCGTCCAGCCAGTCGAGGCGCGCCGCGCACAGCCTGCCCTCGACATGGCCGCTGTCCAGCGTGTCGAGCAGGATCAGGCGGCCCTCACTACCGTCGAATACGCTCTGGACGAACCCGCGCTCGGTGGCGGCCTCCGGGAACATCTCCAGAAATAACGCCCGGTCGTCATGGTTGCCGAGCATCAGCCGGCAGGGCGGAGAAAATTGCGCCAGCCTCTCCCGCAACGCCGCATAGGCGGCGCGCTCGCCATCATTGGTCAGGTCGCCTGAGATCACCACCAGTTCGGCATCGGCATGGTTCTTGCCGATGTCGGCAAGGCAGGCCTCCAGTCTTGCCAGCGGATCGGAGCCATAGAGAAGGCCGCCGGGCGTCATCAGATGCAGATCGGTGAGCTGGATGATCTTCATTGGCCTGACCGAATCCTTCCCGCCGACGCCGCGTGGCGCCAGCCGGAACACCGACGCCTCGATTGACCCTCTACTGTGCCGTCCAGCCGCCGTCCATCGGCAAGGTCGTGCCGGTGATCTGCTTGGCGGCATCCGAGCACAGGAACAGCGTCAGCGCGGCAAGTTCTTCCACGGTAACGAACTCCTTCGTCGGCTGTGCGGCGAGCAGCACGTCGTGCTTGACCTGTTCCTCGGTCATCCCGCGCGCCTTCATCGTGTCGGGGATCTGCTTCTCGACCAGCGGCGTCCAGACATAGCCCGGCGCGATCGCGTTGACGGTGATGCCGTCCTGCGCGGTTTCCAGCGCCACCGTCTTGGTCAAACCGGCAATGCCGTGCTTGGCCGAGACATAGGCCGACTTGAACGGCGAGGCGACCAGCGCATGCGCCGAGGCCGTATTGATGATGCGGCCCCATTTGCGTGCCTTCATGCCGGGCACCACCGCCTTGATGGCATAGAAGGCCGCCAGAAGGTTGATGCGGATGATGGCTTCCCACTTGTCGTCGGGAAACTCCTCGATCGGCGCGACGTGCTGGATGCCGGCATTGTTGACAAGGATGTCGACGCTGCCGAACGCCGCCTCGGCGTCATGCACCATGGCGCTGACCGCGGCACCGTCCATCATGTTGGCATCGGAATAGCGGCACTTGACGCCGAAATCCTTCTCGATGCCGGCGCGCTCCTGCTCGATGGCAGCGGCATCGCCAAGGCCGTTGATGGTGACATTGGCGCCTTCGGCAGCAAAGGCGCGGGCGATGGCCACGCCGATACCGCTGGTCGAGCCGGTGACGAGGGCATTCTTCGAAGATAGGGAACCCATGATGATCTCGCGAGAGGTGGGAGGGAATGAGAGATATAATTGTGCGTCGCAACATGACAATGGCAGAGCCATGTGTCGATGCGATTACAGCCAGACGACAGCGCCGGCATAGCTCTCGACCGCTGCGAAACCATGGTCGTCAGGCTAACACGGCATTGTCATGGTGCCGTGCAACATAATTGGTTGCGCATTCGCGCGCTTATTCCTGGGACGAAAATTCGTCTGAGAACCTGAGGGGGGTGCAGCTTGGAAATCGCCGACGTCGTGAAGCGCGCCTATGCGATGCCGCTGACCAATCCGTCTTTCCCGCCCGGACCCTATCGTTTCTTCGATCGCGAATACATTATCATCACCTACCGCACGACGCGCGAGGCGCTCGAGGCCGTGGTGCCGGCGCCGCTGGAGATCGACGAGCCGCTGGTCAAATACGAATTCATTCGCATGCCCGACTCGACCGGCTTCGGCGACTACACCGAGACCGGCCAGGTCATCCCGGTGAAGTACAAGGGCCAGCATGGCGGCTACGTTCATTCGATGTATCTCGACGACGATGCGCCGATCGCCGGCGGCCGCGAGCTCTGGGGGTTTCCCAAGAAACTGGCCAATCCCAAGATCGTCCATGAAGGCGAGGTGATCGTCGGCACGCTGCACTATGGCAGCGTTCTGTGCGCCACCGGCACGATGGGCTACAAGCACCGGGAAGCCGATCACGATTCGGTGCTCGCCGCGCTCGCCGCTCCCAATTTCCTGATTAAGATCATCCCGCATGTCGACGGCACACCGCGCATCTGCGAGCTGGTGCGCTATTACCTGACCGACATCACGCTGAAGGAAGCCTGGACGGCGCCCGCCGCACTCGATCTTCGGCCCCATGTCATGGCCGACGTGGCGAAGCTGCCAGTGCTCGACATCGTCTCCGCCGTCCACTTCAAAGCCGATCTGACGCTTGGCTTGGGCGAGGTCGTCCACGACTATCTCAGCGATCACGGCCGGCTCGCAGCCAGCACAACCCAGCCGGAGAAAATTCGTGCTTGAGCGCAACCGAAACAAGGAAGCCGCCGCCACGATCGAGGAGATCTCGGCACAGTATGACCGCATCGCCCTGGTGTTCCAAGGCGGCGGTGCGCTCGGCGCCTATCAGGCCGGCGTCTACCAGGCGCTGGCGGATGCCGGCTGCGAGCCGAGCTGGCTGTCCGGCGTTTCGATCGGCGCCATCAATGCCTCGATCATCGCCGGCAATGAGCCGAGCCGCCGCCTGCAGCGGCTCGAACAGTTCTGGCAGACCATCTCGGGCCGCAAGATCTGGTCCCACACGCCTGAAGGCGACATCTACCGCGACATCCGCAACCGTACGTCCTCATGGATGACGATGACCATGGGCCAGCCCGGCTTCTTCAAGCCGCGCAACCCCAACCCCTGGCTCGAGCCGCAGGGCGCCGAGGGTGCCACCAGCTTCTACGACACCGCTGAACTGAAGGACACGCTGGAGAGCCTGATCGATTTCGACGTGCTGAACGACGGCAAGAAGCGGCTGAGCGTCGGCGCGGTCAACGTCCGCACCGGCAATTTCGTCTATTTCGATACCGAGAAGGTCCGCATCGGACCCGAGCACATCATGGCCAGCGGTGCACTGCCGCCGGCCTTTCCATCGGTCCGCATAGAGGGCGAGTATTACTGGGACGGCGGCATCGTCTCCAACACGCCGCTGCAATATCTGCTCGACCAGGAAGAGGACCGTTCTTCCCTGGTGTTCCAGGTCGACCTGTTCAGCGCCCGTGGCGTCCTGCCGCGCAGCATGCCGGACGTGCTGTCGCGTCACAAGGACATCATGTATTCGAGCCGCACGCGCCAGAACACCGACAATTTCAAGCGCATCCATAGCCTGAAGATGCGGCTGCTCGATGCGCTCAAGCGTGTGCCGAAGGAGCAACTGACGCCGGCCGAGGAAGCCCTGATCGCCGACTATTCGGATGCCGGCATCGTCAACATCGTGCACCTCATCTACCAGCACAAGGGCTATGAGGGTCACGCCAAGGACTATGAATTCTCCGGCACCTCGATGCGCGAGCATTGGGAGACGGGCCTGGAAGATACGCAGCGCACCTTGCGCCACCGCAAATGGCTGACGATGCCGACCAATGTCGATGGCATTGCCATCCACGATCTGCATCGCGAAGACCCGACCTGAGACTGGCGAGGCCGTTGCTTCTCGACGGTTCAGCGGTGTTAGCCAGGATTCGAGCGGCCGTCGCCAACGTTTGAGATTGGCCGAGGCTTCTAAACTTCGTCATCCTAGGGCGTAGCAGTCGCGAAGCGACGTCGCACAGACCCTGGGATCCATTCCGTGACCTTAGCCGTGGAGTGCAGCGGAGCAAAATTCTGCACCGCAGCGGCGCTCGGAAGTCGCGGCATGGATCCCTTGGGCTGCGGAGCAGCTCCAGGGGTCTGCGCCGCGTCGCTATGCTCCTTGCTCCGCCCGTGGATGACGAACCGATGGACGTTTTGGCCAATTTCCTAGGTATGTTCCACGTCAATAGAAACGAATACGTCCCCGCCCCGCTTGAACACAGTGCTCACTCAAAGAAAAAGGCAGCGCCGGCGACCGGCGCTGCTTATACGCCCGTTCAGAACACCTGGCGGAAGATGATGAACAGCGTGAAGGCAAGCGCGATCGAGCACGGCAGGGTCAGCACCCAGGCCAACAGCAGGTTGCGCACCGTTGACCATTGCAGGCCCGAGCCATTGGCGGCCATCGTTCCGGCAACGCCCGACGACAGCACATGGGTTGTCGACACCGGCAGACCCAGCCGATCGGCCATGCCGATGGTCACCATGGCCACGAGTTCCGCCGCCGCACCCTGGCCATAGGTCAGGTGACTCTTGCCGATCTTCTCGCCAACCGTGACGACGATGCGTTTCCAGCCAACCATAGTGCCAAGGCCAAGCGCCAGCGCGACCGCAACCTTCACCCAGATCGGGATGAACTTCGTCGCGTTGTCGACGGCCTTGTGGTAGTCGGTGACCGCCTTGAGGTCGGCGTCCTGCATCGGCAGCAGCTTCTTCTTGTCGATCAGCTTGAGCGCCTCGCCGATCAGATAGATGTCGTTGCGGGCGTTGCTGACCAGATCGGTCGGCACGTTATCGACCGAGGCGTAGGGCTGGAGCGAAGCGGTCGTGTTGTGGATGTAGGTCTGCAGCGCGACGGTCGTCTGGTCGCTCCAGGTCCGGGTGCGCACGGCGTCCTGGACGGCTGCCTTGGCGGCATTGGCATCCGCGACCGTGACGCCGGGCTTAACATATTTGCCCAGTGCCGTCTCTACGCTGGCCGAAGCGGATTTGTATGCTTCGAGATAGTTGATGTCGGGCGTGCGGTTCAACGCATAGGCCGTCGGCACCACGCCGATCAGGATCAGCATGATCAGGCCCATGCCCTTCTGTCCGTCGTTGGAGCCGTGCGCGAAGCTGACACCGGTGCAGGTGAAGATCAGCAGTGCGCGGATCCACCAGGGCGGCGGCGCATTGCCTTTCGGCGCCTCGTAGAGGGCCGGATTGCGGATGAGTATCTTCATCACATAGAGCAGGATCGCCGCGGCGAAGAAGCCGATAATCGGCGATACCAGCAAGGTGACACCGACATTGGTCGCCTGCGACCAGTCGACGCCGCTGGTGGCGCTGCCGGCGGGTGCCATGAACTGGTTGGCGAGGCCGACACCGATGATCGAGCCAACCATCGTGTGCGAACTCGATGCCGGCAGGCCGAGGAACCAGGTGCCGAGGTTCCACAGGATCGCCGCGACGAGGAGCGCGAAGACCATGGCGAAGCCTGAGGAGGAGCCTACCTGCAGGATCAGTTCGACCGGCAACAGCGACAGGATACCGAAGGCCACCGCGCCGCTCGAGGTGAGAACGCCGAGGAAATTGAAGGCGCCCGACCAGATGACAGCGAACTCTGCCGGCAGGGAGCGTGTGTAGATGACCGTCGCCACCGCGTTGGCGGTGTCGTGGAAGCCGTTGACGAATTCGAAGCCGAGCGCGATCAGCAAGGCGATGCCCAGCAGGATCCACGGCACGGTCTTGGCCACTGCCAGATCCTGGCTCAGCGCGTAGCCGACATAGACGACGCCGACCAGCACCAGCATGCCGAAGGCCGGCAGGAACCACTTCGCGCTGCCCGAACTATCCAGCGGATGCTCCGGTCTCGGAATGCCCGCCTCACTAGAAACTATGTCCACCATGTCCCACTCCTATTGCATTGCAGCAAAGAACCGAGAAAGACGCTATTTCCGGTCGATGAACCCTGTGTGACGACGACAGCCGGCTTTAGGGCATGTCGCCCAAAGGTGACTTCGGGTTTGGATGAACGACACGCCGGTTCGACGCGACGTGCTTTCAGGTCCTCGCCGCGGCTTACACCGGACCGGGGCTTGTCTTCAGGATCGCCGAGAACAGCGGATCGAAGGCACGGCTGATCGGCGCCGCGGCCGCGCCGAGCGCGATCGACCAGGGATCGGTGGTGCCGAGTTGCAAGCGCGGCAAGACCCGGCCCGGCCGATCGGCGATCGACGGCAGCAGCGGATGCATCGCCTCGACAAGCCGGCGCGCCAGCGCTTCCGGCGCGCCGCTGGTCAAGATCACGGTCTGCGGATCGAAGATCGTTTCAATGAGATGCACGCTCCAGCGCAGATCATGCGCCGCCCCGTCGATCCAGGCCATCATCCCGGGATTCTCGGCCAGCACCAGGGCATTCATCTGTTCGTAGATATCGCTGTCCGCCGGGTTGAGGCCGAGATGCTGGTAAAGCGAGGCCAACGACGCGCGGTGCTCCAGCGGCGTCGAGCCCGGACCGGCCGCCGCCAGCAGCGCCATGCCGATTTCGCCGGCATTGCCATGGCCGCCGCTGTAGAGCTCGCCATTGAGGATCAGTCCGGCGCCGATGCCGTAACCGACATAGAGGCAGACCGCGTGGTCGACGCCGTGTGCGGCGCCGACAATGCGTTCGGCCGTGGCGCAGGCGGCGGCATCGTTCTGCAGGCCGACATTCAGTCCCGTACCTTTGGCCAGCGTCTCCAGCAGCGGAAATTTCTGCCAGGCCGGCATCATCCATTTGTCGTCGGAATCCTTCAGGCCGAAAGGGCCCGGCATGGCAACGCCGAGACCGACCAGCCGTTTTTCCGACTGGGCCGAAATGCCGGCCAGGTCGCGGCGGACACCAGCGATCAGCTCAAGGATGATATCAACGCCCTTCGACGGCTCGTCGAAAGGCAGGTTCGCCTCGGCGCGCGCCAGCACGCTGCCCATCAGGTCGACGGCAACCGCGCGCGTCAGATGGCGGTCGATATGCAGACCGATGGCGAAGGCGCCTTCGGGCACCAGCCTGTAGGGGGTCGAGGGCTGCCCCCTGCCCTTGCGCACGGCATCGAGCGCGACGACCAGGCCGTCGCTTTCGAGATCCTCGATGATGTTGGAGACCGCCTGTTTGGTGAGCTGCGTCGCCCGCGCCAGGTCGGCACGCGAAAGCGCCCCATTGAGACGCAATGCCTCGATCATGACACGGCGGTTGTGCGCGCTGGTGCCTTCCTGATTGGTGCCGCTTTTGGCGCGGATCGGGCTGATGTCGTCCACCGGCGTTTCCCCTCTTGACTCCATTAGAATATTGATCGACTAATTAAGTCAAGCGAGTTGACTTAATGCAGACCGAATGACCCAAAACAAGATGGCAAAGGCCGCTGCCTGTCGCCACTGGTCAGCCGGATAACCATCAGGTCACGCGACATGGATCCGGGAAGACGATGCGAAACATCAGCATCGCCGGCCCGTCAACACCGGAAATGGGAGAAGTAGATGCTTAAGACAATCACCAAAACACTGGTCGGTGCGGTCTTCGCCGGAGAACTGTTCGTCCCTCACGCTTTCGCCGAAACGACACTCAACGCGCTGTTCATGGCGCAGGCCGCCTACAGCGAGGCCGACGTGCGCGCCATGACGGACGCCTTCGCCAAGGCCAACCCGGACGTCAAGGTCAATCTCGAATTCGTCCCCTATGAAGGCCTGCACGACAAGACGGTGCTCGCGCAAGGGTCAGGCGGCGGCTACGACGTCGTGCTGTTTGACGTTATCTGGCCGGCCGAATACGCCACCAACAAGGTGCTGGTCGACGTCTCGTCCAAGATCACCGACGACATGAAGAAGGGCGTGTTGCCCGGCGCCTGGACCACGGTCCAGTATGACGGCAAGTACTATGGCATGCCCTGGATTCTCGACACCAAATATTTGTTCTACAACAAGGACATTCTGGAAAAGGCCGGCATCAAGGCTCCGCCGAAGACCTGGGAAGAGCTCGGCGCACAGGCCAAGATCATCCAGGATAAGGGCCTCCTGAAGACGCCTATCGCCTGGAGCTGGTCGCAGGCCGAAGCGGCGATCTGCGACTACACCACGCTGGTCAGCGCCTATGGCGGCGACTTCCTCAAGGACGGCAAGCCGGACTTCCAGAATGGCGGCGGCCTGTCGGCGCTGAAATACATGGTCGACAGCTACAAGTCCGGCCTCACCAACCCGAATTCCAAGGAATTCCTGGAAGAGGACGTGCGCAAGGTCTTTGAAAACGGTGATGCCGCCTTCGCGCTGAACTGGACCTACATGTACAACATGGCCAACGATCCGAAGGACTCGAAGGTCGTGGGCAAGGTCGGCGTCGTGCCGGCACCGGGCGTCACCGGCATTAGCGACGTGTCGGCCGTCAACGGCTCGATGGGCCTCGGCGTCACCGCGGTCTCGAAGCATCCGGACGAAGCCTGGAAGTACATCACCTTCATGACCTCGCAGGCGACGCAGAACCAGTACGCCAAGCTCTCGCTGCCGATCTGGGCCTCGTCCTATGACGACCCGGCCGTCACCAAGGGCCAGGAAGAGCTGATCGCGGCAGCCAAGCTTGGCTTGGCCGCTATGTATCCGCGTCCGACCACGCCGAAATACCAGGAGCTGTCGACCGCGCTGCAGCAGGCGATCCAGGAATCGTTGCTCGGCCAGTCCTCGCCTGAGGATGCCTTGAACACGGCCGCGAAAAACAGCGGCCTGTAAGGCATTGTTCTCCGATCACGGGCGGCCTTATGCCGCCCGTGCCATATCTGAAATCAACATGAATGAAGAGAGGCTGCTCTGATGTCGGGCACCTGGATGACGACCCGTGCATGGCTCTTGATGCTGCCGCTGCTCGTGGTCATGGTCGCCGTCATCGGCTGGCCGTTGGTCGATACGATCAACTTGTCCTTCACCGACGCCAAGCTGGTCGGCACCGGCGGTAATTACGTCGGCTTCGACAATTACACCAACATGCTGTCGAGTTCGAACTTTTCGCGCACGCTGGTGACCACGACGCTGTTCGCGGTCATTTCGGTTGCCGCCGAAATGGTGATCGGCGTGCTGGCGGCCTTGCTGCTCAATCAGCAATTCCATGGCCGCGCCGTCCTGCGCGCCTTGATGATCCTGCCCTGGGCTTTGCCGACAGTGGTCAACGCCACGCTGTGGCGTTTGATCTACAATCCGGAATATGGCGCGCTGAACGCTGCCTTGACACAACTGCATCTCATCGATTCCTACCGCTCCTGGCTCGGCGAACCCGGCACGGCGCTGGCGGCGCTGATCGTCGCCGACTGCTGGAAGAACTTTCCGCTGGTAGCGCTGATCGCTCTGGCTGCCTTGCAGGCGGTGCCGCGTGACATCACCGCCGCCTCGCTCGTCGACGGCGCGGGACCTTTCAACCGCTTCCGCTTTGTCATCCTGCCCTATCTCGCCGGCCCGCTGATGGTGGCGCTGGTGCTGCGCACCATCGAGGCCTTCAAGGTGTTCGACATCATCTGGGTGATGACCCGCGGCGGCCCTGCCAACAGCACGCGCACGCTGTCGATCCTCGTCTACCAGGAAGCGTTCTCCTTCCAGCGCGCCGGCTCCGGCGCATCGCTGGCGCTGATCGTCACCTTGCTCGTCACGGTGCTCGCCGTCGCCTATGCGGCGCTGGTCAGGAAGACCGCCGGGAGTGCCGCCTGATGGAACGCAAGAGCCCCGCCTTCACGATCTTTATCTATGCCTGTGCGCTGGTGCTGGCCGCAATCATCCTGGCGCCCATCGCCTGGCTGTTCATCATGAGCATTTCGCCGGCTGCCGATCTCGCCGCCAAGCCGCTGCGCTGGTGGCCGCAGGTTGCCGACTTCTCCCGCTATCACACATTGCTGTCGACAGCTGAAAACAGCACCGGCGCCGCCTTCACCTCATCGCTGCGCAACAGCCTGGAGATATCCGGCATGGCAACGCTGGCGGCACTCGCTCTGGCCATCCCCGCCGGCTGGGCGGTCTCGCGCACGCCGGCGATCGGCTGGTCGCTGTCGATGGTCATCGCCACCTATATGCTGCCGCCGGTGGCGCTCGCCGTGCCGCTTTATATGGGTCTGTCGCATCTCGGGCTGCTCAACAATGTCTTCGGCCTGGCGCTGGTCTATCTCACCATATTGGCGCCCTTCACCACCTGGCTGATGAAGTCCGGTTTTGACTCCATCCCGCGCGAGATCGAGGCGGCGGCGATGATCGACGGCGCCGGCCTGTTCCAGACGCTGCGCATCATCACGTTGCCGTTGGCCGCACCGGTGATGGCGACATCGGCGCTGTTTGCCGTGCTGTTGGCCTGGGACGAATTCTTCTATGCGTTGCTGTTCACCTCCGATCAGCGCGCCAAGACCTTGACTGTCGCCATCGCCGATTTGGCCGGAGGCCGTGTTTCCGACTACGGTCTGATCGCCACCGCGGGCGTGCTCGCCGCTTTGCCGCCGGTGCTGATCGGCCTGGTCATGCAGCGCGCGCTGATTTCGGGCCTGACGAGCGGCGGTGTGAAAGGATGATGATGACTGCAACAAAAATTCGACCGGCGGGACTGCTCGCCATCGATCGCGAAATGGCACGCCAGCATGCCGATGCGCGTGCTTCGTTCGAGCACAACGCTGCCATGGCGACTGAAGTCGCGGCCTCGATCGAGAAAACCGGTCGTCTGCTTCTGCTCGGCATGGGCGGCTCGCATGCGGTCGGGCGCGCCGTCGAGCCGCTCTACCGTGCACTCGGCATCGATGCGCTGGCGTTGCCGCTGTCCGAGCAGCTCGGCCAGCCGCTGCCGCTGACGGGCCGGACGGTGCTCGTCACCTCCCAATCCGGCGAGAGCGCCGAGGTCGTCAGATGGTTTGCGGAGGCCGGCAACGCTGCCGATGTTTTCGGCCTGACGCTCGAAGGCGGCTCGTTCCTCGCTCGCACCGCGCCATGCCTGGTCGGCGCCGGCGGCACCGAACTGGCCTTCGCCGCCACCCGCAGCCTGACCGTGACCTTCGCCTTGCACCTGGCCATCCTTGCCGCACTCGGCGAAGACCCTAAGGTAGCCCTTGAGGCACTGGATCAACCACAGGACAACGACATCACACAGGCACTCGCGGTACTGGAAAAGGTGACGACCATCGTCACCTCCGGCCGCCGCTTACAAGGCGTTGCCGAAGCGCTGGCACTTGGTCTTACCGAACTGTCGCGGCTACCCTGCTTTTCTCTCGAAGGCGGCCAGTTGCGGCATGGGCCGATGGAGATGCTCGGCCAAAAAATCGGCGTCATCCTGTTTCGCGGCAACGACCCGACCGCGGAACTGGTGACCGCCATGGCCACCTCCGTCGTCGAGACCGGCGCACCGCTCGTCATCTTCGACGCGTCAGGGCAATCGCCCGTCGCCGGTGCCGTCACGCTATCGTTTAAGCCGGCTTCCGGCATGGCGGCCATCTTCGCCAAGCTGCCGGTCGCGCAGCGCCTGATGATCGCCTTCGCCGACAGCCGCGTCGACAATGCCGGCACGCCTGTCCGCTCCACCAAGATCACCAGGAGCGAGTGATGCGTCCGCTTGCAGTGATCGGCAACGTCAATGTCGACCTGATCGTCGGCCCGGTCGCGCCGTGGCCGAAGGCCGGAACGGAAACCGTCGTCGACCATGACGAACTTCGCGTCGGCGGACAGGCCGGCAACACCGGACTTGCCTGGCAGGCGCTGGGCATCGATTTCGAGATCGCCGCCAATGTCGGCGACGATCAGTTTGGCCGCTGGCTTTGTGAGGCTTTCGGCGACCGTGCCGACAAATGGTCGGTGCGCCCCGAGAGCACGACCCTTTCGGTCGGTATGACCCATCCCGACGGCGAAAGGACGTTTTTCACCACGCGCGGCCACCTGCCCCGCTTCAGCCTTGCCGACGTATTTTCGGTGCTCGGCGGCAAGCGGCTCGCCGGTGGCTACGCGCTGCTGTGCGGCTCCTTCCTCACCGATGATCTCACACGCGACTACGAGGCGTTCTTCGACTGGGCGAACGGGCACGGCATCGCGGTGGCGCTCGACACTGGCTGGCCGCTGGAGGGTTGGACGCCGGCGAACTGCAAGGCGGCACGCGCCTGGCTCGCGCGCTGCGACCTTGCCTTGTTCAACGAGGTGGAAACCGTGACCCTGGCCGGCCTGCCCGATCCGGTCGAAGCCGCGCGGCAAATCCAGTCCAGCATGAAGAAGGGCGCGACCGTCGTCGTCAAGCGCGGCCCAGAGGGGGCGATCGCCATCGGCCCGGGCGGAGCGCTGGTCAGGGCGACGGCGCCCGACGTCAAGGTCATCGACACGATCGGCGCCGGCGATGTCTTCAATGCGGCCTTCCTGGCCGCACTGGCGCAGGACCGGACGCTGACCGCCTCGCTGAATGCCGCGACGCAGGTAGCGTCGCGCGCCATTTCCACTCTGCCCCGCAACTATGGCGGGCCGATGCAGTTCGAGGAATCCATGCATGAGCGCGCTTGAAATCCGCAACGTCCGCAAGAACTACGGCAGCGTCGAAACGCTGAAAGGCATCGACATCGCGCTGCAGAGCGGCGAGTTCCTGGTGCTGCTCGGCTCGTCGGGTTGCGGAAAGTCGACGCTCCTCAACATCATCGCGGGCCTCGCCGAAGCGACAAGCGGCGATGTCCTGATCGGCGACCGCTCGATCCTCGGTGTCCATCCCAAGAACCGCGACATCGCCATGGTCTTCCAATCCTACGCGCTCTATCCGAACCTGACGGTCCGCCGCAACATCGGCTTCGGGCTGGAGATGCGCGGCGTTGCCGGCGACGAGCGCGAAAAGGCGGTGAGCGAAGCGGCAAGGCTGCTGCAGATCGAGGCTCTGCTCGACCGCAAGCCGAGCCAGCTGTCCGGCGGACAGCGCCAGCGCGTCGCCATAGGCAGGGCGCTGGTGCGCAAGCCGCAGGTCTTCCTCTTCGACGAGCCGCTGTCCAACCTCGACGCCAAGCTGCGCCTGGAGATGCGCACCGAGTTGAAACGGCTGCACCAGATGCTGCAGACCACCGTCGTATACGTCACCCACGACCAGATCGAGGCGATGACGCTGGCGACACGCATCGCCGTGATGCGCGATGGCAGGATCGAGCAGCTCGGAACGCCGGAAGAGATCTACAACGAACCAGCCACGCTTTATGTCGCCGGCTTTGTCGGTGCGCCGTCCATGAACATGCTGCAGGCGGTGATCACCGATGGCAAGCTGGCCATAGCAGAGTCCGATGTGCAGATTCCTCTGACGGCACGCTATGCGAACGCGGCGCGCGAAGGCGCTCCGGTGGTCGTCGGTATCAGGCCGGAAGCGCTTCGCGTCGCGACCGGAGCCGCGACGGACCTGTCACTGCCCGTGGAGATCGAGGTTGTCGAACTGACCGGCCCCGAACTGGTGACGACGGCCCGGATCGGCACGCAACGGCTGACGGCCTGCCTGCCGCCGTCGTCCCGTGTCGCGAAAAGTCAGGCAGTCAGCTTCGCCTTCAGCGAGGACGCGCTGCGGCTCTTCGACCCTGACACCGGCAGAGCCTACTGAAAGCCTGTCAGGAGCGCTTCCCCGAAGCGGTCGCACCATCGGGCGAGCCGGCGATGTCCAGCAGGGATGAGACCAGCAGCTCGCGTTCGTCCTTCGACAGCACGTCGGAATCGAAAAGGTTCATGCTGCGCAGCCCCTCGATGGCGAGATAACAGACCAGCAGCGATTTGAGATCTTTTGCCTCACCCTTCAGCCGTTCGAAGAGCTGCCGCTTGAATGTCTTTATCGGCGTCAAGAAATCAGGATCCTCGGCGATCGCCGAAAAGATCCACGATGCCGATGGTTGTTTTTCCTCGCAATCATTGGCCGACAGGCTGATGTAGACGGCGAGCGGATTTTTGCCATTGTCGTTGCTGTTGGCGGATTCGAGCGCTTGCTCGAAATCGCGCAGATAGCCCTCGACCAGCCCCTGCATCAATTTGGCCTTGGTCGGGAAATTGTAGAGCAGCCCGCCTTTCGACACGCCGGCGCGGCTGGCGACGGCATCCAGAGACAGGCTCCCGGGCCCGGATTCCCGGGCAACATCAGCCGCTGCGGCGAGAATCTTCTCGCGCGAGTTCGGTCGTTGGGCTCTCATGGCGCCTCCCTTCGCAAGCTTAGGCCCAATTGACAAGACCGTCCAGACGGTACAGTAAGTCCGCCACTATTTGAAATCGGGACCCGCAGTCGATATGTGTCCCGATGTCCGCGCTTCGCGCCGGATTTCGACTGAGGGGACTTCCTTGTTCAAGCGCATACTTCGTTTCTTTCTCATCATTCTGGTTCTGGTCGTTCTCGTTGTTGTGGTCGGCATCATTGTCGGCACTAACGTCATGCGCGAATACGGCACCAAGCAGTTTTTCGCCACCATGAAGCCGCCGGCAGCGACCGTGTCGACAACCATCGCCAAGCCCTCGAGCTGGACGCCGGGCGTCGAGGCGATCGGTACGGTCAAGGCGGTACGCGGTGTCGACCTGACGGTCGAGACCGCCGGCATCGTCAAGGACATCCTTTTCCACGCGAACCAGAAAGTGGCGGCCAACGCGGTTCTCCTGCAGCTCGATGACGCTGTCGAGCGCGCCGATCTCGACGCACAGAAGGCGCAGGCCGCGCTCGATCAGACATCGCTGGCTCGCGCAATCGAACTGACCAAGCGTGGCGTCGGTTCCGACTCGACGCTGGACACGGCGCGGGCGGCGGCCTCGGCCTCGGCATCCCAGGTCACCAAGCTGCAGGCCGTGCTCGACCAGAAGCAGCTGACGGCGCCTTTCGGTGGCACGGTCGGCATTCCAAAGATCGATATCGGCCAGTATATGGCGCCCGGCACTGCCGTGGTGACGTTGCAGGACCTCGACACGATGCGCGTCGATTTCTCGGTTCCCGAACAGCAACTCCCCCTGCTCAAGATCGGCCAGACGGTTCGGTTGGGCTTCGGCGGTGAGGACAAGCCGTTTGCCGGCGCCATTCGCGGCATCGACCCGAAAATCGACTCCTCCAGCCGGCTGGTCAACATTAGGGCCGAGGTCGCCAATCCCGACGGCAAGCTGACTCCTGGCCAGTTCGTGCAGGTGCGTGTCGAACTGCCCGAAGAGCAGAACGTGCTGACGCTGCCACAGACGGCACTGACCTCCAGCCTTTATGGCGACTACATCTTCGTGGTGCAGCCGGCAAAGCCCGCTGCGGCCACCCCGGCCAAGCCGGACGAAAAGCCTGCCGCGGCGGCTGCCGACAAACCGGCGGACGCCAAGCCGGCGGATGCGATGAAGCCGGCAGCTGATGCCATGAAGCCCGCTGCCGATGCTGCAAAGCCAGCCGACAAGCCGGCCGCCGATCCGGCCAAGCCGGCTGCGGAGGGCGACAAGCCCTCGCTGGTGCTGTCGCAGGTCTTCGTCAAGCCGGGCCGCCGCAACCAAGGCATGGTCGAGATCATTGAAGGGCTGAAGGCTGGCGACGAAGTCGTCACCGCCGGTCAGAACCGCCTCTTCAACGGCATCTCCGTAAATGTCGACAACACCATCGACCCGACGAAATCGGCGAATAAGCAGGCCGAACAGCAATGAGCTTTTCCGATCTCTTCATTCGCCGGCCCGTCCTGTCGACGGTCCTTGCCTGCTTGATCCTGCTTCTGGGTTTCCAGGGCATCTTCAACCTGTCGATCCGGCAGTATCCAAAGGTTGACGAAACCGCGATCACCATCACGACCGCCTATCCAGGCGCCAGCGCCGACCTGATCCAGGGCTTCATTTCCGCCCCGATCGCGCGCGCCGTCGCCTCAACCGAGAACATCGACTACGTCACCTCGTCCAGCCGTCCCTCCTCCAGTACCGTGACGGTGCAGATGAAGCTCGGCTCCAACCCCGACGTGGCGTTGACCGAAGTGCTGTCCAAGGTCCAGGGCGTGCGCGGCACCTTGCCGGATGCATCCAAGGACCCGGTCATCGTCAAGGGCACCGGCCAGCAGTTCGCGATGATGTACATCTCGATGCAGAATCCCAACATGACGAAGGAGCAGCTGACAGAGTATATCGAGCGTGTCATCAGGCCCCGCATGTCGACGGTCGAAGGTGTCGCCGACGTGCAGATCTTCGGCGCCCAGCAATACTCGATGCGCGTCTGGGTCGATCCGGTCAGGCTTGCCGCGCGCGGTGTGACGGCGGCAGAAGTGCTGGCGGCGATCAACAACTCCAACTTCCTGTCGGCGCCCGGCAACACCCAGAACGAATATGTCGTCTCGTCGATCACCGTGCGCTCGACACTGCAGACACCGGAAGCCTTCGCCGAGCTGCCGCTGCGCTCGACCGACGGCAACGTGGTGCGGCTGCGCGACGTGGCGCGCGTCGAACTCGGCGCGGAGAACACCGACACAAGGGTCTCCTTCAACGGAAAGCCAGGCACCTTCCTGGCCATCTTCCCGACACCTGCAGCCAATCCGCTGACGACGGCGGCGGCGCTCACCAAGCTCGTGCCGCAGATTCAGGAGACGCTGCCGAAAGGCATGACGATCGAGGTCGTCTACGACGCCACCGGCCAGATCAGCGCCTCGATCTACGAAGTGTTCAAGACCATCGCCGAAGCGGTTGCCATCGTCGTCGTCGTCATCCTCTTGTTCCTTGGCTCGTTCCGTTCGGTGATGATGCCGATTATCACCATCCCGCTGTCGCTGATCGGCGTCTGCTTTCTTCTGTTTGCGGTGGGCTACTCGATCAATCTTCTGTCGCTGCTCGCCATGGTACTGGCGATCGGCCTTGTCGTCGATGACGCCATCGTGGTGGTGGAGAACATCCACCGCCATATGGAAGAAGACCACATGTCGCCGATGCAGGCGGCGTTCAGCGGCATGCGCGAAATCGCCTCTGCCATTGTCGCCATGACCATGACGCTGGCCGCCGTGTTCGCACCGCTGGCCTTCACCGGCGGCCTGACCGGCGCGCTGTTTCGCGAATTCGCGGTCACGCTCGCCGGCTCGGTGGTGCTGTCGGGCATCATCGCCGTCACCATCACCCCGATGATGTCCGCGCGTCTCTTGAAGGCGGGCACACCAGGCCGTTTCCAGCGCATTGTCGACGGTATTTTCGCGCGGGTCGAACACGCCTATGAGCGGGCCGTCGCTGGTTCGCTGAATTATCGTCCCTTGACGTTGATCATCGTGCTCGCACTCGTCGGCGTGACCGGCTTCATGTTCACCAAGACCTCCAGCGAACTGGCACCGGAAGAAGACCAGGGCTTCCTGCTGTCGATTGTGACGGGGCCACGCTATGCGACATCCGATTACACCGAGACCTATGTTAACCAGATTCTGGGACTGGTGAAGGACATTCCGGAAACACGGGCGCAGTTCTCCGCCGTCGCCTTCGGCGGCACGACAAACAGCGCCTTCGTCGGCTTTGCCTTCAAGGACTGGGCGGACCGCAAGCGAAATTCCAAGGAACTGCAGGCCGACATTACCGCTCGTATCGCAAAAGTGGCGGGTGTCCAGGCCTTCGTCTTCGCGCCGCCGACGCTGCCGGGCTCCGGCGGCGGCCTGCCCATCTCCATGGTGGTGCGCTCGACCGGCGATTCCTCGGAAGTGTACGAGGTGGCCGAGCAGATCAAGAACAAGGCGCAGGCCTCCGGCCGCTTCATCGTCGTGCAGAATTCGATGGCCTATGATGCACCGCAGGTGACGGTAACCATCGACCGAGACCGCGCCGCCGCGCTGAACCTGCCGATCGCCGATATCGGCCGAACGCTGACCTTGCTTGTCGGCGGCGCTGAAGTGGCGCAATTCGACCGCGACTCCAACAGCTACGACATCATTCCGCAGGTGCCGCAGCAATTCCGCGACAACCCTGAAAAGCTCGGCGAGTATTTCGTGCGCAGCGTGACCGGCGAGATGGTGCCGCTGTCGGCGGTGGTGAAGATTTCGACCAATGCGTCGCCGGCCGCCATCGAACAGTTCAACCAGCTGAATTCGGCGACGATTTCCGCGCTGCCGCTGCCTGGCGTCACCACCGGAGACGGGCTGAAAGCGCTGGAGGACATCGCCAGGGAAAACCTGCCCGACACGTTCTTCATCGACTACTCCGGCCAGTCCCGGCAGGAGAAGGAGCAGGGCAACACGATTCTGATCGCATTCGCGGCGGCCGTTATCGTCATTTATCTGGTGCTGGCGGCGCAGTTCGAAAGCTTCCGCGACCCGCTGATCATCATGATGGCGGTGCCGCTGTCGATCTTCGGCGCGATGTTGCCGCTCAACATGATCCCGAATCTCAATATGATTTTCATGATCATGGGATCACACTTCAGCATCCCACCGGCGACGCTCAACATCTACACGCAGGTCGGCCTGATCACACTGATCGGCCTGATCACCAAGCACGGCATCCTGCTGGTCGAATTCGCCAACCAACAGCGCGAGGCCCATGGCATGCGGCGGCGCGACGCCATCATCGCCTCGGCCAAGGTGCGGCTGCGGCCGATCCTGATGACGACGGCTGCGATGGCCCTTGGCGTGGTGCCGCTGATCGTTTCCAGCGGCGCGGGTGCTGCGGCCCGGTATTCGATGGGCATCGTGATCTTCAGCGGCATCTTGGTCGGCACTATGTTCACGCTCTTCGTCGTGCCGATGTTCTATACCTTCATCGCCAGCAAGGATCTGCCGCATCTGGCGGAAAAACCGGATCCGAAGCTGATGCCGGCGTTGCAGGACTGATAGAAAACCCCGAAGAACAAGAAAAAGAGGCCGGGAAATTCCCGGCCTCTTTTTTGGCTGCGCTCAGTACCGCAGGAATGTTCCGGCGGGAGTCCTGAACAGGCGCGGCAGTAAGCCGGCCCGTTCCCAGCCTGCTACTTGACGATGACGATGCTGGTGTTGTCGGGCCCGAAGGTCTCGACAAGCTGGTAGAAATCGGCGGCATTGTCGGGATGCAGACGCACGCAGCCATGCGAGGCCGGCTGGCCGAGGTGCTTGATCGCATAGGTAGCGTGCACCGCGTAGCCGCCGCTGAAGAACACCGAGTGCGGCATCGGCGCGTTGTCGTACTTCTTCGAATACCACATCTCATGCATGCGCGTCGGCTTGAACGAGCCGGTCGGCGTCACATGCGCCCTGTCGCCGGTGGACACCTTCCAGGCAAAGGTCGGCCGGCCATCGACCGAGACTTCCATGACCTGCTGTGACAGTGAGACGCGCGCCACGATCTTGTTGGCGGCGTGCGCTGCATTGGCGCCGAACAGAAGTGCGGTACCCGTAAGCGCGGCCGCGGTGATGTTGATGAGCTTGGCGGAAATGGTGGTGTGCATGATGTCCCCTCTCTCTGCCGGCCCAGCCGGCTCCAATTCGATGAGCGGCTTATCGCTGTGGCATGTTTCGAAGAGATTTCGCGAAATGCTCGTTTGTGTTTCGAATCAGTTTCCTCTGGTTAACGGGCAGACGGCCATAGCGGCCGTGATCTCACCCGCAAAACAAAGAAATGAGATGCAGCACATAGGTATTTTCCGTGAAACGAAAGTTCGAATATCTCTTATATGAAAGGGCAGACCTCAATCTCGAAACCAACTTGCAACAAAGCGCGGCTTCGAGCGGCATGATCCCGATACGGGCCGGCAGCAAAGTTGACGCAACGAAAGCAGACGGCAACGACCATGGGAACGAAAACGAACATACGGTCCTGGCTCTTCAGGATCAGCATCACGGCAGCAGTCATCGGCGGTGTCGGCACGGTTGCCGGCGGCCACGCGGCAAGGCTGGCGGCGATGAGTTCGAGCGAAATCTCTACCCTGCACGTCGCCCTGTTTTCCGCCACGGTCTGGATTGTTTCCAGCCTGCGCATCGCCCGGTTGAAGGCCCTCTGGCGGGTTGGCCTTCGGTTGCTGGCATTGCGCGGCCCCTCCGGCAACTTGCTGCCGAGAGGACCGAAGGCCCGCGCCGCGACGGGGGGCTCCGTGGGCGGCGCGGGCACTTCGGGAGTTTCCTGAAGCGACCCGCGACACACTTGTTTTTGAAGAAATTCGCATTTCCGGGAGTTGGAACGATGAAAACGAAATTCGCGGCCTCGGTGCTTTCCGCACTGCTCTATGCGCAGGGCCTGCTCGGCTTTGCCGCCCTTGCCACTGTTCTCCTCAAGGACCGCGCCCACGCGAACGAAATCGCCATGGCCAATGACATGCCATCGGGTCCGTCGTTGCTGGTGGTACGCTGAGTTTTGGGAGCGTCGGTGAGTAGGAACATCCGATGCTCAGCCAGAAAGATAGCCCGAGTGTCCAGCCTTTAGTCGGCGAATTGCCGCGGCGGATCGAACCGGTAGCCGGTGCCGCGTATGGTGGTGATGGTTTCGGTGTCGAGCTTGCGGCGCAGCCGCACGATACGCGAATCGATCGAGCGATCGAAGGCGTCGGCGTTCTCGGCCGGTGCGGCGGCGATGATGTCGTCACGCGTCAGCACCTTGCGGGGGCTCGCCAGGAACAGCCTGAGCAGCGCCACCTGACCGGGCGACAGCTGTTCCTCAGTGCCGGAGCGGTGCATGACGATCGCCGATCTCAAATCGACGGTCGCGTTCTCCAGCACGATCAGTTCCTGGGTGCCCCTGCCCCGCCGCGAAAGCAGGCCGCCGACCCGGGCAGCCAATTCCCTGACATTGAGCGGGCTTTCGACAACGTCGGCCGCACCCAGTTCGAGCGCCAGCACCTTGTCGACGAGATCGGCCGGCCGGCAGATCAGGATGAAATCGGGCCCATCCTCGCCGCCCCCGCCTTGGCCGCCATAACGCCTGAGCAGGTCCCGCCCTTCCGCCTGGCTGAGACTGTCCCCGACGACGACGACGTCGATGCCCCCGCCAGCCAGCAGCGATTCCGCCTCCCAGGGCTGCCGCGCCTGGCGCACATCATGGCCACGCCGCTCGAGATGGTCGGCAAGTTCGGTCGCCACCACGTCGGCGACGGACACAAGCGCAATGACGGCTCGTGCGGCCATGTTTTCCAACCGTTCCCTTGCAACCGGATATGAGTGCTGGACATCATGTTTATACCCAATCTACTTTCCACTGAAAGTGGGAGCGAGGGCATCGTGCGGGCAAGAATTGTTATCGTCGAAGACGAGCCCGACCTGAGGGACGCGGTTGCCGAATATCTCGGCGCCGCCGGCTATGATGTGGCGACCGCGGAAACCGCGGCCGCCGCGCGCGGCCTGATCGAAACTCAATCCTTCCATCTGGCCATTCTCGACATCGCCATGCCGGGCGAGGACGGGCTGTCGCTCGGCCGCTGGTTGCGCTCGAAAATGCCGATCGGCATCATCTACGCGACCGCCGCCGGCACTGCGCTCGACCGCATCGTCGGGTTGGAACTCGGCGCCGACGACTATATCGTCAAGCCATACGAGCTGCGCGAAGTGCTGGCGAGGGTCCGCAGCGTACTGCGCCGCGTTCCAGAGCCAACGGAGCTGCTCAACAAGAAAGCCAGGACGGACCGCCGTTCCGTCGCCTTCGGCCCGTTCCAGGCCGATCTTGACGGCCGGCTGGTCACCGGCGCCAACGGCGCCGTGATCGACATGGCCAAGAGCGAATTCGATGTGCTGGAGGTTTTCCTGACCCGTGCCAACCGGCTTTTGACGCGCGCCGCGATCTCGGAGGCGATCGGCTTCACCGAGGATCCGGAATCGTCGCGAGCCGTCGACATCCGCATCATGCGCCTGAGAAAGAAGATCGAGGCGGATCCGGCCAACCCGAAATTCCTGCGCACGGTGCGCGGTGAAGGCTATATCTTCTCGCTGCCGACCGGCGACAGCAACTGAGCGCCAGGCCCACGCGGTCTCAGGTTCACAGCCGTTGCTCGCCGATCGAATTGGGCCGATCGAATTGAGCATGACTTTGGAATAACGGCTGAAAATGACGGGCGAAGCAACAAGCACGGATGCACAGGGTTTCAGACAGGGCGCGGCGATGGCGGCCGTGCGCGTCGTTCGCCGGCTGCGCGAGGCAGGCGATTGGCAACGCGAGATGGAAGGCATATTGGAAACACTGTGCCGCGCCATGGAGTGCCAGCGCGGCATCCTGTTCCGCCTGCGCGAACTGCCCGGCCAGGGTTTTGCCCAGTCGGTGGCCGCCTACTGGATCGCCCCCGACTTTGGCGGGGAACTGGCCTCACCGACCGTCATCATGCAGTCGATCGTCAATTCGGATCCGCTGCTGGAGCGCGTGGCCGAGGACGAACGGCAGGGCAAGATCTTCGCCGGCCATACGCGCAATCTCGAAGGGTTCCTGAGAACCGATTTCGAAAAGCAGAACATCAAGTCGTTCCTGTCGGTATCGGTCTTCGCGCACGGTCATCTGTGGGGCACGCTCGCCGTCAATGATTGCGTCGAGGAGCGCGAGTGGACCGACGAGGAAGAGGCAACGCTGCACATCATAGCGCTCGCCATCGGCGACGCCATCGAACACTCGCCCTCCGACGCCCATGCCAGCGAAGTGATCCGCCGTACCATGCTGCAGGCGTCGCTTGATGCCATCATCGTCATCGACGAGGCCGGATCGATCATCGAATTCAATCCTGCCGCCGAAAAGATGTTCGGCTTCCAGCGCAGCGACATCCTCGGCAAGGACCTGCTCGACACCGTCGTGCCGGAATACTACCGCAAGGGCTATTCCTCGGGCGCCGACTACATGTCGGGCCGCGGCGCGCCGATGGTCGGCCAGCGACTCGAGACCGTGACGCAGAATGCCGCCGGCGAGGTGTTCCCGATCGAACTGACGGCGACCGAGATGCGGGTCGCCGACCGCCGCCTGATCTTCGGCTCGATCCGCGACCTGCGCGACAGGCTGCGCGCGGAGGAAGAGATCAACCGGCAACGCGAGAAGCTGCATCAGAACGAGAAGATGGCGGCGATGGGCTCCCTGCTCGCCGGCGTCTCGCACGAGCTCAACAACCCGCTGGCGGTGGTGGTGGCGCAATCGACGCTGTTGCACGAATTCGCCTCCGACCCACAAACCAAGGTCCGCGCCGAGAAGGTGCGTGCCGCGGCCGAGCGCTGCGGCCGCATCGTCAAGAGCTTCCTGTCGATGGTCCGGCTGCATCCGGCGGCCCAGGCCGAGACCGACCTCAATCAGGTGATCCGCGCCGCCCTCGAGGTCACCGCCTATGGCGCACGCTCGAGCGGCATCATCATCGATACCGATTTCGCGCCCGGTCCGCTGCTGGTCATGGCCGACGCCGACCACGTGACGCAGGTGGCGGCCAATTTCCTCATCAACAGCCAGCACGCTTTGGCCGGTGTTGCCGGCGACCGGCTGATCAAGGTGCGGACGTTCCGCAGCGACCTGGGCAAACCCGGCTTTTCGGTCGAGGACAATGGACCCGGCATTCCCGAAGCGATCCGCAACCGAATCTTCGAATCCTATTTCACCACCAAGCCTGTCGGCGTCGGCACCGGCATCGGCCTGTCGATCTCGAAATCGATCATCGAACGGCACAATGGCAATGTCTGGTTCGAGGAAGTGCTGCCCAGAGGCGCGCGTTTCGTCGTCCAGTTGCCGGCCATTTCGGCCGGCATCGCCGCCGTCGGCGAAGCCCAGCCACGCTCGAGCGGCCTGCGTCACGCTCTGATCATCGACGACGAGCCTGATGTCGCCGGCTCCTTGTCCGACATTCTCGAACTGATGGGCATCAAGTCGCGGATCGCGCCAGTCTGGGAATCAGGCGCCGCCACCCTGGGCGGCCACATGCCGCCGGACATCGTCTTTTCGGACCTGCGCATGCCCGGCATATCAGGCATGGCCATCTACCGCGAACTGCTGGCCGAAAGGCCCGACCTCGCACGGCGTTTCGTGCTGGTCACCGGAGACCTGATCGGCGCCAAGGCCGAAGTCGAGGCCTTGCCGGCGCAGCAGCGGCCGCAGATCCTGGAAAAGCCGTTCAGCACCCTGGATGTGCGCAGCGTGCTTTCAACCATTGCCGAGCAGGCCGCGTTGAAAGGCTAGAGCAATTCCAGGAAAAGTGTGAGCGGTTTTCCGTCCGGAATTGCGTCAAAACGAAGAGCTAGAGCCGCTCGCCGTTTCCGTTAAACGGCGAGCGGCTCAAAAAAGAAGCTCCCGACCGACAGAGCGGCGGGAGCTGAATGGAGCGCTGGAGGGTGCGCTCGGGGAGGTCAGAGCAAGAGCCCGAAGAGGGAACCGGTTTCGGGATCACGCTTCGACAAAAATCAGAAAATGTTGGGCGTGTTGGTCAGCGGCACGGCATTGGCGATCATGCGGATCGCACGGGTCTTGTGTGTCCCGGACTGCTCGGCGATGGCGCGCAGGCAATCGACGCTCTCGGCACCCCAGGCCTGCCCCTTGCAGGCGAAGTCGAGCGCCGGCATCGGCAGGCGAGCGGTCTTGATTGTCGTCGGCGCCCCGTCAACGACGTTGGCCGGCGGATTCAGCGAAGCGAAGGCCGGGCCAACCGTCGGCGTGAACGCCATGCCGGCGAAGGCGCAAGCAGCCAGCGCCATGAACATGGCCATGGGGTGGTCGCTTGCGCGCTGGCGCAGGGCCAGCTTCGGGCGGCGGTCAGCGCGCTCTGGAGCCTGGAGGCGGAGTTCGCTGCTGATGGTCTCGACTTTCGCATACATTGCCTTCCCCTTCGCTGCGTTTCTTTTTGGTGATGAAACGAACTTAATCGCACTTTGTAACAGCATAAGATTGGTATAACTCTGGCAATGTAACCATATTGAAACGTCGCTTTCGGGCAATACCGGGCAGAATCGGTCATTCCAGCTCTCATTTTGCTGAAGCAAGCGAATCCGGATCGACTCCGGCCAGGCTGTCCCGAACCAGACGCCTGCCGATCAGGCGACGCGCGGCGAGCGTTTTTAGCTCCAGCGAGGCGTCCTGTTCCTCAGCACGCACGCTTTGTGAAATCGCGCGGAAACAGCATTCCGGAACCGGGGCTAACACCCGGATTCTCCGCGGTTTTCTCAGGCAGTAGCCGTATCGAATTCCGCTACGGGCGATCCAAGGAACCTGCCTTAGTTTCATCCGTATTTTCACAAGCCATTGCATTTCAATGCAAAATATGATTTTATTGAATGATTATTCAACAAAAAGAAGAGACGTTTTATGAACCCGCACCTCCGTGACGTGGCGATCCCCAACGATTGGGACCGGCGGGGATTGCCGGGCTGGAGTTACCATTCCGATGCCCTTCTCGAGCTTGAGAAGGAGCACGTTTTCCGCAACCACTGGCAGATCGTCGGCCATGTCAGCGACGTGCCCAACGCCGGCGACTATCTGACCATGGACGTGGTCGGCGAACGCGCCCTGATCGTGCGCGGCAAGGACGGCGTCGTGCGCGGCTTCAACAACATGTGCCGCCACCGCGGCAGCCGCGTCGTCGCCGACAGCCAAGGCAATTGCAAAAACGCGCTGGTGTGCCCGTTCCATGGCTGGGTCTACAATCTCGACGGCACGCTGCGTGGCGCCGCGCGCCCGCGTTCCTTCCCCGACCTCGACAAGACCGAGTTCGGCCTGATGCAGCTCGATCTCGAAATCTGGATGGGTTTTATCTTCATTCGCTTCCGCAATGGGGGGCCGCAGCCCTCGGTCGCCGAACTGATGAAGCCGATCGAGCCCGAATTCGCGCATTACAAGGCCGCCGACATGGTGCCGTCCTGGGGCATCTGGACCCAGAAGACCCCGGTTAACTGGAAGTCGGTGCGCGATGTCGACAATGAGGGCTATCACGTCGCCATGGCACACCCTGCACTGCAGGATCTTTATGGAGCCACCTATTTCGACGAGCCCTTCATCAACGGCGTGTCGCGATCCTTCGCCACCTACAACCCGCATGCCGGACGCCGCTGGAGCGTCAAGAACTATGTCAAGATCGCGCCCGAGCCGACACATCTGCCGGACTATCTGAAGAAGGCCTGGGTCTATTACGGCATCTTCCCCAATGCGGTGATTTCGGTGATGCCGGAATCGGTGCAGTTCTATCAGGAGTTTCCGCTGTCGACGGGTGAGACCCTGCTGCGCGGCGCCATCTACCGCTACCGCGATGAAAGCCGCGAGCAGGCGGCCGCCCGCTACCTGTCCTTCCGCATCGACCGCGACACCATGTCGGAGGATGTGCAGCTGTCGGTGTGGTCGAACGAATCCATGCTGTCCGAGGCCTTCGAGGGCTTTTATCTCTCCGACCTCGAATACGGCGTGCGCACCCACCACGACCATCTGCGCAAGATGCTGCCGGTGCTCGGCCTGGAGACCGCGCCCGACGAGAAGGACATGGGGAATTTGAACGACGCGCTGAGGTCGCGGTCGTAGTCCTCTGCTTTCGCAACGCTGACAATTGGCGAAACCACTGATCAGAGCGTCCCTCGCCCCGTTTACGGGGAGGTGAGGAGCGGTCAGCACAGCGGATGAAAAGCCAACTGCTTGGCTTTTCAAGCGACGAACGCCGGCAGGCAGGTGAGGGGCAGCACCGGCTTGTGAGATTATCGTGTTGGACTGACGACGCATTTGCGGACGCGACCTATCGCCAACGCTGGCGCCGCCCCATCCGCCCTTCGGCACCTTCTCCCCGTGGAACGGGGAGAAGGGAAGAGCCATCACCCCCGCCACACGCCTTCTTTTCTGAGATCATCCATAGTCCGCGAAATACCCTCGCGCAGGATGCCGACCATGTCGTCGATCTGCTCGCGCGTGATGATCAGCGGTGGCGACATCACGCACATGTTGATCAGCGGCCGCACCAGCAGGCCGAGTTCGTGGCAATGCGCGTCGATGCGTTTGCCGACATCCTTGTCGAGCTGCAGCGGGTCCTTGCTTTCGCGGTCCGCCACGCATTCGACGCAGCCCATCAGCCCGACGCCGCGCACCTCGCCGACCAGCGGCAGTTCTTCCAGCGTCTTCAGTTGCGCCTGGAAATAGGGGGCGACCGCTTGCGTGTGGGCGAGCACGCTTTCTTCGAGGATGTCGAGGTTTTTCAGCGCCACGGCGCAGCCGACGGGGTGGCTGGTGTAGGTCAGGCCATGGCCGAACATCGCATCGGGATGGTTCGAACGGCGCAACTCTTGCAGCAGCCGTTCCGAGATGATGACGCCGCCGAGCGGGAAATAGCCAGAGGTGACGCCCTTGGCGAAGGTGATCATGTCGGGATCGATGCCGAACACATCGCCCGAGGCAAAGACATGGCCGAGCCGGCCGAAGCCCGTCACCACCTCGTCGGAGATATAGAGGATGTCATTGTCGCGGCAGATCTCGCGGATGCGCTTGAGATAGCCGTCCGGCGGGATCACGACGCCTCCCGATGCCTGCACCGGCTCGCCGACGAAAGCGCCGATCTTGTCGGCGCCGACGCGGGCGACCGTGTCGCGGAACTGGTCGACAAGGAAATCGGTGAAGGCGGCAAGGCTCATGCCGTGCGGACGGCGGAACGGATCGGGCGAGGACAACTTGATCACCAGCTCGTCGGCGCCATCCATCCAGTCGCGGTCGCGCGGGCGGCCGTTTAGCGAGGCCGACAGATAGGTCGAGCCGTGATAGGCGCCGCCGCGCGACAGGATCAGCTTCTTTTCCGGCCGGCCACGCACATTGTTGTAGAACTGCATGAAGCGCAGCGCCGTCTCCACGGCCGAAGAACCGCCGGTGGTGTAGAAGACATGGCTGAGATCGCCCGGCGCATGGCCGGCGATGCGCATGGCAAGTTCGGCCGACGGCGCGTTCATCGTGTACCAGGGTGTGTTGTAGGACAGCGCCATCGCCTGGTCGTACATCACCCTGGCCAGTTCCTCGCGGCGATGGCCGACATTGACGCACCACATGCCGGCAGGTCCGTCGATCAGGCGCTTGCCGGTGTTGTCGGTGATGTAGATGCCATCGCCCTCACCGATCAGCGCGCGTGCCTCGGCACCAACCGAACCGGCATAAGGCCAGGGCTGGATGAGATGGCGCTTGCCCAGTTCAATGGCATCGTCGCCGCCAGACGCTGCCATTTCGGTCGCCTTCAGGTCTCTCACCGCAGCCATTGTCGTCTCCACATCTCTTTCGAATTTTCCTGGACCTCAAAAAACGGCGGCAAATGCCGGAAATGGCGGCTTTCTTCACCTAATTTTGAATGTCCATTCAATCAATATCTCAGAAATAGCGCTTGATTTCAATCCACGGATGCGCGCATGATGAAAGAAAGCCGGCAAGGGGAACGACAGTCGGTGTCAGCACAATGGGATGCGCATGGCGGAAGAGCCCAGGCCAGCAACCGAGATCACGCCCGGAGCCCTGCCCCCCGGAGTCTGGCAATGACGGCGGCTGTGGAAGGGTCGCCCCCGCGGCGCATGACGCGGGCCAGACGAAATGCCCTTCTGCAGTCCGAACCCGTCCAGGGCTTTGCCCTGATCAGTCCGACCTTTCTCTACGCCCTCATCCTGCTGGTCCTGCCGATCCTCGTGGTCATCGCCCACTCCTTCTGGACGCAGCACTACCTGACCATCGACCGCACTTTCACGCTGGAAAACTACCGCGTCGCGCTGACCGAGCCGATCTACCGCGATCTGTTGTGGCGTTCGCTCTACATCTCGCTGACGGTCAGCCTTTTCACCGTCATCCTTGCCTACCCGATCGCCTACTTCATTTCCTTCCATGGCGGCCGTCACAAGAGCCTGTGGCTGTTCCTCATCACCATCCCGTTCTGGACCAGCTATCTCCTGCGCGTCATGTCGTGGAAGGTCATCCTAGGCTATAATGGCGTCTTGAATTCCGGCCTGATGGGCCTCGGCATCATCGACGAGCCGTCGACGGCGCTGCTCTACAATTCGACTGCCGTCATCATCACGCTCACCCACGCTTGGGCGGCCTTTGCCATCCTGCCGATCTTCGTCTCGCTGGAAAAGGTCGACCGTACGCTGGTCGAAGCAGCCACCGATCTCGGCGATGGCCCCTTGCGTTCATTCCTGCGTGTGACCTTGCCGCTGTCGGCGCCAGGCGTCATCTCGGCGGCGCTGATCGTCATGATCCCGACGGTCGGCGACTATGTCACGCCGAAGCTGGTCGGCGGCAAGGACGGCGTCATGATCGCCAACGCCATCCAGGCGCAGTTCGGCAAGGCGGCGAACTGGCCGTTGGGGGCCGCGCTTTCCGTCACCACCATGCTGATCGTCACCCTGATGGCCGGCGCCACGGTGCTGATCATCCGCGCACTGCAGAGGTTGGCACGATGAGGGCGCGGCGTTTCCTGTCGGGCGGCTGGCTGTCCGTCTATGCGTTCCTCTATGTCGTCTTCCTCTATCTGCCCGTCATCTTCCTGCCGATCTTCTCGATCAACACGGCGCCAACACCAAAATTCCCGCTCACCGGCTTCACACTGCAATGGTATGCGGACCTGCCGCACACGCCGGCCCTGCTCGACGCCGCCTGGAACAGCCTGAAAGTCGGCGTCTCCGCCTCGATTCTCGCCACCGTGCTCGGCATCCTCGCCGCCCGCTCGATCACCCGCTACCGCTATCCCGGCCGCCGCACCATCAACGGCCTGATCATGGCGCCGCTGGTGCTGCCCGAGGTGATCGTCGCCATCTCGATGCTGCTGGTGATGCTGCAGCTGGGTCTCAGCCTGTCGCTGTTCACCGTCGTGCTCGGCCATGTCCTCGTCTGCATTCCCTATTCGATGACAGTGCTGACCTCCGGCTTCGAGGGTTTTGATCGCAGCCTGGAGGAAGCCTCCGCCGATCTCGGCGAAAGCGCCTTCGGCACCTTCCAGCGCGTGACGCTGCCGATGGTGGCGCCGGCCATCATCTCCAGCCTGCTCGTCTGCTTCACCATTTCGCTCGACGAGTTCATCATCGCCTTCTTCCTGACCGGCACCGAAGCGACGCTGCCGATCTACATCTGGAGCCAGTTGCGCTTCGCCTCGAAACTGCCGGGCGTGCTGGCGCTGGGCACACTGCTTCTGGTTGCCTCTTTCCTGTTGATGACCGTTGCCGAAATCCTGCGTCGCCGCGCGGCCAGACGCACCCAGAATGAGGGAGGCCTCTATGCCTGAACAGCCGCCGATCGAGCGCCCTCAATCCGATCGAGCCATGATCGAGATCCGCAACGTCACCCGCAGCTATGGATCGTTCAAGGCGCTCGACGACGCGTCCCTGACCATTCGGGAGGGCGAGTTCTTCTCGCTGCTGGGGCCGTCCGGCTGCGGCAAGACCACGCTGCTACGCATGATCGCCGGCTTCGATAACCCGACCAGCGGATCGATCGCCGTCGGCGGCCAGCCGATGGAAGGCATTCCGGCCAACCGCCGGCCGACCAACATGGTCTTCCAAAGCTATGCAATCTTCCCGCACCTCAATGTCGAGCAGAACGTCGCCTACGGGCTGAAGCGACTGAAACTGCTGGGCGGCGAGGAGAAACGCCGCGTCGAGGAGGCACTGGCGCAGGTGTCGCTGACCGGGCTCGGCAAGCGCCTCGCTACCGAATTGTCCGGCGGCCAGCGCCAGCGCGTGGCGCTCGCCCGCGCGTTGGTCATGCGGCCCAAGGTGCTGCTGCTCGACGAGCCCCTGTCGGCACTTGACAAGAAGCTGCGCGAGCAGATGCAGGTCGAGCTGCGCCGGCTGCAGCAGGCGGTCGGCATCACCTTCGTGCTGGTCACCCACGACCAGTACGAGGCGCTCGCCATGTCCGACCGCATCGCCGTGATGTTCGGCGGCAAGATAGCGCAGGTGGCCTCGCCCAAGGAAATCTACCAGCGGCCGGTCAACCGTCAGGTCGCCGACTTCCTCGGCGGCATGAACTTCGTCAAGGCTGAAATCGTCGAGGAGAACGCCGCCTCGCTGGTCGTCGACACGCTGGGCTTCGGCCGCGTCAAGACCGACAAGCCGAAGGCCTTCGTGCGCAATGGCGGCGCCGCCACGCTCGGCATAAGGCCCGAGCGCCTGCGCGTGCTATGGGACAATGCGACGGCAAAATTCGAGGTCGCCGGCAAGGTGGTCGAACGCCACTATTTCGGCGAGATCACCCATCTGATCGTTGAGATACCGGGCCTGGAAAAGCCCCTGTCGGTAACCGAGACTAACGATTTCGGCGCCGACGACATTCCGGTCGGCACTCCGATCCGTCTCGCCTACGATCCCGAGGCGCTGGTGGCGATGGGGGACTGAAGCTCGGCGATGATCTTGCGCCCCGTGATGCGCCCGGCAACGATCGCGCCTTCGACATAACCCGGAAATGACGGCGACAGTTCCGAAGCGGCGAAATGGACTGGCGGTGCACCCGCAAGAATCGTCCGCTCCGCATCCCTAGCCGTCACGTCGACAATGAGGTCGCTGTAGGCGCCACCGCTCCAGCGGTCCTGTATCCAGTCGCGCGAACTGAAATCGATGACATTGCCCGCGCCCGGACCGAGGGCTCCCTGCAGTCGTGCCGTCACTTCGGCGCGCAACGCCGCATCGCCGAGCCCTCGCCAGCGCAGCGCCAGCGGTCCGCCGACGAAGACGACAAGCGCGGCATGCTCCGCATCCCTGCTGGCGTCGCAGGCAAACAGTCCCGGCAGGTCGCGCCACATCACCATGCCGCTCAAGCCCCGCTGGCGCCAGAACGGTTTGGGATAGCGCACCAGAATCTTGATCACCGCGCCACTTTCCCAGACGCCAAGCGCCTGCCCGAGCGAGGGCGGCAAGGCTGGCGCGAAATCGAGCTTCACGGCCGTCGCCGGCGGCAGGGCGACCAGCACTTGACGCGCTTCGATCACGCCATTGCCCGTAACGACACGAACACCTTGCGGCCCATGCTCGATGCGCGTGACCGGTTCGCCAAACCGCACCCGGCCGCCGAGATCGCCGGCCAGGTCTTCGGCAAGCGACTGCATGGTCTCGCGCAAGAAATACTGCAGCTCCGGCACTTCATTGGTGATGCGGCGGTCATTGTCGATCAGGTACCACAGCGGCACCTTGTCCATCGGCAGACACCACAGGCCTTCGATCATCGACCGAAAAGCCGTTTTGGCATCGATGGGATCATGCTGCTGTTCGAGCCAGGCGGCGACGCTCATGCCTTCTATCGACGGGTCGTTCGGCTCGATGCCGTTCATGCGCTCGCGGATCGCCATCGCGCCGTGATAGGTCTGCTTGGCGTCCTTGGCCGGCATCGGCGGATGGGTGATGAAATCACCCTCGACATAGGTTTCGACGAAGGTCTTGCCGCGCGCCTTCGCCAGCGCCATCAGCTGCGGCATGTCCTCGCACAGGAACTGGCCACCGCTGTCGATGCGCTCGCCGAGTCCATTGAGGATCGCTTCGACGCGCCCGCCGACGCGATCGCGTGTTTCGAGCAACAGAAAATTGATGCCAGCCTGCTTCAGCTCAAGCGCCGCCGACAGGCCGGTGAAGCCGGCACCGACGATGACGACGTCGGTTATTTGCCGTTCGCTCGTCAATAGCCGGCCTTGATCTTCTCGAACTCGTCGACCATGCGCTTCTTCAGCTCCGGCGCGACCGGCTGCTGGAACAGCGTCTTGTCGAGGAACTTGTCGATGTCGTCGAAGCCGCGCTCGGCCAGCACCTTGTGGTCGATCGCGGCCATGCCGGCACTGTTGCCGTGGCCGTAGCCGAACGTCGTCACCATATATTTCGAAATGTCCGGCGCATTGACCGCGCTCAGGAAATCATAGGCCTGGTCGAGCTTGCCCGGCGCGTCCTTCATCAGCACATAGCCGCACACCCAGGTCGACATGCCCTCTTTGGTGTCGCGGTTCATGGCGACGGGAACACCTTGCCCGTTCATAGCGATCAGTGTCTGGCCCCACCCCCAGGCGAGGTCGACCTCATTGCCGGAAAACGCCTGGTCTATGTCGCTCGAATCGGTCCAGTAGAGGCGGACATTCTTGTGCACCTGGCGCAGGAAATCGGACGCCTCCTTGAACTGCGCGTCGGTCATCTTGGTCCAGTCCTTCAGCCCAATGACCAGGCTCGCCAGCGCGTAGGCGTCGTCCACATTGTCGCCGATGGTGACGCGGCCCTTGAATTTCGGATCGGCCAGTATCCGCAGTGACTGCGCCTCTTGAGCCGTCACGTTGTCGGTGCGGTAGAGCAGTGCCGTATTGCCCCAGTCGAACGGCATGAACCAGGCCTTGCCGTCGGCCGTGGTGGTGAGGTTCTTCATCGCCATAATGCCCGGATTGAGATCCTTCCAGCCAGCAATCCGCGAGGTGTCGAGCGGCTGCAGCAGGCCGGCATCGCGCCATTTCGCCACGCTTTGCGAACAGGGATGCGCAATGTCGGTCTTGAAGCCCGCCCGCATCTTTTCGAAGGCCTCATCCTCGTCGCCGAAAAAGGCGAAGGTCGGCTCGGCGCTGTGTTTGGCAGTGTAGGCCGGATGCAGCAGCGGATCCTCGTAACCGGACCAGTCGAACACCACGAGATCGCCGCCGCCTTCCGCCCAGGCATAGGCCGCGCCGGCGCCGATCGTGCAGGCTGCAGCAAGCGCCAGGCGGCGTAGCATTGGCGTCATGGCGAAACTCCCCCTTCGCGAAAAAGCTGCTGCGAGGTTAGGAGAAATCATCTGCTTTGGCGAGGCCCGTCCGCCCGCGCTGTCGGCGGCGGACGGGCAGTCGGGACGAGATCAATAGCCCGCTTTGATCTTCTCGAACTCGGCGATCATCTTCAGTTTGAGGTCGGACGGCAGCGGCGACTGGAACAGCGTCTTGTCGACGAATTTCTGCACGTCGTCATAGCCCTTTTCCTTCAGGATCGCCGGATCGACGCCGGCCATGCCCTTGGCATTGGCCTGGCCATAGCCCCAGTCCTTGACCAGCACCTTGGCGGTCTCCGGATCGTTGACGGCGTTCAGATAATCATAGGCCTTGTCGATATTGCCGGGCGCGTCCTTGAACAGCACATAGCCGCAGACCCAGGTCGAGATGCCTTCGTTGGTATCCTTTACGGACTTGATCGGCACGCCTGCCTTGACCGACTGCACCGTCGCGTCGTTCCAGGCCCAGGCGAGGTCGACCTCGCCGCCGCTCAACAGCTGCACGATGTCGGTGGTGTCGGTCCAGTAGGAGCGGACATTCTTGTGCACCTGGCGCAGGAAGTCGGACGCCTGCTTGAACTGGTCGTCCGTCATCTTGGTCCAGTCCCTCAGGCCGATGGCCAGGCTCGCCAGCGCATAGGCGTCGTCGACATTGTCGCCGATCGACACCCGGCCCTTGAACTTCGGATCGGCGAAGGCCTTCAGCGACTGCACGTCCTTGGCGTCGATCTTGGAGGAGTTGTAGGTGAGCTGCGTGTTGCCCCAGTCCCACGGCATGAACCATGCCTTGCCGTCATCGGTCGTGGCGAGATTTTTCATCGCCATGATGCCGGGATTGAGATCCTTCCATCCGGATATCTTCGAAGTGTCGAGCGGCTGCAGCAGGCCGGCTTCACGCCACTTCGTCACGCTCTGCGAGCAGGGATGGCCGAGATCGGCCTTGAAGCCGGAGCGCACCTTCTCGAACGCCTCATCCTCGTCGCCGAAGAAGGCGAAGGTCGGCGAATCGCCGTTCTTCTCGACATATTTAGGGTGGAAGCTCGGATCCTCATAACCGGACCAGTCGAACACGATCAGATCCTTGTCGGCGGCGACGGCGAACGCTGCCGCCGAAGCCGCAAGCGCGCCGCCCAGCGCCAATGTCAATGTCAGGCGTCGGCTAAGTTTATTCATGCTGTTCCATCCTCTTTTGGTCTTGCCGGTCTTGGCGGCCAGCTGTTGCTAACCGTAATGCTTCGGGAAGGCAGCGGCCAAAAAAGCGTTGGCCGCCTGCAAGGCTGTTTCGCGCGTTGTGTCCTCTGTGCCCATCATCAGCCGCAGCCACAGCCCCTCCAGCATGGCCGACAGCGCCAGCGCCATCACCTGCGGCTCATAGGCATACGAGCCGCTCTGCTTGAGCGTCGTGCAGAGATCGATGAAGACCTGCTGGTAATAATTATCGCGCGAACTGCTCAGCGCCTGGTAGGTCGGCCGCGACTTGGCCTCGCCCCAGAAGGCCAGCCAGGCGGCGAGCTTGCGCTTGTTGCAGATCGAGCGGTCGAAGTCTGCCCACACCAGTTGCTGCAGCTGCCGCGCCGGATCGTCGCCGGCCTTCTGCAGGGAGGCGCGCCAATGCGCCGAGTACTCGTCATACATGTGCTGCAGCGTCGCGATCAGCAGCTTTTCCTTGCTTTCGAAATGGAAGTTGACGATGCCCCGCGAGAGGCCCGCGCCATCGGCGACATCGGCCATCGTCGTCTCGGCGTAGCCGCGCTTGGCCAGCGAATCGATCGTCGCCTCGATCAGCTGCAGCTGACGGACTTCCTTAGAAGCCTTGCGGCCGCGCTTTTCGGCATCGCCCTTTCGCACCGTTTCGGCGAGAATGCCCTCGGAAGTCTTCATGGATGTGACGGTCTCCAGCATTGCCGGCTATGCAACCGGCTTCCAACCGCGCAGATGAGTGGGACGGTGCTCGCCACTGTCAAGCACCTTCTGCATTGCCTCCCAGGTTCGGATGTTCTTGTCGACATAGGCGGCGCCGACCACGGCGGCGACTGGCGCATAGAGCGGTCCTTTCAGCCTTTCCAGTTCGCCGCGCGCCACCTCGCGGTACCAGGGATTGCGGTCGCGCACGGTGACATCGGCAAAGCCGGCGCCACGCATCGCTTGCGCATAGCGCGCCGGCGAGGCCATGGCGAAGGACAGCCCCTCCGCGGCGACATAGGCCTTCATCTCGGGCGACGGTTCGCCGTCATGCCCAATCATCCAGTTGGAAGCGGCAAAGACGCCGCCCGGCTTCAGCACGCGGAAGATTTCGGCGAACAGGCCGTCCTTGTCGGGCACATGCAGCAACGCGTCCTTGGAGAAGACAACATCGAAGGAACTATCGGTGAAAGGCAGTGGCCCGGGTGCCGCTTGAACGAAGCTGGCGCGCTTCGCCAGACCACGCACTGCTGCTCGCCGTCTGGCCGCCTCGATGACCGGCTGCTCGACATCGAAACCGATGGCGTGAGCAGCAGCATGGCGCTCGATCAGATGCAGGGTGATGCCGCCGGAGCCGCAGCCGATATCGAGGATCGTCTTGCCGTTGAGCAAAAGTCCGTCGACCACCCGATCGACCTCATCAGGCCCGCCCGGCGACAGGTAACCATCGCCCCAGAGCGCCTCGAGGAAGCGGATGGCGGTGTCGTCATATTCCGGTTCGGTATCTGCCGTTTCGATCATCGGCCCTCGGTCCCCAATCGCCGAATTGCACACTGTCGAATGTCGGCAAAGCGTAGCGCATGTCAGGGAAAACGCAACACCATTTGTTGAACATTCATTCAGAATGGCTGGACAGAATGGCCGTTACCATGCCAAATTCCGCACATTCGGGAACAGATCACGCAGAAATGAACAGCGGGTCGCACAGAGCAATCCCAGGAAAAGTGTGAGCGGTTTTCCTGGGAAACCGCGCAGCGCTTTCCCTTGGGAATTGCGTAGAACAAAGGGATTGGGGGCACAATGAAAGCTTGGGATGCGATCATCATCGGCGGCGGACACAACGGCCTGGTCAACGCCTGCTACCTGCAGCGCGCGGGGCTCGACGTGCTGGTGGTGGAGAAGAACGAGTGGGTCGGAGGTGCAGCCACCAGCCGCGAGCTGACGCCGGGCTTCCTCTACTCCAACTGCTCCTATGTCTGTTCGCTGTTCCGCCCCGAGATCATGCGCGACCTCGAACTGCCGCGCTTTGGACTGCAGGTCATTTCCTATGAAGGCGGCGCGGTGTTCACCCGCGACGGCGACTATCTCGCCAACTACCGCGACCATGATGCGCACCGGCGCGAATTCGCGCGCTTCTCCAGGCGCGACGCCGAAGCCTATGACCGCTACGCCCGCGACGTGACGCGGCAGTGCCGTTTCATCCAGCCGCTGCTGATGCGCACTGCCCCCGACCCGACCAGCCTCAAGCCGCGCGACCTCGGTGAGTTGCTCTATCTCGGCAGGAAATTCGCCGGCCTTTCGGCTGAGGAAATGGCGCTGACACTGCGCTTCTGGACGATGTCGATCTCGGAGTTCCTCGACGAGTATTTCGAGACCGATGTCATCAAGGCGAATTTCGCTTTGTCCGGCATCATCGGCACGGCACTCGGCCCGATGTCGCCCGGCACAGCCTACGTGCTGCTGCACCATTATATGGGCGAGGTCGACGGCTCGGTCGGCGCCTGGGGCTATGCGCGCGGCGGCATGGGCGCCGTCACCAAGGCGCTGGCCGCGTCGTTCAAGGCCTCGGGCGGAACCATCCGCACCGGCGCCGAGGTCGACCATGTGCTGGTGAACCGAGGCAAGGCCAAGGGCGTGGTGCTGGCCGGCGGCGAGGAGATCTACGGCAAGCTCGTCGTCTCCAATGCCGACGTCAAACGCACCTTCCTGAAGCTGGTCGAGGAAAAGGAATTGCCCGACATCTTCCTGCGCCGGGTGAAGAACTTCAAGATCCGCGGCTCGTCGGGCAAGGTCAACATCGCACTCGATTCGCTGCCGGAATTCCCGGCACTGCCGAAGGATTCGCCGGTCTATCGCGGCGACATGCATTTCACCGATTCGATGAAGCGCATGGAGCGTGCCTATGACGACTGGAAGGCCGGACGCTGGTCGGCCGATCCCTTCCTCGACATGGTCATCCCGACGACGCTCGACCCGACCATGGCGCCGCCCGGAAAACACTTCATGAGCTGCTTCGTGCAATACGCGCCGCCCAAGGTGAACGGCCGCGAATGGACCGATGCCGACCGCGATGGTTTTGCCGAAAGCGTGATTGGGCAGATAGCCGAATACTCGCCGGGTTTTCGCGACCGCATCGTCCACATGGAAGTGCGCACGCCGCGCGAGATCGAGGCCGAGGTCGGCCTCACCGAGGGCAACATTTTTCAGGGCGAACTGACCTTCGACCAGCTGCTGTTCAACCGCCCGGTGCCGGGCTACGCGCAATATCGCTCGCCAGTTGGCGGCCTCTATATGTGCGGCTCCTCGACCCATCCCGGCGGCGGCGTCATGGGCGCGCCCGGCCGCAATGCGGCGGCCGAAATCCTGCGCGATCTTGCCAAATCCACCTCACATATGAGCCCGGCCCATGACGTCATTTGATGCAATCGTCATTGGCGGCGGCCACAACGGCCTCGTCGCCGCCGCCACGCTGGCGAAAGCCGGCCGTAAGGTGCTTGTGCTGGAGGCCGCAAACGATGTCGGCGGCGCCGCGCGCACCGAGGAATTCGCACCCGGCTTTCGCGTCTCCTCAGTCGCCCATGTGCTGAATCGTCTGCATCCCGATGTGGTGAAGACGCTGGAACTGGAGAAGCACGGGCTGCAATTTGCGCGTCCCGACTTTCTGCCGTCGGTGGCGCTGTCGAAAGACGGTCCGGCGCTTATGCTGCATGCCGCCTATGGCGAGGTGCTGACCGGCGCCAGCTCATCGGAACAGTCCGCCTGGAAGGATTTGCGCGCGCAGTTGCTGCGCTATGCCGGCATCCTGAGGCCGTTCCTCTCCCGCCGGCCGCCCGATCTCGCCGGCATGTCGTTGCTCGAGACCGCTGCCCTCGGCCAGACGGCGCTGGCGCTGAAAAAGCTTGGCAAGGAAGACATGCGCGACTTCCTGCGCGTGCTGCTGATGAACGTCGCCGACCTGCTCGACGAGCAACTCAGGGATGACAGGCTGAAAGGCCTGCTTGCCTTCGACGCGACGCTCAGCAGCCATCTCGGCCCGCGCTCGCCAACCTCGCTGCTCGGCCTCTACTATCGCCTCGCCGGCGAGACCGGCGGAGCAGCTGGCGCGCAAATGTTGCCGAAGGGCGGCATGGGCGCTGTCGTCGCCGCCATTCGCGCTTCGGCGGAGAAGGCCGGCGTCAACATTCGCACATCGGTTGCCGTGGCAAAGATCACCGTCGAGAAAGGCCGCGCCGTCGGCGTCGCGCTCGACACAGGTGAGGAGCTGCGTGCCAGGACTGTGGTCTCTGCCATCAATCCGGCGACCACTTTCCTCGACCTCGTCGGGCCGCGCGAGATCGACACCGGCTTCGTGCGCAAGGTGAAAAACATCCGCATGAAGGGCGATGCCGCCAAGCTCAATCTGGCGCTTGACCGGCCGCCGCAGTTCACCGGCGTCGATGCAGCTGGCCACAGAGGCCGGCTGGTCATCGCGCCCTCACCCGACCACGTCGAGCGCGCCTTCAACCCGTCTAAATATGGCGAGTTCTCGCCCGAGCCGGTGATGGAAATCACGCTGCCCTCGCTCGCCGACCCGTCGCTCGCACCCGCCGGCGCCTGCGTGCTGTCAGCGGTTGTGCAATACGCGCCCTACGCACTGAAAGAGGGCTGGGATGCCGGCAAGCCGAAATTCCTCGAGGCTGTTATGGCGCAGCTCGAGGCTTACGCGCCAGGCATCGGCAAGAGCGTTGTCCAAGCCGAGCTTCTGACGCCGGCCGATATCGAAACGCGTTACCGCATGCCGGGCGGCCACTGGCACCATGGCGAATTGCAGGCCGACCAGATGCTGATCTCGCGCCCGGTCTCCGGCTGGTCGGGCTACGACACGCCGCTGGAAGGGCTGTTCCTCGCCGGCGCCGGTTCGCATCCGGGAGGTGGCGTTTCCGGTGTGCCGGGGCTCAATGCCGCACGGCGCATCATTGCGATGAAGGGATAGGTCATGGCCCAGGCGATCACGAAGAAGCCCGTTAAAAAAACGGCCAATGCGGCCGATACCGCCCGCACTGCCACGCAATCCCATTTCCGCACGTTGCGCCTCGGCACGCCGTTCCAGCCGCGCCTCGATGCGCTGGCCAAAACCCAGGACTGGTACAATTGGGCCGGCTACCGCGCTCCGCATTCGCTGTGGGACGAGGAACTCGAATACTTCGCCATCCGCAGCCAGGCGGCTTTGTTCGACATCTCACCGATGACCAAATACCGGATCGAGGGGCCCGGAGCCGAAGCCTTCCTCGATCGCATTACCTTGCGCGATGTCACCAAGCTTAGGCCGGGCCGCGTCCACTACACGGCATGGTGCAACGACGAGGGTTTTGTGCTGGACGACGGCACGCTGTTCCGGCTGTCGGCGACGCGCTTTCGTCTGTGTTCGCAGGAGCGGCATCTGCCGTGGCTGCTCGACAGCGCCATTGGCTTCGATGTGACGGTCGAGGAGGAAACCGAGGCCGTCGCTGGGCTCGCGCTGCAGGGACCGACCTCCTTCGCCGTGCTGCGCGATGCCGGCTTCGCCGGCGTCGAGAAATTGAAGATCTTCGACCTCGCCGATTTCCCGCATGATGGCGGTACCATTACCATCTCGCGCACCGGCTTCACCGGCGATCTCGGCTATGAACTCTTCGTGCCGGCCGATAAGGCGTTGAGCCTCTGGGACCGACTGATGGCGGCGGGCGAACTGCGCGGCATCCGTGCCATCGGCTACACCGCGCTCAACCGCGCGCGGCTCGAGGCCGGTCTGATCGTTGCCAATGCGGACTTCACCACGGCCGAGCATGCCATCCGTGCCGATCGCTTGCGCAGGCCCGACGAGATCGGCCTAGGCTTCATGATCGATCTGGAAAAGGGCCATTTCAACGGTCGCCGGGCCATCCTCGAAGCGCGCGCCAAACGCAAGCTGCGGCATGTGCTGGTCGGGCTGGAGATCGAGGGCAACATCCCGGCCGAACACGCCATCGTCTATTACAAGAAGAGCCAGGAGGTCGGCCTGGTCAGCGCCTCCATGTGGTCGCCGATGGCCAAGCGCAACATCGCCATCGCCTCGCTGGCGCGGCCTTACGGTGATACCATTGTGGAGGACCTCTGGGTCGAGATCTACGCCATGCGCGAGCTGCAGTATCAGAAGCTGATGAAGCGGGCCAAGGTGGTGGCGCGGCCCTTCATCAAGCTCGACCGCCGCATCGCCAACCCACCAGCGGATTTCTGACCATGGCCGCCGAAGCGGACAAGCGGCAAGAAGATGGGGAGGCCGCCGAACAGTGGGAGCTGGTCAACACGCCGCTCGGCGAGAAATGGTCGGGCCGCACGCGCTATGCCGCCGCCATGTTCTTCTACAAGCGCGATGAGATGAGCGCCGAAACGCTCGAAGTCTACCGCATCTGCGCGCGGCTCGATTCGGAAAACCCGCTGCCGATCATCCGCGATCGTGGCGTCGGCAAGGACTGGCTGAAGCGCATGGGCTTCGGTCAGTAGCGTCGCCTCAGCCTATCGTACGCTCGAGCATGCTCAGCCAGTTGCGGTAGGCGATCTTCTCGATCAGCGCCCGGCCGAAGCCACGCGCGGTCAAGGCATCGATCAGCTTCGGCAGGCCGGCGACGTCGCCGATGACCGCCGGGATCATGGCGCCGTCGAAATCGGAGCCGAGACCGACGCCATCCTCACCCAGCGCCTGCAGCAGGGAATCGACATGGCGCACCATGATGTCGAGGCTGGTGTCGGCATTCATGCGGCCGTCCTCGCGCAGGAAGCCGGTGGCGAAGTTCAGACCGACCATACCACCGGACTCGCGGATGGCGCCGAGCTGCCAGTCGGTGAGGTTGCGCGAATGGGTGCAGAGCGCATGCACGTTGGAGTGGGTGGCGACCAGCGGCGCATCGCTGAGCGCGGCGACGTCGCGAAAGCCTTTTTCGTTGAGATGTGAAAGATCGATCATGATCTTCAGCCGATTGCAGGCCTTGACCAGCGCCTTGCCGGCATCGGTCAGACCCGGGCCGGTATCGGGCGAGGATGGAAAGCGGAACGGCACGCCGTGGCCGAAAGCATTCGGCCGGCTCCAGACGATGCCGAGCGAGCGCAGACCGGCGGCATGCAGCACGTCGAGCATTGTGAGTTCGGGATCGATCGCCTCGACGCCCTCGATGTGGAATACCGCGGCGATCGTGCCTTTGGCCATGGCGTTGTGTATGTCGGCGGCAGTCCGGCAGACGGCAAGAGCTCCGGCCCGTTCCAGCCGGAACAGGATCGAGGCCATCGCGATCGTCGAGTTGAGCGCATCGGCGCGCGGCACCTCCGGCGGCAGCGGCTCGCTGTCGCTCGGCGCCAAGGGTACGGCGCTGCGCCTGGCTTTCTCGACCGGCGGCGGAAAGATCGCGAACATGCCGCCGGCAAAGCCGCCCGCCTTGGCGCGCGGCAGATCGATATGACCACCCGACTTGCCCTCGACGAACAGCTTTTCGACGTCCGTGTCCTTCGATTGATACAGCCTGAGCAGCGTGTCGTTGTGGCCGTCGAAAACGGGGACGAGATCTGTTTCGGTCATAGGGGGATCATTCAATTCGTTTGTCGGCACGGCGATATATCATATCTAGGCAAGATATCCGGCCGCGGCAAATGACAAAGCCAATCGGCAGCGGGGACCGTCCCTCTCATCCCCCTGCTGCCTATCAATGATGTCCCTGCATTCCCTACTGTTTCAGCACATCCGCCCATTCCGGATGCCGACGGAACTGGGCGTTTGCGAACGGGCAAAGCGGGATGATCTTCTTGCCCACTGCCCGCGCATCCTCGACGGCGCGGGTGACGAGCCGAAGCCCGGCACCCTGGCCGCGAAACGCGTCCGGCACTTCCGTGTGGTCGATGATGATCTGGTGTTCGCCGATCTTGGTGAAAGTCATCTCGGCCTCGGCACCGCCGGGCCCGCGCAGGACATAGCGACCCTTGGAGCCGTGGTCTTCCAATTCGATTTCAGGCAGTTGGTCGGGCATGTCTACACTCCTTGAGCGACACCGGCGAAGAGCCGCCGGGCCGCCTCGATTTCATTCGGCCGCACCTCGTGCCCGCCTTCGTGCCACTCCACTGTGACATCGGCACCGTCGGTGCGCAAATAGGCCTCGAGCCGTGTCGTCAGGTTCGGCGGGCAGATCGGATCGCGCTTGCCGGCGGTCAGCAGGATGTGGCGGCCGGCAAGGCTGCCCTTCACTTGCGGTTCGAACGGGATCAGCGGATGCATCAGCACCGTGGCGTCGAACAGCTCGGGCTCCGCGAACACCACCGAGGCCAGGATGTTGGCGCCGTTGGAATAGCCGAGGCCAAGCACCATCGACGGCTTCGCCGCTTCGACATGCGCCTTGACGAATTCAGCCATCTTGTCCGTCCCCCGCGCCAGGTCGTCCATGTCATAAACGCCCTCGCCGGTGCGGCGGAAGAAGCGCGCCGCGCCATGTTCGGAGACATCGCCGCGCGGCGAGATGATGATGGCCTCGGGCACGAGATCGCGCCCCAGCGAGACGAGCTGGCTCTCGTCACCGCCCGTGCCGTGGAAGACGAAAAGCAGGGGGCCGCCGGGCGAACCGGGCAGCATCTTGTTGATATAAGCTTCCTTGCTCATGGTCTCAGCCTTCCAGCTTCTGCAGGTGCTGTTCGAGATAGGGCCGCAGATGCTGATGCTGCGTCGGCAGCTTCAGCGCTTCGCCCAGATGCGCGGTGTCCTCGTCGCGGTCGAAACCCGGCTCGTTGGTGGCAACTTCGAACAGCACGCCGCCCGGCGTGCGGAAATAGATCGCCCAGAAGTAGTCGCGGTCGATCACCGGCGTCACCCCATAGCCCGTGTCTATCAGCGCCTTGCGCACTTCGAGCTGCTTGGCGCGGTTCTCGACGGCGAAGGCGACATGGTGGACCGAGCCGGCGCCAAGATCGGCAAAGGCCGCGGTCGGCAGCGATTCGATGTCGACGACATCGGCACCATTGCCGTTCTTCACGGCAAGCCGCCTGACATTGCTTGATTTATCGACTTCCTCGTAGCCCATGAACTTCAACAGCTCCTCGGTGGCGCCGCCATCCTTCAGCCTCAGCGAAACCGAGTGAAAGCCGCGGATCGCTTGGTCGGTCGGAATGCCGCCTTTCACCCAGGGCAAGCGGCGGTCGGCCTTGTCCTCGACGAGCGCGAAACTGTCGCCGTCGGGGCCGGCAAATCCGAGCCGCTTCTCGCCAAAACTCTCCTCGCGGGAAATACCGGTCACGCCTTCGTCAGCGAAGCGCTTCTCCCAGTAGGCGAGCGTGCCTTCCGGCACGGAATAAACCGTGGTGCCAACTTCGCCGACGCCGTGACGGCCCTTGCCGATGTTGGGAAACGGAAAATAGGTCATCACTGAACCCGGCGTACCAGCCTCGTCACCATAATAGAGGTGGTAGACGTCGGGCGCGTCGAAATTGACTGTCTTCTTGACCCGGCGCTGGCCGAGCTTGTGAGTGAAGAACTCATTGTTCTGCCGGGCATCCCTGGCCATCGAGGTGACGTGATGCAGGCCCTTGATCTGGTCGAGCATTGTCTTGCTCCTTCCCTTGGTGTTTGTGCGGCCCTTGCCGCTGTCCACGCCAATATGAGGACACGGCCGCTTGCGGCAAGGCGGCAAACACAGAATGGACTGTGCTGTAAAAGTGAACAATCAAAAGAGATTTGTTCACCAATCGACTAACACAGGCGGTCTTGCGCCCTTGCCGGAAATCGGTTCCATGAACGGCATTCGACCATCCAGCGAAAGGTATCGCGCGTGACAGCAAAAGCCAGGCGCCCGAATGTTCTCCTGATCACCTGCGACCAGTGGCGCGGTGATTGCCTGTCGGCCGCAGGCCACCCCGTGGTGAAGACGCCGAACGCCGACGCACTGGCTGCCGAAGGCGTGCTGTTCAAGCGCCACTATGGCGGCGCGGCGCCGTGCTCGCCGGCGCGTGCCTGCCTCTACACCGGCCTCTACCAGATGAACAACCGCGTCTGCCGAAACGGCTCACCGCTGGACGCCCGTCATGGCAACATCGCGCAGCACGCGCGCAGCATCGGCTACGATCCGACGTTGTTCGGTTACACCGACGTGTCGCTCGATCCGCGCCTGCTGGCGTCCAACGATCCAAGACTGAAAAGCTACGAAGGCGTGCTGCCCGGCTTCACGGCACGGCAATTGCTGCCCGAGCACCAGAAGCAATGGCTGTCCTGGCTGAAGCAGCAAGACATCGATGCCAGCGCCGGATCTCCGGGCATTCACCGTCCCGTTGGCGAGGACGACGACACCGACGCCGTGACCGAGGCGCCACCAATCTATTCGAAAGACCATACGCCGAGCGCTTTCCTTGCCGGTGAATTCATCCGCTGGCTCGGCGAGCAGGAGCAGGCCACGCCCTGGTTCGCGCATCTCTCCTTCATCAGCCCGCATCCGCCCTTCATCGTACCGGAGCCCTACAACACACTATACGATCCGGCCGAAGGCCCGGTCTTTCACCGCGCGGAGAGCTGGCGGGCCGAAGCTCAAAGCCATCCCTATCTCGCCTATGATCTGAGCCGGCAGAAACGCGCGAAGTTCCGCCCCGGTGCCGCAGGCAAGGTGCACGACTGGAGCGAGGACGATTTCCGCCGCATCCGGGCGATTTATTACGGCATGATTTCGGAGGTCGACGCACAGCTTGGCCGCATATGGCAGTCACTGAAGGCTTCGGGCGCGTGGGAGGACACACTCATTGTCCTCACTTCGGACCATGCCGAGATGATGGGCGACCATTACATGCTGGGCAAGGGCGGCTACTTCGACGGCAGTTACCACATCCCGTTGATCATCCGCGATCCGCGACATCGCAAGGCTGCCGGCAGCACGGTCGATCGCTTCACCGAAGCGGTAGACATCTTGCCCACGCTGATAGATCTGCTTGGCGAGGCCCCCGAACCGCATCTCGACGGACACTCGCTGAAACCGTTCCTGAGCGGCGGAACCCCCGCTATCTGGCGTGACGCGGCGCATTGGGAATTCGATTTCCGCTCGATCGCAGGCGGCGAGGCCGAGCAGCATTTCGGCATTGCCTCGCGCCAGTGCAACCTCGCAGTCATCCGCACCAAAAAATTCAAGTACGTGCATTTTAGCGGTGGCTTGCCACCCTTGCTTTTCAATATCGAGGCAGACCCTGGCGAGCTGACCAACCTCGCCACCAGCCCCGCCCATCTGTCCACCCGTCTGGAATTCGCCGAGCGGCTCCTCGCCTGGCGGGCAGAACATCTCGACCAGTCACTGGCGCTGGCGGAATTGACGGACAATGGTGTGGTGGGACATGTGAGTAAGGCAATAAGGGAATAGGGCAGTAAGGCAGTATGTTTGGAAACACCGGCACCGACGCCGGACCCTACTGCCCTACTGCCCTACTGCCCTACTGCCCTACTGCCCTACTGCCCTACTGCCCTACTGCCCTACTGCCCTACTTCACGATCAACCGCTGCTGATCACGCTTCTCGGCATAGCTGCCCTTGTCATAGGCAGGCTGTGCCTCGAGTTGTTCCTTGGTGAATGTCGTGTAGAGATACTTCTTGCCGTCCTTGTCGGTCATGAACTTCAGATTATCCAGGCCGACCGCCACTTCCTTCTCGCCGATGCCGAGGAAGCCGCCGACATTGACGATCACCGCATCGGCCTTCTTGTCAGGCGCCAGCACGACATCGCCGATCTCACCAACCTTGGCGTCGTTGGCGCCATAGACGGTGGTGCCCTTCAGGTCGTCAGCCCTGATCTCGCCGACCGGCATCGCGGTCAGCGTCGACTTGTCAATGGCTGCGGTCTCGGTCTGGTCGGGTGCCGAGGCGTCGGGCGCGGCCGGGGCTGCAGCCGTCTTGTCCGCGGGTGCGGCAGCAGGAGCCGTGGTCGCGGCCGGCGCGGTTGCCGCCGGCTCATTGGAAGCCGTCGTTGCCGGCACCGCGTCATAGGCCTTGCGGTTGAAATCCGGCTGCGCCTGCAGCTCTTCCTTGGTGGTCTGCGCCACCAGCCAGCGGTCGCCGTTCTTCTCCGCCCACTGTGCCTTGCTGAAATCATAGGTGACGTTCTTGGCGCCAAGACCAAGGAACCCGCCCACGCCGATGACGAGGGATTCAGCCTTGCCGTCCCTGGTCAGCACGATGTCGTTGACGCTGCCAATGTTCTGCGCGTCATCGCCGGTGCCGTTGTAGACGGTCTCGCCGATGATGTTGGTGGCGAGATTGCCGTCAGCACGCTTCACCGGCTCGGCCGGAACCGCGGCAGGCGCCTGTGCGCTATCCGTTGTCGCAGGTGCCGTCGGTGCTGCTGCGTCGGTAGAAGTGGCAGGCGCCGGTGCCGGCCCATAGGGCTTGCTGTCGAACTCCGGATGCGCCGTCAGTTCGTCCTTGCTTGTCTGCGCAACCAGCCAGCGGTCGCCGTTCTTCTCGGCCCATTGCAGCTTGTCGTAGTCGAAGGCGACGTTCTTGGCGCCAACGCCAAGGAAGCCGCCGACCCCGATGACGACCGATTTCGCCATGCCATCCTTGTCGAAGACGACATCGGTGACCTTGCCGATGTTCTCGGCATCGTCGGCGGTGCCATTGTAGACCGACTCGCCGATGATGTTGGTGACGATGCTGCCTTCCGCGCGCGGCGCCGGAGCGGTGGCCGCAGGCTCCTGGACGGACGGCGCGGCGGCGGGAGCCGGGGTCGTAGCGGTCTGCGCAAAGGCGCCCGTCGCGACCAGCGTTGCGAGTGCGGTCGTGGCTAAAAGGGTGCGGATCATGATGGTCTCTCCTGATGCGTGATTTCGTGCAAGCCGCGCCTGGTCGAAGCGTCGCTGAGAAGATCGGCGCGGCATCTCTACGGGTTCACAACGTCGTGACCATGCTGTTGTTCCGACAAAATTGACGTGGATTTCCTCGCAAAAAAACACGGAGCGGTTGTGCGGAGGCTGAAGAACACGCGCGCAATTGCACCGATTACGACGGAACCTTACCTGCACCACCACGTTTCAGCCTACGGCTGGGTTTTCCGGTCTGTTTTGGGCTGGCATTACGGAGCGGGGCATGAAATTTGCGGCGGTGCTGAACCGGGACGGTGGCACCTTGCGCACCACCGACCTCGCCGCTTTTTCCGACAGGATGCGTCAGACGCTGGAAGCGGCAGGCCACTCCCTGAGCATCGACCTGGTTGCCGGCAAGGACGTGGTGGAAGGCCTCGACAGCGCTGCTTCGCGCAGCACCGTCGATGTCGTGCTGGCCGGTGGCGGTGACGGAACCATTTCAGCAGCAGCAGCCAGGCTGATGGGCACGAACAAGGCGCTGGCCATACTGCCGGCCGGCACCATGAACCTGTTCGCGCGCGGCCTCGGTATTCCGCAGTCGCTCGATGCCGCACTGAAATCCTTAGCCGACGGTGAGGTCATCGCGGTCGACATGGCCATCGCCAACGGCCGGCCCTTCATCCATCAGTTCTCGATCGGCATGCATGCCAAGATGGTGCAGTTGCGCCAGGGAATGGAATTCGGCTCGCGCCTGGGCAAGATCGGGGCTTCGGCCAAGGCGGCGTGGGCGACGATCAAGAACCCGCCGGCGATGAACGTCACGCTCGGCATCGGCGAAGCCGAGATGACGGCGCGCATATCAGGCATCGGCGTCACCAACAATCTGTTCGGCGAGGGCCACCTGCCTTATGCGGACAACCCTTCGGGCGGCGTGCTCGGCATCTATGTCACGGTGGCGCAGCAGCGCGCCGAACTGGTGAAATTCCTCTTCAATGTGGCGCGCGGCAAATGGCGCGATAACGAACATGTCGAAATCCATCAATCCGACCGCACCGTCCTGAAAATCCATTCCGGCAGCAGAAGGTTCCGCGCCGTCATGGATGGCGAACTGGTCAGGCTGGAGCGTGAGACGACGATTGAAATCCGGCCCGGCGCGCTGAATGTCCTGGTGCCGGCCAGCATTGCCGCGGCAAAGGCGGCCTGATGCGCTCCCAGATGATGATGGCCGGAGATCTAGCCGCCCGGCGCATTTCCTTGCTCCGTCGCCGGCGTCTTGGCCGCCTCACCATAGATTTCGGCGATGCCCCAGGCGGCAAAGGCCAGAAGCAGCGCGGCGATCAGGATACGAAGGCCATGCCAACCCCACCGCCCCTGACGCGCTTTGTCTTCGGAGATAATCTTGGTCATGGTGGGTCCTTGTCTCGTTTTGCCCCAGCCAGCCCGCGCGGCAGATCACCGTCGGGTAACGGTTCCTTGTTAGGATGGTTCCGAGGAAGCCGGGCCCGCAGGGGTAAGACGGCGGGAGCCAGGCATTGGGGATTGGCTTGAATAGCAAGGCGGAAATAGGGGCGAGCCTGCCGACCGGGGTGGCGCTTGCCGTCAATGCCGAAGATCGGTTGGCCGTGCTGCACGGGCTGGAGATGCTGGACACGGCGGCCGATCCGGATTTCGACCGCATCAGCAGCCTTGCCGCGGCCGTCATGCAGGCGCCGATCGCCCTGGTTACGCTGGTCGATCTCGAGCGGCAATGGTTCAAGTCGTGCTTCGGCCTCGACGAAACCGAGATCGCCACCGACATCTCCTTCTGTGCCCACGCCATCGCCGCCGGCGACGATCCCATGGTGGTGACGGACGCCACGGCGGACCCGCGCTTCCAAGCCAACCCCCTGGTCACCGGCAAGCATCACGTGCGCTTCTATGCCGGCGCGCCGATGGTGGTGGCAGGCGCGAGGATCGGCACGCTGTGCGTGCTCGACCGCAAGCCGCATGCCTTTCCGTCACAGGCCAAGCTCGACCAGTTGAAGACGCTGGCAGGCCTCGCCGCGAGCCTGTTCACCTTGAAGGACGCGACGCGCAGCGGCGCCATTGCCGAGGCGGCCCTGGCGCGCGAGGAAAAGCGGCGCGCCATCGCGCTCGACGCCGCCTCGCTTGCCAGTTGGGCATGGGACGTCCGCACCGACATGATCGAATGCGACGTCCGGCTGTCGGAACTCTTCGACCTGCCGCGCTCGACCCGGCTGCGGGCGCGCGACATCCTGACCGCCATCGATCCGCGCGATGTCTACCAGACAGAAACCCGCTTCCGCGATGCCTTGTCTGGCAGCGACGATTATTTCGGCGAATACCGTGTGAAAGGCTTTCATCCGCCGCGCTGGGTCGCCACGCGCGGCCGCGTCATCGAGCGCGACGGCGACGGCAAGCCGACACTGATCTTCGGCGTCAACTACGACATTTCCGAACGCAAGCTCGGCGATGAGCGGCAGCGGCTCCTGCTGCGCGAGCTCAACCACCGCGTCAAGAACACGCTGGCGACCGTCCAGGCGCTGGCGACGCAGACCGTGCGTCATGCACGCCAGCCGAGCGAATTCCTCGAAGCCTTCAGCGCCAGGCTTCAGGCGCTGGGCATCGCCCACAATCTCCTGTCCGACCGCGAGTGGCGCGGCATCGGCATTCGCGAGCTCGTCCAGATCGAGATCAGGCCCTTTGATACCGCCGACCAGCCGCGCATCACGATCTCCGGCGCCGACCTGTTGCTGTCGCCCGATCAGGCCGTCGGCCTCGGACTTATCCTGCACGAACTGGCCAGCAACGCGCTGCAACACGGATCGCTGTCGGTAGCATCGGGCAAGGTCGATCTCGCCTGGAAGACAAAAGGCAGGAAGGGTGACCGGCGCCTGGTGTTGACGTGGCGCGAAAGCGGCGGCCCGGCAGTCGCCCCGCCCGAGCGGCACGGCTTCGGCTCGATCCTCATCCGCCGCAGCCTTGCCAAGGTCATTTCAAGCGAAGTGACCCATGAATTCCGGCCGGAAGGCGTCTTCGCCGAAATATCGCTTCCGCTGGAAGATCTGTTGAAGTGACGGATCTCTGATCCGAGGCCAGGCGCCGGCGTTATTTCCCCTCCCCGGCACCCGGATCGTCGGGCTTCACGTTCTCACGGTAGATGGCATAGGCTGCGAGTGCCACCGCCGGGCCGAGAATGACACCGAGGCCACCTTTTCCCTTGAGCAATGTCGGCAGCACCGCGAGCGCTGCCGTGATGCCGAGCGCCTTCATGTCGGCGTTGCGCCGTCTCGCCGCGCGGCGGGCACGGGCGCCGGACATCAACCGGTGGATCAGAAGGACGAGGCCGGCGATCACCAGAAAGCCGACACCGAAACCAAGCGCCGCCGCGAACGATCCATAGCGGGCGGTGGCCCAGATATAAGCTGCCCCGACCAGGAAGCCGAGACCGCAGAATGCCGCCAGCGCGGCAAGCGCATAGACAATGGCCGCCGTGCGCGCACGGCGTATGGCGGCCACGGTTTCACCCGAGGCGAAACCCGAGAGCAGGGATGCCAGCAGACCCATCTCAGGCGGAACTAGCGGCGCGCAAGCAGCGCGAACAGGAAGCCGACACCGGCGGCAATCGCCAGCGACGTCACCGGCTTTTCGCGGACATTTGCCAGCAACTGCGCCTCGATATCCTTGGCACTGCCGCGAAGGCTGTCATACGCGGCTTCGCCCTGCGCGCGCAATTGCTCGACGCCCTCGGTAGCCGCGCGGCGGGCGGTGCCATAGCCATGTTCACCGGTCTTGGCCAACTGCTTGGTGAGCTTGTCGATATCAGCCTTCAACTGCCGAATGTCGGCTTCGAGGTCCGAATTCGCCTGCGCTTCGTTGGCGGTCTTCCCTGTGGCGGTTGCCATTGCTTAACTCCTTGTGATTGCTCGATTTCAAACGCGCCGTGCGTCTCAAGGTTCCGGCATCCTGACAAACTAGCCGAAAACACGCGCGCACGCACCAATCGCCAATCCATGGCGAAAAGCGCTTCGTCAGATCAGCGGCCGACGGCCCTCGCCCAGCCCTTCCCAGCCGGCGAGCGACTTGAGCCCCTCGATATCGACGACCTCGCAGCCACCATCGCGCCAGAGGATCAGCTTGCGGTCCATCAGCTTGCGGATCGTCTTGTTGGTGTGAACCAGCGACAGGCCAAGCGTGTCGGCGATATGTTGTTGCGTGATCGGTATCTGGATGGATTGCTTGCCGTTCAGCCCGACAACCTTTGCACGGCTGGCTATGAAGGCAATCAGATAGGCGGCGCGCTCGATGGCGCTGCGGCGGCCGACACTGAGCAGGTTCTCATCCAGCATGCGTTCTTCACGCGATGCGATCCAGGTGATGTCGTAGCCGAGGCCTGGATGGTTGCGGTAGAGTTCGTGCAGATTGTCGCGCTCGAAGACGCACAGCAGCATCGGCGACAAGGCCTCGACGGAATGCTGCATTTCCCCCATGACGCTGCCTTGCAGGCCGATGAGATCGCCAGGCATGAGGTAATTGAGGATCTGTCGACGACCGTCCGGCAACAGCTTGTAGCGGAACGCCCAGCCGGACAGAACGGTGTAGAGATGGGCGCTGTGGCTCCCCTCGACCAGCACCGTGGCGCCCTTATCGACCGCGAGCTCCCCCTTTTTGAACTTGCTGATGAAAGCCAGTTCCTCCTTCTCGAATTCCCGAAAGACCGGCAATGGCCGCAAAGGACAATTCTCGCAAGGATACTGTCGGCCGGATAAAGTACGCCCATTTTGCGCTGGCATTTTCGACCCCTCTTCGAAAGCATGCTGATCAGCAGGCCTGCTCAAAACGTTTTGCCGGGATCGGAGTTCCGGGGTAGAAGGCATGTCTTTTTTAAATGACAACACACGCAATAGCGATCATGACTCCCGGCGTTTCAAGGAGCCTTCACCTGTGCCCACATTGCTTGACGGACTGCGGATTCTTGTCCTGGAGGACGAGTTCCTCATCGCCATGGATGTCGAGCAGCTCTGCCGCGACCATGGCGCACAAGAGGTTGTGATCGCCCGGGACCTCACGGAGATCGACGACCGAAAGGTCGCAACGGAATTCGACGCGGCCATCGTCGATCTGATGCTGGGCGGCACCTCGACGCTCAAATTCGCCGCTGGCTTGCGAGAAACGGGCGTGCCGTTCGTATTTGCCTCCGGCTATTCGGACGCGGACGAGATCAAGGCATCCTTTCCAGGGGTGAGGCTGGTCACCAAACCCTATTCAGGCGACGATCTCGTCGAAGCGGTGGCGCTCGCCTATGGACGCGGCTCTCCGGTCTGAGATTGATGCAGCCGGATCGCAGCATCAGGATCTCACATCAGTGTGCTGCCGTCCCCGTGACCTGAGCCGAGATCGCGTCGGGACCATATTCGTCCTCGCCGGAGATCTTCAGGATTTCCTGCAGGCGCGTGCGCGCCCTGCTGACGCGGCTCTTGATCGTTCCGACCGCACAACCGCAGATTTCGGCGGCTTCCTCATAGGAGAACCCCGAGGCGCCGATGAGGATGATGGCCTCGCGCTGGTCCTCCGGCAATTGCTCGAGAGCACCGCGAAAATCCTTGAGGTCGAGTTGGCCGTGCTGGGCCGGATGCACGGCGAGCCTGGCCGTCATGATGCCGTCGCTGTCCTGCACCTCACGGCCGCGCTTGCGCATCTGCGAATAGAATTCGTTGCGCAGGATCGTGAAAAGCCATGCCTTGAGGTTAGTGCCGGGCTGGAAGCTCTCGTGCTTGTCCCAAGCCTTGACCAGCGTTTCCTGAACGAGGTCGTCGGCCTTGTCGGCATTCTGCGTCAGCGAAACGGCAAAAGCCCGCAAGCTCGGGATTGCCCCAAGCAGATCGGTCTTGAAGCCATGGGAGACCGCGGCCATGCCTCAGTCCTTCTTTTGCGCGGGTTCGGTCTGCTCCAACTGGCTGAGCAATTGGGCAAAGCGATCCGGCACGTCGTCGGAGACCAGCTCGTCGTAATATTGTTTGAGTTTTCGCCCGATTTCGGAGTTGGCCCCAAGCGGGTCGCCTGCCCCGTTCCGGCGCCTGCCCGCGGCGCCAGCCAAAATATCTTTCGTCATATCCTTCATTTTGCCCTTATATTCCCAGCACCCAGGCCGCTCATATCCAACTCAACACAAGGCAAGCGGCACCCTCGTCTGGTTGCCCATCCCGACACTCAACGCCGTTCCCGCCTATTCGTTCCACACTGGCGGAACTTTTTCGGAAAACCCGCGTTGTATTAGCGGGGCATGCAATCAGCTTGACCTGCAATCAGTGCAATCACGTCATTCTGAGGGAGACGTCATACCATGAGTTTATCCGCCACCATCGCACCGCACCTGCCGTTCCTGCGCCGCTTCTCGCGCGCCGTCTCGGGATCGCAAGAGAGTGGCGACGCGCTGGTCGCTGCGATGCTTGAGGCTATCATCGCCGACGTCGATATTTTCCCCGAGGCCTCGAGCGACCGTATCGCCCTGTACAAGGTTTTCGCCAAACTTTTCACCTCGATCGCCATCCGCGTGCCGCAGGAGCAGGCACAATCGGCGTGGGAGCAGCGCGCCGCCGCCAATCTTAACGCCATCGCGCCCCTGCCCCGCCAGGCCTTCCTGCTGGTAGCCGTCGAAGGCTTCAGCGAGGACGAGGCGGCCGAGATCCTCGACGTCGGCGACCAGCAATTCTCCGAGCTGCTTGCCCAGGCAAGCAATGAGATTTCCCGCCAGGTGGCGACCGACGTGCTCATCATCGAGGACGAACCGCTGATCGCCATGGACATTGAAGAGATGGTCGAGAGCCTCGGTCATCGTGTCGTTGGAACGGCGCGCACACATGCCGAGGCGGTGACGATGTTCGGCAAGACGCGCCCGAAGATGGTGTTGGCCGACATCCAGCTCGCCGACGGCAGTTCGGGCATCGAGGCGGTCAACGAGATCCTGTCGTCGACCTCGGTGCCGGTAATCTTTATCACCGCTTTCCCCGAGCGCCTGCTGACCGGCGAGCGCCCCGAACCGGCGTTCCTGGTGACCAAGCCGTTCAACCCCGACATGGTCAAGGCGCTGATCAGCCAGGCATTGTTCTTCGACCGGCAGGCGAAGGCTGCCGCATAGTTTCGCAGCCCTCCGGCAGGAAAAACCGAAATCAAAGGGCCGTCTGATGCGATGCATCGGGCGGCCTTATTACGACTGAACCCCTCACCTAGAATTTCGTGGGCTCCGTCCGAACCATTTGCAAGCGCCGACTTTTTCGGCAAATGGTGGAACAAACCGCTTTCACCCACGTTTTTATCGCACCATTCGGAAGGAGATGAACCATGCTTTACTGGGCGCTCGTATTTCTCGTCGTGGCAATCATCGCCGGCGCGCTTGGTTTCGGCGGCATCGCCGGCACGTCTGCCGGCATAGCGCAGATATTGTTCTTCATCTTTCTCGCTTTCCTGGTCATTTCGCTTCTCGCCGGCCTGTTCAAACGGGCGTGAGGGCGAAAGATCGTCGATGAGAACACTGGAAGCCGCACCCCTCAAACGGTTTCCAGCAACCGCCGGGCGGTGTCCTTAACAGGACGCCGCTCGGCGGACCTTTTTTGGGGGCTGCTCCGGGGATTTCATTTTGGGAACCCATTTGAGAGTGGGCCGTTCAGCCTGGGTTGGGTGGACAGATTGACCGATGCGTTCCAGGACTGCAGATAAAGAGGGAAACACACGGAGCGACGAAGTCATCGCGCTGCATCCCGCCGAAAGCGGCATGCAGCTTGGCCGAGCTCTTCTTCACGCGCTGCACAATGCCGGCATTTCCGTCCTCTATCAGGATCGTGAGATGAAGACCGTATGGGCCCGCAACATGCGCGCGCCCTGGGTTTCGGAGAGTGCCGACGGCAATGGCATACTGCCCGTGGCTCAGGCCGACCGCATCAGCGCCGCTAAGCGCGATGTCGTGGCGACCGGCAATGCGGAGCGGCTTGAGATCAGTGTTCCGGTCGAGAATGGTGTGCGCTGGTTTCAGGTCTGGGTCGATGCCGACCGAGGCGATGCCGGCGACGTGCAAGGTGTCGTCACCACCATGGTCGAGACCACCGAGCAGAAGCGGCGCGAACAGACACTGACAACACTGCTGCGCGAGGTCAGCCACCGCTCGAAGAATCTGCTGGCGATCATCCAGAGCATCGCCACCCAGACGGGTCGCTATTCCGACGGCATCGGCGACTTCCTGACGCGCTTTCGCGGCCGGCTGCAGTCGCTGGCCTCCTCGCAGGATCTGGTGACATCCTCGAACTGGCGCGGTGCGGCCCTGCATGAACTGGTGACGAGCCAGGTCGGCCGCTATGGGACGAACACATCGCACAGCCTTCGCTTCCGGGGCGCCAACCCCTATCTCAATCCCAATGCCGCGCTGCATATCGGCTTGGCGATGCATGAGCTTGCCGTCAACTCGGTCAGCTACGGCGCCTTGTCCCGGCAAGACGGATTCGTCGAAGTGACCGCCAATCTCAACACGGCCACCACGGGCGAGGTCGCCCTGTCGCTGACATGGGCCGAAACCATAGGAGCCGATGCCGGTCGCGATCAAAAGCGCTTCGGCAGCGTCGCGCTGGAGCGGGTGGTGCCGGCGTCCCTGAGCGGAACCGCGAGCCTCGACATCGCCGACGGCCACCTTGAATACCGCCTTGTCGTCCCGCACAGCAATTTCGAGACGCAGTGAGCGCCTTGCTGCAACAACGATCCTTAACCGGCTGTTCACCATAAGAGCGGATGCTGTTTTACCCAGATACCGCTGCAATCCGCCGGGTTGCGGCACGGTGTGGGGAGGAATGCTTGACAGTCGCCGACATGAACAGACTGGAACAGGCCGCCCGTGTTTCGATGGGCGAATTCCAGGATCCCGAAATATCCGCCGAACCGCTTTCCCCACCGCATCACACATTGCTGTGGGGCATCGTCCTGGCGGCGGCCGCGACAATTCTCCTCATCGCCCTGTTCCAGCTGACCTGACCGAAATTCCGTTTCTGCAGGAGTTCGCGGCGTTTAACCGCTTGCCGCAGCGGCATTTATTCGCGTGTGATCCGGAACGCTCAGGAACTTTTGGCCGATGTGAGCCGTTATTGTGGCGAGAGGGCATGTCGCCATGGAACACATCGCTGCATTGTTGCTGGTCATCGGTTGTACCAATTCGATGACCGAGTGCCGTGAGTTGCAGGTACCGGTGAGCATTTTCGAAACCGCCGACGAATGCACCGCCGAACGTCCCTTCGCCATGGGCGACGTGCAGGGACAGGCGCAGCGTATCGTCGCCAAGTGTCTCGCTGTCGATCCCGCGCTCGAGGATGATTACGATCAGATCGTCTGGAATGTGCGTCCTGATGGTAACCTTGACGCCTCACTTGCAATTTCCAGCCTGGTCATGGCATCAAACGCAGTGCGCCCGGAAAAAGACTATCTTAGCCAACAATAAATTCGAGCAGCAAAGGCCGTCATTTCGTGCTAAATGGCTGTTGGAGCTTACCAAAGTGTGGACACAAAGTGAGGAGTGACTCTATGCGGAAGATGATTATTGCCATGGTTGCGGTGGCCGCTCTCAGCGGCTGCACCTCCACCGAGAAGGACGTGGTTGGCGGCGGCTTGATCGGCGCCGGTATCGGCGGTCTGGTCGGCGGCGGCAAGGGCGCACTGATCGGTGCGGCTGTCGGTGCCGGTTCCGGCCTGCTGGTCCGCAACCTGCAAAACGGCTATTGCCAGTATCGCGACCATCACGGCCGGATCTACACGGCTCGCTGCAACTAATTCGGCGATATCAGTCGACCCGGGGACCGGTCCGCTGGTCCCCGGGTTTTCATGACTGGAGCGCCTTTCCGTCTGACGGTGCGCTGTCAGCCCGTGAGCGGAATTTTTATTTCCACCTTCAGACCATCGGCCTGATAATCGCGCTTGATCGTGCCGCGCAGCTCGCGCGTGACATTAAGGTCGATCAGCTTGGTGCCGAAACCGGTCTCGACCGGCGCCTCGACTTTTTTCTTTCCGGCCTCTCGCCAGCTCAGCGCGAGCGTCCGCTCGCGCCCACGCCCTTGCACCGACCAGTCGACCTTGAGCGCCCAATCACTCCTGAGCGAATTGGCGGAATTGCCGGCTTCGCCATATTTCAGCGCATTGGTCGCCAGTTCATGGAATGTCAGGCCAAGCGCCTGCGTCGTGGTCTCGTCGAGCAGCACCTCCGGCCCGGACAGGAGACCCTCGGGCAGGTCCTTGCCGAACACCTGGCCAAGCTCGATGCGAAGGAGATCGGCGAGATCGGCCTTCTGCCAGCGCGAGCGCGTCAGCATGTCCTGAGAGGCCGCCATCGCCTGCAGCCTGGCCGAGAAGGAGGCCGAAAACTCGTTGACGTCGGTCGCCCGCGAAGCCGTCTGCCGCGCGATCGCCAGCACCCTGGTGATCGAATTCTTGATGCGGTGCTTCATCTCCTGCAGCATCAGATCCTTTTCGAGCAGGCTCTTTTCGGTCGTCTCGTGCAGCCGCGACGCTGCCTCATAGGCCCGCTCCTGATAGCGCGCCACCAGCGCGATGGCACCGGCCGCGAGCAGGCCGAACAGTCCCAGCATCACCGGGATGGCACGCGACGACGGTTGCGAGAAAGCACTGGTCGGCCTGAACAGCACCGTCCACGGGCGGCCGGCCACCGTGATCTTGCGGGTGACCAGCAACCGGTCGCCAAAAGATGAAGCCGGCGGCGTCTCCGACCGGAACAACAGATTGTCGCTGTTCACCGCGCCGTCATAGATCTCGGTGTTGACCGGCAACAGCGGCGCCCGGCTGAGTGCGATCTGGAACAGGTCGCGGGCCCGGAAGGCCGCGTAGAGAAAGCCCGCGGTCGAGGATCGCGATGCGTTGATGACCTCCGGCGCGGTTTCGACGTTGAGCCGCACAAAGACCAGGAAGCCGGGGAAGGTCTGTGTCGCACCCGTGCCCTGGCCCAGTTGCACCAGCCCGCTCGCGTGCTGCTGGTCATCGGCCATTGCCTTCTCGATCGCCGCGCGCCGCACCGGTTCGCTGAACATGTCGTAGCCGATGGCGGCCTGGTTCGACGGATCCAGCGGCTCAAACAGCTTGATGGGTGCCCGCCAGGGCTGCGTCGTGTCCGGATAGACCGGATGGCTGGCGCCGAAATCGTGGAGGATGTCGCGTTCGACAGCCGCCTCGTCGCCCGTCTTGGCGAGCCCGAGGAAGCCAATGCCGCGCAGGCCGGCGAAATTGTTGTCGACATCCAGCGCGTTGAAGAACGCCTTGAACTCGCTCTGGGAGATGTCGCCATTGCGGGCGTCGAACAGCGCCTGTGTCGAGCGCAGCAGCGACAGATGCAGGTCGATCCGGCTCTCGATCCTGTTGAGGGCGTCGTCGGCCGCCGCTTCGAACTTGATGCGGGAGGCTTCCTGCGTTGCGAAATAGGCGAACCCCGCCATGGTCATGCTGATCAGCGCAACGGCGATGAACGCGACGATAGGAAAGAGTTTCTTCAACGGATGATGCGGTCCATGGGCAATTCCGGACCTTTATGGGCAAGTCATCAGGCCAACACAATGGCAAGGCCAAGCCATCGCGATCACTGGCATATCACGTGAGCGGCAACCGGCAATGCCCGATCAGCCCATGCCGGGCCGCCGGCAGGCCTCAGGCCGCGATCTTCAGCGCGCCCGGCCCGGGAATGGCGCCCGGAGGACATTTACCCAGGATGATCATGCCGAGCACCTCGTCCTGGGTGACGTCGGTGGTGCGCGCGGTGCCGACGACCTGGCCGTTCTTCATGACGCAGACCCGATCGGCCAGTTCGAACACATCGTGGATGTCGTGGCTGATCAGGAAGATGCCGATACCATCGGATTTGAGCTGCTTGACCAGTTCGCCGACCTGCGCCGTTTCCTGCGGACCAAGGGCTGCCGTCGGCTCGTCCATGATCAGGATGCGGGCGTTGAACAGGATCGCACGTGCGATCGCCACCGATTGCCGCTGGCCGCCAGACAGCTTGATCACCGCCTCCTTGAAGCGCTGGAAGCGCGGATTGAGCCGGCCCATCACCTTGCGCGCCTCGGCCTCCATCGCAACGTCGTCGAGCGTGCCCCATCCGGTCATCAGCTCGCGGCCGAGGAACAGATTGGCGGCAGCATCGACATTGTCGGCCAAAGCGAGCGTCTGGTAGATGGTCTCGATGCCGTATTTCTTGGCATCGCGCGGATTGGCGATCGAAGCCTCCTCGCCATTGACGAAGATCTGGCCGGCATCGCGCTTGTAGGCGCCCGACAGGATTTTGATCAGGGTCGACTTGCCAGCGCCATTATGGCCGAGCAGCGCCACGACCTCGCCGGGGAAAAGATCGATCGAGGCGTCGTCGACGGCCCGGATGCCGCCAAAGGCGATCGAGATGTTGCGCATGTCGATCAGCGGCGTGCCAGAGGGTGCAGTTGCGGGAGCGATTTTGTCAGCCATGATTTTTCTCCCCCTAAACCCGCTTGCGATAGACGGTGTCGAGCCACACGGCGATGACCAGCACGGCACCAACGACGATGCTCTGCAGCGGCGAGTCGATGCCGAGCAGCACCATGCCCGACTGCAATGATTGCATCAGAAGCGCGCCCAGCATGGCGCCCATCACCGTGCCGGCGCCGCCGGCGAGCGAGGTGCCGCCGATGACAGCGGCGGCGATGACCAGAAGCTCGTCCAGCGTGCCCAGCGCATTGGTCGATGCGTTGAGGCGGGCCGACGAGATCGCCGCGCTGATCGCGGCCAGCACGCCCATGATCATGAACACCTTCATGGTCACCCAGCGCGTGTTGATGCCGGCAAGTTCGGCCGCCTCCGGATTGCCGCCGATGGCAAAGACATAGCGGCCGAAACGCGTGCGCTTGGTGATGAAGGTCATGATAATGCCCACGGCCACCGCCATCAGCACCGGTATGGCAACGCCATGCGCGATGAACAGCCCGCCTTCGGGAATGGTAATGCCGTTCTGCTGAGCGTACTGGCGCACGATGCCGATCGGCCATGGATAGGAATTGGCGATCCAGACGGCGCCAAGGATAGCGGCGCAAGCAACCACGCCAAGCAAGGTCTCGGCCCAAACGGGGCGCAGCGGAAAGCTGAACCGCTTGCGTTGCGACCTGCCGTTGAGCAGCATGAAAGCGACCGCCACGCAGGCGACGACACCGACGATCCAACTGGCGGTAGCGCCGATCGAGCCGCGCGGTCCGCCACCCATCAGCTGGAAGGCTGTGTCGAGCGGCGCGACCGTGCGCCCGCTGGTGATCAGCCATGCCATGCCGCGCCAGACCAGCAGGCCGCCCAGCGTCACGATGAAGGCCGGAACCTCCATATAGGCGATGATGAAGCCCTGGAATGCGCCGATCAGGAGACCAAGCACCACACCGGCCGCCAGCGCGATGATCCAAAGCCACGGATTTCCAAGCTGGAAACCGATTACGCGAATGAGGAATTCGGCCTGCGCCACGCCCATGATCATGCCGATCACGCCTTCGACGGATCCGACCGAGAGGTCGATGTTGCGCATGACGATAACCAGCACCATGCCGGTCGCCATGATCGCGACCGACGAGGTCTGCACCGACAGGTTCCACAGATTGCGCGGTGTCAGGAAAATCCCGCCCGACAGGATATGGATGCCGACCCAGATGACCAGCAGTGCGCCGACCATGCCGAGCATGCGCGTGTCGAGTTCGGTAGCGTTGAGAAACCGTCCAACGGCGCTGAGTTCGGATGCACGCGCCTTATCCGCCGCAGTGCTGCCGACCGGTTGATTAGAGGTCGTGTCGGTCATGCTATCCTCCCACCGGTTTACCGTCTGGCGCGGATGCCGGAACATGGATGCTATTTGCTTTCCGCAGTCATTTGAAGCGGGAAGCCGCTTGAGAAACGCCGCGGCTTTTGGGCCGCGGCGTTGATATCAAACGGTATTGCGCCGTTTAGTTGCAGGCGGCGACGCTGCCGGCGGCGACGCCCGCGCAGACTTCGTCCTTCTTGATCCAGCCGGCGTCGATGACGACGTTGAGATTGTCCTTGGTGATGGCGACCGGGGTCAGGAACAGCGACTTGACGGTGTTGCCGCCGGGCGTCGTGAAGTCCTTGACGCCGGCGATGTCGGTCATCTTCTTGCCGTCAGCCAGTTGCGAGGCGATCTCGGCTGCGTTCTTGCCGAGCTCGCGCGCGTCCTTCCAAACCGACACGGTCTGGGTACCGAGCGCGATGCGGTTCAGCGCCGCATGATCGCCGTCCTGACCCGACACCGGCACGGTGCCGGCCAAGCCCTGCGCCGTCAGCGCCGCGACGACGCCGCCAGCGGTGCCGTCATTGGCCGCAACCACGGCGTCGACCTTGTTGTCGTTGGCGGTCAGGAACTGCTCCATGTTCTTCTGGGCGTTGGCGGGCAGCCAGCCGTCCGTATAGGCCTCGCCGACATTCTTGATCTTGCCGCTGTCGATGGCCGCCTTGAGCACTTCCATCGAGCCCGAGAACAGGAAGTCGGCATTCGGATCGGCACCCGAGCCCTTGATGAAGACATAGTTGCCTTCCGGCTTGGCCTTGAACACCGCGGCCGCCTGCAAGCGGCCGACTTCCTTGTTGTCGAAGGTCAGGTAGAAGACGTCCTTGTTCTCGATCAGGCGGTCATAGCCGACGACCGGAATGCCTTCGTCCAACGCCTTCTGCACGGCCGGACCGATGGCCGAGGCGTCCTGCGCGAGGATGATCAGCGAATTGGCGCCCTGCGAGATCAGGCTTTCGACATCGGTAAGCTGCTTGCCGGGATTGGACTGCGCATCGGCGGAGATGTACTTGTCGCCGGCGGCCTCGATCGCCTTCTTCATGGCGGCTTCGTCGGTCTTCCAGCGCTCTTCCTGGAAGTTGGACCACGAAACGCCGATGACCTTGTCCTTCGCCTGCGCGACCGACGCAAGCGTCAGCGACATGGCGACACCCGCCAGGATGGCGGCTGTGAATCTCTTCATGATATTCCTCCCTGCGCCGCGTATGGCGCGACCAAACTGGCCCTAAAGGCCGGCACAAAGGCTCTATTTTTTCGAGCCTCGAAAAAACACTGGTCCAACACCGGAACGCTGTCAACAACGATTCTGATCGATTTTGATGCCCTTGTGAATTTTTTTCGAGCCTCGGAATAAATAAATGACAGGACGGGCCGCTTCTGCCAGTATTTACCCGTGTCGTCGGCAGGGTTCGAGGGGCCGGAGGAACCGCGGCGACCGGGAGGATATGGGAAAGATGTCGGTCGGAATCCGCCACGACGATCTGCGCCGGCGCAACCGCGCGATGGTGATTGCGGCCGTGCGCCGGGCCGGTCGACCCTCGCGCACCGAGATTGCCGCGACCACCGGCCTCAGCCACTCGACCATATCGGCTATCTCTTCCGACCTGATCGGCGAAGGCATCCTGGCCGAAGGCAAGCCGAGCGAGGCCGGCGCGCTCAAACGCGGCCGGCCGCAGGTCGGCCTCGGCCTCAACCCGGAGGCCGCGGCTGTCATGACCGTGGTGCTGTCGCTGAATTTCCTCTCCGTCGCCGTCATCGACTATGCCGGCCAGGTGGTATCGGAGGAACAGCGCCGGTTGGACACACTGACCATGTCGCGCGAAGCGCTGATCGGCGAATGCGTCGCCATCGTGCGGCGGCGCCTCGAGGATCCCGATATCGACGTGCGCAGCGTCGCCCGCATCGCGCTGGCGATCCAGGGCATCACCGACACCGAGGCCCGGGCGATGCTCTGGTCGCCGATCACGCCGCAGACCAACATCGCCTTCGCCGACATACTCGAGGCCGAGTTCGGCATCCCCGCCACCATGGAAAACGACTGCAACATGATGGCGGTGGCGCTGCGCTGGCGCGATCCCGAGCGCTACCGCGACGACTTCATCGCCATCCTTCTGTCGCACGGCATCGGCATGGGCCTGGTGCTGAAGGGCGAGTTGTTCACCGGCACCCATTCCTCAGGCGGCGAGTTCGGCCACATGATCCATCGGCCCGGCGGCGCGCTCTGCCGCTGCGGACGCCGCGGCTGCGTCGAGGCCTATGCCGGCAACTACGCCATCTGGCGCAACGCCAGGCAGCTCAGTGAGGACACCGAGCCGGTGGCCGACGTCAGCGACGCGCAGATGCGGGCGCTCGCCGCCACGGCACGCGAACGCGACGGGCCCGAGCGCGAAGCCTATCGCAAGGCGGGCGAGGCACTGGGCTACGGCCTCGGCAGCCTGTTCGCGCTGATCGATCCAGCACCCGTCGCCATGGTCGGCGTCAGCGCCGCCGCCTTCGACCTGATCGAGCCCGCATTGCGCGAGGCCATCGCCCAGACCGCCGGCGGCCAGCACTCGAAATCGATTTCCTTCGACACCGAACCGAACGAACTTCCCCTCATCCGCGAAGGCTGCGCCATGCGCGCGCTGACCTTCGTCGACCAAGAGATCTTCGCACCGGGTGTGCAGGCGAAATCAGGCCTTGCCGTAAAGAAAAACGTAGCCTGAATCAGGTCACGCTCAATCCTCGCGGATCGCGTAGCCCGCCCCACGGATGGTGCGGATAACATCGGGCATGCGGCCATTGTTGACCGCCTTCCGCAGCCGGCCGACATGCACGTCCACCGTGCGCTCGTCGATGTAGATCGTCTCGCCCCAGACATTGTCGAGCAGCTGGCTGCGCGAGAACACGCGGCCGGGATGACGCATCATGAATTCGAGCAGGCGGAATTCGGTCGGCCCGAGCCGGATCTCGCTCTTCTTGCGATAGACCCGGTGCGATTCACGATCGAGCACGATGTCGCCGACCTTGAGCACGCTGGACAGAACTTCCGGCTTGGCGCGGCGCAGCAGCGCCTTGACGCGAGCCATGAATTCCGGCGTCGAGAACGGCTTGACCAGATAGTCGTCGGCGCCGGTCGAGAGCCCGCGCACGCGGTCGCTTTCTTCGCCCCGCGCGGTCAGCATGATGATCGGCAACCGCTCGGTCTCGGGCCGCATCCGCAGCCGCCGACAGAGTTCGATGCCGGACACCGCCGGCACCATCCAGTCGAGCACGAGAAGGTCGGGCACGTTCTCCTGCAGGCGGATCTCAGCCTCGTCGCCGCGCGGCACCACCTCCACCTGGTAGCCTTCGGATTCAAGATTGTAACGGAGCAGCACCCCCAGCGGCTCCTCATCCTCCACCACCATAATGCGTGGCGCGATCATCGATTGGTTACCTCTTGCGTCAGGCCGCGGGCGCCGACATCGCCGTCTCATCCTGTTTTGGACGGTTGGCGGGCAACTGCGTGCCGGTCAGGACATAGTAGGCGTTTTCGGCGATGTTGGTCACGTGGTCGCCGATGCGTTCGAGATTCTTGGCGCAGAACAACAGATGCGTGCACGCCGTGATGTTGCGCGGGTCCTCCATCATATAGGTCAACAGTTCGCGGAAGACGGAGGTGTATTTGACGTCGATGCGTTCGTCGTCATTCCTGAGCTTGGCAAGTGCGGCGGCATCGCCGGCCGCGTACTCCTCGATCACGCCCTGCACCTGGATCAGCACCAGCTGCGCCATGGCGTCGATGGAATGCGACAGGTCGCGCGGCGTAGTGGCGAGGCCGACGGTGCCGACGCGCTTGGCGATGTTCTTGGCAAGGTCGCCGATGCGCTCGAGATCGCCGGCCATGCGGATCGAGCCGACGACATGGCGCAGATCGTCGGCCATCGGCTGGCGCTTGGCGATCAGCGTGATGGCGCGGTCGTCGAGTTCGCGCTGGCGCGCGTCCATGATGGCGTCGTCGGAGACCACACGCTGTGCCAGCGCGTTGTCGGAATTCAGCAGCGCCTTGGTGGCCCCGCCGACCATCGAGCCGGCGAGATCGCCCATGTCGCTGATCAGCTTGCTGATCTGTCCGAGATCCTCGTCGAAGGCTGCGACTGTGTGTTCGGCCATGATCCTGGTCCTCGTATGCGTGCGATCAGCCGAAGCGGCCGGTGATGTAATCTTGCGTGCGCTTCTCGCGAGGCGACGTGAAGATCTTCTCGGTTTTGTCGAACTCGACCAGTTCTCCCAGATACATGAAGGCGGTCTGCTTCGAGACGCGCGCCGCCTGCTGCATGTTGTGGGTGACGATGACGATCGTGTAGTCGGCCTGCAGCTCGTCGATCAGCTCCTCGATCTTGGCGGTCGACAGCGGGTCAAGCGCCGAGGCCGGCTCGTCGAGCAGGATGACTTCCGGCTTCACCGCCACGGTGCGGGCGATGCACAGCCGCTGCTGCTGGCCGCCTGACAGGCTGAGGCCGCTGGCATTGAGCTTGTCCTTGACCTCGTTCCATAGGGCTGCGCGCTTCAGCGCCTGCTCGACGCGGCCGTCCATCTCGGCCTTGCTGATCTTCTCATAGAGCCTGACGCCGAAAGCGATGTTCTCATAGATCGACATCGGGAACGGCGTCGGCTTCTGGAACACCATGCCGATCTTGGTGCGCAGCAGGTTGAGATCCTGCGAGCGGTCGAGGACGTTCTGGCCGTCGAGCAGGACCTGGCCCTCGGCGGTCTGCTTTGGATAGAGCTCATAGATGCGGTTGAAGACGCGCAGCAGCGTCGACTTTCCGCAACCCGACGGCCCGATGAAAGCGGTGACGCTGCGCTCGGGCAGCGACAGCGTGATATCCTTCAGCGCCTTCGACTGGCCGTAGTAGAAGTTGAGGTTCTTGACCTCGATCTTTACCTTGGCGGCTGCCTCGGCGGCGATCGTCATGTCTGGAGACAACATCTGGCTCATTTGTCCTCTCTGCGTCCGGTCAGGCTGCGCGCAACGATGCTGAGCGCGAGAACCGTCAATGTGATGATGAGTGCGCCAGTCCAGGCCAGCTGCTGCCATTCCTCGTAAGGGCTGAGAGCAAACTGGAAGATGGTCACAGGCAGGCTGGCCATTGGCGCGTTGAGATTGCTCGACCAGAACTGGTTGTTCAGCGCCGTGAAAAGAAGGGGTGCCGTCTCGCCGGAGATGCGGGCGATGGCCAGCAATATGCCGGTGACGATACCGGACATTGCGGCGCGGTAGGCGACCGACTTGATGACCACCCAGCGCGGCGCGCCGATCGCGGTGCCGGCTTCGCGCAAGGCGTTGGGCACCAGGTTGAGCATGTCCTCGGTGGTGCGCACGACGACGGGGATGACCAGGATGGCAAGCGCGACGGCGCCGGCGATCGCCGAGAAATGCCCCATCGGCCGCACCATCAGCTCATAGACGAACAGGCCGATGATGATCGACGGCGCCGACAGAAGGATGTCGTTGATGAAGCGCACCACGGTGGTGAGCTTCGAGAATCGGCCATATTCGGCCATGTAGGTGCCGGCCAGCACGCCGATCGGTGTGCCGACGATGATGCCGATGATGGTCATCACGATGCTGCCGTAGATGGCGTTGAGCAGACCGCCGGCATCGCCGGGCGGTGGCGTCATCTCCGTGAAGACCGAAAGATTGACACCGGAAAGGCCCTTGTAGAGCAGTGCGCCGAGGATCAGCGCCAGCCAGGCAAGGCCGATGCCGGCGGCGACGACGCACAGCGTCATCATCACGCCATTCTTGCGCTTGCGGCTCTGGTGAAGCGACGTGGCTGTCGACATCGGTCAAGCTCCCGTGCGGGCGTCGATGCGCATCAGCATGTAGCGTGCGATGGCAAGGATCAGGAAAGTGATGACGAACAGGATCAGGCCGAGCGCCACCAGTGAAGAGGTGTAGAGATCGCCGACCGCTTCGGTGAATTCGTTGGCGATGGTGGCCGAGATCGTCGTTGCCGGCGCGAACAGCGAGGTCGAGATGCGGTGCGCGTTGCCGATGACGAAGGTCACCGCCATGGTTTCGCCGAGCGCACGGCCGAGGCCGAGCATGACGCCGCCCATGATGCCGATGCGGGTGTAGGGAATGACGACGCGGCGGGTCACTTCCCAGGTGGTGCAACCAATGCCGTAGGCCGATTCCTTAAGCACCGGAGGCACCGTGTCGAAGACGTCCTTGGTGATCGAGGTGATGAAGGGCAGCACCATGATGGCAAGGATCATCGACGAGGTCAGCAGGCCGATGCCATAGGGCGGGCCGGCAAACAGGCTGTTGAGGCCCGGAATGCCATGGAACACGCTGATGATGAAGGGCTGCACGGTCGTCTGCAGGAACGGTGCCAGGACGAACAGGCCCCAGATGCCGTAGATGATCGAAGGGATGCCGGCCAGCAATTCCACCGCCATGCCGATCGGGCGCCGCAGCGGACGCGGGCAAAGCTCGGTGAGGAAGATGGCGATGCCGATGCCGAGCGGCACGGCGATCAGGATGGCGATGGCCGAGGTGATGATGGTGCCGTAGATCGGCGCCAGGGCACCGAATTTCTCCGTCACCGGGTTCCAGCTTTCGCTGGTCAGGAAGGAAAAGCCGAAGGTCGAGAGGGCTTGCCAGGAGCCGGCAAACAGCGAGATCGCAACGCCGCCGAGCAGGACCAGCACCAGGATCGCGGCAGCGCGGGTCATTCCATGGAAGATCGCGTCGGTCAGCGCGAAGCGTCGGACGATGGCGTCGCGCGAACCTCTAACGGCTGGCAAGGCTTCCTGGACAGCGCTCATGTCAAGCTCGGCTCTTTTGAATTGAAAGGGAAAGGAGCGCCGCGGGCGCGGCGCTCCTTCAAGGGATGTTACTCGCCGACGTAGACGGGCTTGCCGTCGGCCTGGATGTCGGTCTTCCACGAAGCCTTTATCAGGTCGACGACGCTGTCGGGGATCGAGACATAGTCGAGCGCCTTGGCGGTTTCCTTGCCGTCCTTGTAGGCCCAGGCAAAGAACTTCAGGGCTTCGCCGGTGGCGGCGGCATCATCCGGAGCCTTGTGGATCAGGACCCAGGTGGAAGCCGCGATCGGCCAGGTGGCGTCGCCGGGCTCGTTGGTGATGATGACGTTGAAGTTCTTGGCAGTCTTGAAGTCGGCATTCGAAGCGGCCGCGCCGAAGGATTCGAGCGACGGCTCGACGACCTTGCCGGCTGCATTCAGCATCTTGGAATAGGACAGGTTGTTCTGCTTGGCATAGGCGTATTCGACGTAGCCGATGCCGCCGTCCGTCTGCTTGACGGTGTTGGCAACGCCTTCGCTGCCCTTGGCGCCGACGCCCGTGGGCCATTCGACGGCGGTGTCCGAACCGACCTTGTCCTTCCAGTCGGGCGAGAGCTTCACCAGATAGTTGGTGAAGTTGAAGGTGGTGCCCGAGCCGTCCGAACGATGCACGACGGCGATCGCGGTCGACGGCAGGGTGAGGGTGGGGTTCAGCGCCTTGATCGCGGCGTCATCCCAGGTGGTGATGGCGCCGAGATAGATCTGGGCAATCGTCTTGCCGTCGAGGACGAGCTCGCCCGGCTTGACGCCGGTCAGGTTGACGATCGGCACGATGCCGCCCATCACCATCGGGAACTGCACGAGGCCGTTCTTTTCCAGATCGGCATCGGACATCGGCTTGTCGGTGGCGCCAAAAGTCACGGTCTTGGCGATGACCTGCTTGATGCCGCCGCCCGAACCGATCGACTGGTAGTTGAGGCCGATGCCGGTGTCCTTCTTGTAGGTGTCGGCCCACTTGGCGAACACTGGATAGATGAAGGTCGAACCGGCGCCGGAAAGGTCAGCTGCCATGGCTGCGGAAAGGGTGAAGGTAGACGCTGTAGCCATTGCGATCGCAACGGCCGCCGAGCGGATGAAATGTCTCATGTGGCCTGCTCCTGTTCGGAAGATGGTCTCTCGGCGCCATTCCTAACCAGCGCCCGCTGAGGCCAATAGCCCTCGATTATAACAGTCGCATGACAGTTTCGTGTCAGCCCGGTAACGCGTCGCTGGCACTGGAAATGGCAGTGGCGTCGGGCGATCGTCGCCTGATCCGAGTTTGCCCCCGGAATCAGGGGCTTGAGCCATCCATCGGCTGGAGCCGCCGCCGGATTCGACGGGGCTTTGTCAGGTGAAGAAAATCCGGGCGGGAGTGCGTTGCTCAAGACCAGAGCGTGTCATGGCCGGGCCATCGCCAAAAACAGGTCCGTTGGGGTAGGTTGACGCTGTTCCGTGCTGGCGGTCGCTGCTCCCGCCCGTAACTGCAAGGGCGGAATTCGATTTTGCTATTCTCCCGGCTGGGCGCCGCCTTTGATATGGTGCGATCGCACCATAGGCATTGCAAGCAGGGGTAGCAGCAAATCGGCGATTGATTCCCTCGGCTTGCCTCTCCGGGTCCCTGAAACCCAGCGGCGGGATGCTATCCCGCGTTGCGCTGGACCTGGCTGCCGGCGCCGATCCAGCGCTCGACTTTCTCCAGCAGGGCCCTGGGGCTGATCGGCTTGGGCAGATAGTCGTCCATACCCGCCTCCAGGCAGCGTTCGCGGTCGCCCTTGAGCGCATGCGCGGTGACGCCGACGATCGGCACATGCGTGCCGGTTTCCTGCTCCAGCCGGCGGATCGCGGCGGTCGCCTCGAGCCCGCTCATCTCCGGCATCGAGACGTCCATCAGGATCATGCACGGATTGAGCTTGCCGAAGGCGTCGAGCGCCTTGCGGCCATTGCCGACGATCTCGAAGCCGTAGCCGGTCTCGCCGAGGATCTGGGTGAAAACCATCTGGTTCACCTCATTGTCCTCAGCCACGAGGATATCCAGCCTGTGTCCGCCATCGCCGGTGGCAGGCAGCCTGGGACGAACCGGCGGCGGCTGCAATTGCGCGCGTTGTTCGGACGGCGCCAGCGGCGGCCGCTGGGGGGCATCAAGCCTCTCGGTTGCGAGTTGCTGAACCGGCGCATCCGTGGTGTGGCGATGGCGCTGGATGGTCGCCACCAGCGTTTCCAGAAGCACGGAGGATCGCGCCGGCTTGATCAGCTGGGCGTCGATGCCGAGATCGCGGTAGCTGGTGTTGGCGAGCGACTGGTCGACCGAGGTCAGCATGATGATCGGCGTGTCGGCGAGGCCTTCGGTGTTACGCACGATGCGCGCCATTTCGGCACCGCTCATCTCGGGCATCTGGTAGTCGAGCACGACGCAATCCACGGCCACGCCATAGGCAGCGGCGGCGATCAGCACCTTCAGGCCCTCGGCGCCGCTCTCGGCCGCGCAGGAATCGAACGTCCACGAGGCCATCTGCTCGGCCAGGATGGCCCGGTTGACGGCATTGTCGTCAACGATCAGCACGCGTGCGCCCGTCACGTCCACCGGCATGATGCGCTGCCCGTCCTGCTGTCCAGCCCGCGGCAGCGTCACGGTGAACCAGAAGGTCGAGCCCTTGCCTTCGGCGCTCTCGACGCCGATGGCGCCGCCCATCAGCTCGACCAGCCGCGAGGTGATGGCAAGGCCAAGCCCGGTGCCCTCGTGCCGCCTTGTCGAGGAGGTGTCGACCTGGCTGAATTTTTCGAACACCAGTTTCAGTTTTTCCTCGGGGATGCCGATCCCGGTGTCGGTGACCGAGATTGTCAACCTGGTTCCGGTCGGGACCTTCTCGCCGGTCACGTCGACCAGCACATGGCCCTCATCGGTGAATTTCACCGCGTTGCCGACGAGGTTGGTGACGATCTGCCTGATGCGGCCGACATCGCCGATAAACAGGCTCTCGAGCCTCGGCTCGACGCGCACGATGAGCTCGAGGTCCTTTTCCTTGGCGCGCGTCGACACTAGCGTCGCCACGTCCTCGATCGCCTCGGCAAGGTTGAAGGGCGCCGGATCGAGCACCATCTGGCCGGCATCGATCTTGGAGAAATCCAGGATGTCGTTGATGATGGTCAACAGCGCGTTGCCCGACTTGACGATGATGTCGGTGAACGTCTTCTGCTTCGGATCGAGATTGGATTTGGCCAGGAGTTCCGCCATGCCCAGCACGCCGTTCATCGGTGTGCGGATCTCATGGCTCATATTGGCGAGGAATTCCGACTTGGCGCGGTCGGCGAGCACGGCGCGCTGGCGCGCCTCGCTGAGTTCGGCCTCGCGCATCTTCAGTTCCGTGATGTCGGTGGTCGATCCGATCAGGTAGAGCGAGCCGTCCGAAGCGATCATCGCGCCCTTGCGCGCGAACTGATGCCTGACGCTGCCGTCGGCAAGCGTCACGGTTTCCTCGATCTCCTGCGTTTCGCCGGTGCGCAGCACTGCGAGGTCGCCATTGACGAAAGCCTCGCCGTCCTTCCCGAAAATCTCGATGTCGGTCTTGCCGATCGCATCTTCCCTGCTGAGACCGGTGAGGTCGCACCAGCCCTTGTTGACATAGAACTGCCTGAGATCGGAGCGCTTGGCGTAGATCGACACCGGCACATTGTCGATCAGGCTGCGGAACACCTCGTTCTCGCGCATGCTCTCTTCCAGCACCCGCTCGCGCGCCTTGACGTCGGTGATGTCGGTGCTGGAACCAACCAGATGCACCGATCCGTCGATGGCCACCAGCCGGCTCTTGCGCGTCATCAGCTGCCGCACCGTGCCGTCGCGATGGGTGACGGGCTCCTCGACCTCGCGCGCAGCGCCGGTCGCCACGACATCGGTGTCGTCATGGCTGAAGCCTTCCGCTTCCTCGGCGCCGAACAGCTCGCGATCGGTGCGGCCGATGACGTCTTCCTTGGCAAGGCCCGTAATCGCGCACCAGGCCTTGTTGACGAATTCGATGCTCAGGTCCTGCGCCTTGATGAAGGCGGCCACCGGCAGCTCGTCCATGACATGCCGGAACAGATCGATCTGGCGCATCGAGTCGCGCAGCGCCGCTTCGCGGCTCTTGAGGTCGGTGATGTCGACGCGCACGCCGATAAACGTGCCGTCCTCGGTGCGCATGTCGTAGACCTGGTACCAGCGCCCATCGGCATTGAGGCGCTCGTAGGACGAATTCCGCAGATGGTAGCGCGCCAGCACGCCGTCGGCCCAGCGTTCGGTGTCGACGTCGTAAAGCTTGTCGAGTTCGGGATCGCCACACGAGCGGAAATAGCCGACCGCATGGCCGAACTCCAGCGCCTCGCGGAAGGTAGAGCCGGGCTGCCAGACGGGTTTCAGCGCCGGCAGCGAGTCCTGCAGCTTGCGGTTGGCGAAGACGAACTTGTCGTCGCGGTCGTAGATGATGACGCCGGCCGGCAGCGATTCCAGTACGCTGGCGAGATGCTTGCGCGCGTCCTGTGCCTCGGTCTCCCGGCGCTTCATTTCGGAAATGTCGAAAAGGAAGCCGGCAACATAGTTGCGGCCGCTTGCCATGCCGACGCGGTTTTTCCTGACGATGCGCGAACGGCTGGCGCCATTGACCTCGAAATTTTCTTCAACCTCGTAAGCACGCCCGCTGGCAAGCACCTCACGTTCGCTACGCTCGAAGAGCGCAACCTGGGCCGGCGCGAGGAAGTCGCCGCCCGGCTTGCCCAGCATGGCTTGCGGAGTCTGGCCGAACAGGCCTGCGAACGCCTCGTTGACGAAGACGAAGCGCAGATTGTCGTCCTTGACGAAGATCGGGTCCTTGACGCCGTTGATCACCGCTTCCGCCAGCCGCGCCTTTTCCAGCGCATCTGCGAGTTCGGCTTCGCGGTCCTTCATGTCCGTGACATCGACATAGGAAATGAGCCGCTTGCCGCCGGCCAACGGCGCCATCGAGGAGATCAGCGTACGACCGTCATTGCGCGGAAACTGCCGCGAGCCAGCTGTGCCGGCTCTGATTTCCGCTTCACGTTCGGCGATATGCTGCTGCCATGTCGCATCATCGCAACCATACGGGTCGATGTCGCGGCTGGCGTCCATCAGATCGCGGAAGCTGCAGCCGATCTCGGAGCGCCGGGCGTCGATCTGCCAGAAATCGTAAAATGCGCGATTGATGATTTCGGCGCGCATCTCGGCATCGAGGACGAGAACGCCGATCGGCATCTGATCGACCATGGTGCGCAGATTGACGAAGGTCTCGGCGATCTTGGCGTTGGCGCTTTCGATCTCGGCATCGCGACGCTTGAGTCCGGTGACCTCATAGTAGGTCAGCAGCCGCTTGCCTCCGGACAGCGCCGTCACCGAGAACATCATCGTCCTGCCGTTGGCATGGACAAATTCGCGCGGCGCGACGGAGCCGGCGCGAATCTCCTCGATACGGGTGGCGAGGTAGCGCTGCCACTGCTGGTCGTCGATGTCGCCATAGATGCCATCGCGGCGGTTGAGGTCCATCAACTGGCTGAACGGAGCACCGACAGTCACGGCACCATCCGCAATCCTGGACAGATCGCGATAGGCCTTGTTGACGATCAGCGTGTCGAGCTTGGCATCGAGAAGCACGACGCCCATGTGCATGGCGTCCATTGTCCGTTCGAGATCGGCAAGATGCCGGTCGGGTTCGCTGTCCGGTAACGGGTTCCGCTCCGCGATCTCGAAGGCGCTGGCCAGCGCGGTGACGTTGCGGCCTATGCCGCGATAGCCGGCGAATCGTCCCTCGCTGTCAAACCGTGGGAAGCCTGACGTCAACACCCAGCGGCAGTCGGCGCCGCCTCCTTTCAGTTCGTAGACGAAGTCGCGGAAGGGCCGGCGCGCCTGCAGATCCTCCAGATGCGCTGCCGCGCTGTGGTTGCCCTGATTGAGGAAATCGAAGCGGAACCGGCCAAGCACATCGGCCGGATCGATACCGGTGGCCGCCTGATAGCTGGGGGAAAGCCAGGAGAATCGCAGTTCGGCGTCGGTCTCCCAGATCCAGTCCGAGCCCACCTCGACCAGTTGGCGCAGCGCGTCGGCCGAATCCATGTCCGCGCAAGGCGGCGCGTCGCCGCGGTGTACCGCCTTGCCGGGCTCACGCTTGCCGCGCGCGCCGATTGCTTCGTCCGCTTCCGCCATCCCGTCCCCACCCCGAAAATCAAGGCCGAACCCTCCCTCCGCGGTTCGTCGGCGGAATGTGCCCGAGAAGCATTAACGATCCGCTAACCTTAACGGCGCAACCAGTCCGTTCCTCCTGCGTTATTCGGTCCGGTTGTCGGGTGCACCAAGGCCGCGTTATAAGCCTGTGCAGGGGTGTTGCTTATGACTGGACGGATAGGGCCTTTCTTGCTGGGCGTGGCGCTGCTTTTCGGCAGCGGCTGTTCGCGCAGCTATGACGGCACAGTCATCATCCCGCGGCCACTCGACGCCAGGCGCTTCTGGGACCGGCCGCCACCCAATGTCGACTACGCACCGCAGGCCGACAGTGGCGCCTTTCCGGTGCCGCCACAGCCGCCGCCCGGACGATTTTCGGAGCGCAGGGTTTTTAAACCTGGCGTGCAGAGACGGCATCAGACGAAATTTTCACCGCCGCCTCCCCCGCCCTCGGCCCCGGAAAAGCAATTGGCGTGCAGGAACGTAAGCGCGCCGGGCCAGCGGGTCCGCATGGTCTGCGAATAGGCACAATTGAGGGAAAGCCCCGGGGCCCAACAGCGGAGAGGCCTACAGCGATGCCGCGCCCTTCTTCGGTTCCTTCGCTCCAAGCTTGTCGAGTGCAAGGCGAACCTGGCGCAAATCGTCCTGCCAGCCGTCCTCATCACCCATCGAACTCTCCGACGCGGCCCGCTGCAGGCCGCGCGCCTCGGATTCGATCTCACGCAGTTCGGCGATCTTCTCGTCATTGGTCAGCGAGCCGTTTTCGACGATCTCCAGAACCCGCATTTCCCTGAACGTGGCCATGGCGTTTCTCCTGGCTGATGTCGATCACAACGCCGTGAGCGCCCCTCTGTTCCAGACGGGTCCCATAGCCCGCCGCAACCTGTTATCTGATGGATGCCTAGAGAGAAGGGCGGTCATTCAGCCGGGAAAAAGGCCGGGCCAACCAAGCGCACCGGCCGCTTGCTGGCCTCGATCGACTGCTCCTGAGCGGCACCCGGGGCTTCTTGAGGGATTGCCGCAACGCTGCCGACTTCCGGGCTGCCGACGTCCGGTTTCCGCTGCGGCAGGGGAATGATGGCGTTGCTCATGTTTGTCGGCGTCACCGTCCTTGCCCTCAGTTCGGCGACCCGCTGGTAGTAGCGCTTGACGTCGCAGGCCTTGAAATTGGCATCGTCCCGGTAGCGGAAAGCCGACGGCAATTCGGTGTAGGGTTTGCGCGTATCAAGCGCGACCATCTTTTCGGTCTCCAGACTGGCATCGCTCAGCGTGTAGAGATCGACAGCCGGATCATCACAGATGTAACGGCACTGATCGGCCATATCCTTGACATCGTCGCTGCCGGCGAATTGCGACTTTGGCGCGGGGAAGAAATATCCATCCGGAAGGCGCACGCAAAACAGCATCGAATTGCCGGCATAAATTGCTTCGCCCGCGGTGGGCTGGGTCTTCGATGCCGGGCGCTGATCCTTCGCACCGCAGCCGAGCGCCGCGAACCGTGCCTGCAGGCCCGAAACGTCCCGGCCGGAACCGGCCGCGATCTGGCGCAGCACCTCCGTCCGGTTCCTGGCAAGATCAGCGCAAGCGTTGAAGAAGCCGCCCTTGGCATTTTGCGCCGTGCACCGGCGCTGCCTCTCCAGGCCCTGGATCGCGGCAAGCTGGCGGCGCAACTGCGCGAGTTCGGGACTCACGCCCCCACCGCGGCCGCCGGAAAGCAACTGACCTCTGATCGCGCTGCAAATATCCGCATCGGAAGACGTCGTGCCGAGCGCAAAGGCGGCCACCGTCACCAGAGCGATCATCATGAGAAGCCAGAAGCGGATCATCGGGACAACATTGTTCTTGCTGTTGACGGACTGGAATCATATTCTCGCGACTTAGCACTACTTTGGCAGATTGTTAGCGGAGAGGGCTCTGCGGCAGTGGGGACAACGGATTGGGGGCGGCTGCGCTAGCGCGGTGAGGATGGCTTGCCTGACGGCGGGTAGGCTCGGTTGGGGCGGCGGGCCAACGATTCTTTTTTCCCCCTCCCGCTTGTTTGAGGCGGCGAGATTGCAGGAAGGCGTAGGCGATCATCGTCATCAGCGCGTGCCGGTGCAGGCCGGTCCATGAGCGCCCTTCGAAGTGGTCGAGGCCAAGTTCCTCCTTGAGCTGCTGATGCGCCTGTTCGCAGACCCAGCGCGCCTTGATGGCGCCTGCGATCTGCTTGAGCGGGGTGTCGGCGGGCAAGTTGGAGAGGTAGTATTTGCGCTCGCCGGTCGAGCGGTGCTCGCCGATCACCCAGACCTCCTCGCCGGGCAGATGCTGAGCGCCCATGTCGCGGATGCGCTGGGGTGGGCCATCTGCAACCCGGACACGGACAGCGGCGAAGCGCGCCGAGAGGCGGCCTTTGGTGCCACGCCGCCAACTGACCGCGCGCCATGGGGCTGTCTCCAGCATCGCCTTCGCGGTCATCGACTTCACATCGGGGATATGCCGCTGGCGCGGACGGCCGCGTCCGGCAACGGGAAAGATCATTGCCACGTCGGCGGGATAGACCTTCTGCTTGAACGGGATGCCGACGGCCCAGGTAAGGCCGCGCTCGGTGAGCGCCTGCCGGAAGGGGGCGCTCAAGCCATATCCGGCATCGGCGAGCACGCAGCCAAAGCGTAGGCCGGCTGCGCGAGCCCGGTCGATCTCGGCCAGCGCGATTTCGGGCTTGGTCCTGTAGGCACGATGGTCCTCGGGCACACCGGCACGGTCGAGCCGGGCGGGATCGGAAGTCCAGCTCTCGGGCAGAAACAGCCGCAGTCCCACCATGACCGGCACTTCGCTAGAGGCCAGCGTCAGCGACACCAGCGTCTGGCAGTTGGCGTTCTTACCAAGCGCCGAGGCATATTGCGGCGCGACGCCGACCGAGTGGCGCCCCTTCTTGGGGAGCGCTGTGTCGTCCACGATCAGCCATGCATCGTTCCCGCCAACTTGTCTGTCGGCCTCCGCAAGTAGCACCTTCTCCAGCGGCCCAGCATCCCACACGCCGCTCGCGATGAAGTGGTGCAGCTGGTCATAGTTGACGCCTGCGTCGCGCGCCGCCATCGGTTGGATGCTCTTGCGATCCCCAAGGCCAATCAGCCCAGCAATATAGGCCGGACACATCCGAGCACGCGTCTTGTGCCTCAACGCCGAGACGAACGGCTCAAGCCACTGCTCCAGATCGACTTGCCAATCCCTGTTCATGGCCGGCCCCTCCAACAGCCGACCTCTCATGAATCACGCAAAACCGCTCTTGGGAATCCTCAAACGCTCCCAGAACCAAAAAAATGCCAAAGTAGTGCTAGGTTCAGGACTCATTGATTGAGCCAGAAGATGACGGTGGCTGCGATGCAGATTGCAGACATGAAGGTGTGCGCACAGCGGTCATAGCGGGTGTGGATGCGCCGCCAATCCTTGAGCCTGCCGAACATATTCTCAATCTTGTGACGCTGGCGATAGAGTGCGATGTCGTGGGGGATCGTCACCTTTCGGTTGACCTTTGACGGGATGCAGGCGGTGATCTTGCGCTCTGCGAGAGCGGCGCGGAACCAGTCGGCGTCATAGCCCCTGTCTGCGAGCAAGGCTTTGGCCCTGGGCAAAGCGTCGATCATGAGGGCAGCGCCTTTGTAGTCGCTCATCTGGCCCTCGCTCAGCAGCATCACCAGCGGTCTGCCTTTGCCGTCGCAGACGGCATGTAGCTTCGAGTTCAGGCCGCCTTTGGTACGTCCGATACGTCGGGGAACATCCCCTTTTTGAGCAGACTTGCTGCAGTCCGGTGGGCTTTCAGGTGGGTCGCATCGATCATCAGATGGTCGGGCTTCCCGCCCTTCGCCGCGAGTGCCGCGAAAATCTTGTTGAACACGCCCAGCCTGCTCCAGCGAATGAAGCGATTGTAGATCGTTTTTGGTGGGCCGTACTCCGCTGGCGCGTCGCGCCACCGCAAGCCGTTCCTGATCACGAAGATGATCCCACTGATGACCCGACGATCATCGACACGAGGCACCCCATGGGACAGCGGAAAATATGGCTCGATGCGGCGCATCTGCGCTTCCGACAACCAGATTAAATCACCCATGGCAGCGTCTCCTTGCGCCGCCAAGGTAAATTTCACCCAAGTGAGCTATACCTAATACTTAAAGAATTACGACCTGAGCAGGCTTTCATCTAGTGTAATAGAATGGCCCCTGTAAATTCGATATTACATTTTTATTTCAAGATTGAGACGAAGCGGAAAACAATGCGGTCAGACCGGCGGCGGTCGAAAATTGCCAGGTCATGGCCCCAGCGAACGATCAATCCGGCGTTACCGGCGCCTGACGCTGAAACCTTTGCCTGACTGCGGCGTTGATGGGCAGAGGATAACGCAGATGTCGATCCACTTCACGGTATCGGAACTGACAAGGAACCTTTTCCATTCTCTCGGGCTGGATCATGAGCGCGCGCCACGACCGCTCAATCCCGAGCAAAACCTGTTGCTGGAGTGCTATCTTGCCGGGCAAATCCCGGAATCGGCCTGGAGCGACTATGTCTTCGAGACACCGGACCTGGCACGGCATGCCGAGGTTCGGCGCCTTAGCCATTGAGCAATTGGTTCTGGAAAAGCCAATCTGGCGGAGGCGTAGCCTTCCCGCGAAATGCGCTGTTGCTTTCTCGCTAAAAGGCCGGCGTGAACAGCTATTGCTTCGGGGAAATCAGTTGCAATGTGAAGACGTTGCCGCCGATGCCTTTCGCCAGCGTCGGCGAAACGGTCAGGGGCGTGCAATTCCTGACGGCCGCGACGGCCGCCTCGATGAACGCCTTCCGCGCCTTGTCATCGCCGGCCACCTTGGCGGCGGTCGGCCGCGGCGGACCGATCAGCGAGCCGTCGCGCTTGAAGCTGAAGCTCAGGGTTACGGTCGAGTTCCCGGCATCCGCCGGCGGCGTCCAGCACGCCTGGATCGCGTCCCCGACGTCATCCATTGTGTTGAGCACTGCTGCCTGTGACGGGAGAAGCGTTCCAGCCAGCACGCCACCGGCGATCATCAGCATTGCCGCCACGCATTTCATCGCAAGCCCTCATCTCACTCCAGGTCGGCATTCCAAGCCGAATCCGCTGAAGGGATGTTAGAGCCAACACCGGCGATGACAATATCGTGGCGCAAAAAGTTGATGCTCCGGCGCTGCCTGATCAACGTCCCGCGATGTCCCGGCGTGAGGCCCGCTAGAGCAATTCAAGGAAAAGTGTGAGCGGTCTTCCGTCAGGAATTGCGTCAAAACAAAGCGTTAGAGCGGTTCGCCGTGTCCATGAAACGGTGAAACGCTCTAAAAGCAAAAAGGCCGGCACGGAGCCGACCTTTCCTTCCGCCGATAGTGCGCCAGTACATCCGTGGTCGCGCGGCGAATTCCCAGCAGTAGACAGGGCTTAGGTTAACGAATCCTTAAGCCGAAGCCTTCGCCTGCGACCTTACATAGGCGATATAGCCACGCACATCGCCGGCCGGCTCGGCGTAAGCCTTGCCGAGCTTCTTCTCGATAGCCGCCACATACTCCTTCGCCCATTTGGGCAGGGGATAGTCGATGACCGCCAGGAACTCGAGCGTCGCCGCCAGCCGGATATCGGCGATCGACGGGTGCTTGCCGCCGATGAACGGCTTGCCGTCCCTGAAGAAGCTGTGAAAAACCTCCAGCGGCTCGGCGATCGCGGCCATGGCGGCCTTCTGTGCTTCCGACTTCTTGTCGGGATGGGCATCGCTGTGGCCGACCTCGCCGGGATAGTGCGGGAAACCCAGCGCCGGATAGGTGGCGCGCGCCACATAGGGGTAGAGCGTGCCGATCAGATAGAACATGGCGCTGTCGACCATCGCCCGCTTGGCCGGCGCCTTCGGATAGAATTTCTCCAGCCCATGCTTGTTGGAAAGATACTGCATGATGGCGCAGCTTTCCCAAAGCACGCCCCTGGGAAGTCCCTTGTCCTCGATCATCGGTGTCAGATGCGCCGGATTGCGCGCCATGTATTCGGGCGAGCGCGTGTGGCCCCAGGCATCAGTCTCGGCGGCGTCGAACCCGGCCGCGCGGGCAAACACCCGCACTGTCATGTTGTTGACGCTCGGCTTCAGCATGCTGAGCTTCAGCGCTGGTTTTTTCGCCGATTTCGCCTTGGCCTTCGGTGCGGACGTCTTGACAGCCGCCTTTGCCGCCGCCTTTTGCGCCGGCTTGGCCGCAGCCTTGCTTGCCGGTTTGGCAGTTGCCTTGGCCGCCGGCTTCTTCGCACTCTTGGTCACTGTCTTTGCCATTGTTGTTCTCCCTCTGTTTTGTTGGCCGTCAGTATGGATTCTTCGGCACCCGGTCGTCCGACAGGGTCGCGCGGGAACTCTCGACAAGCGCCTGGATCGCGTCGGCAAGGTGCACCTCGGCAATGTTGTAATCGCCGCGCGCGACACGCAGCCTGTGCGCCTGCATCAGCACGTCAGCATGGGTGAAACCCGCCGGCGGCTCGAAGCGGTAGGAAGCGAGTTCGATCAGCAGGCCGAGCGGATCCTCGAAATAGATCGAATCCATGAAGCCGCGATCTTTGACGCCGCTGTGCTTGATACCGCGCTCGTCGAGCCGAGCGACCGCCTGCAGGAAGGTGACGCGCGACACCGCAAACGCGATGTGGTGGACGCAGCCCGGGTCGGTCGGCGTGCGCCGCTTCGGCGGCGTGCGGCTCTCATCGGTGAAGACGGTGATCAGCCGGCCGTCGCCCGGATCGAAATAGAGATGGCTTTCGCTGGCCTTGTCGAGGTTGGGCTGCTCGAAGATGAACGGCATGCCGAGCACGCCTTCCCAGAAATCGATCGAGGTCTGGCGCCCGGCGCCGACCAGTGTGATGTGGTGGACGCCCTGCGATTGCAGCTTCTGCATTGGCCTTCTCCCCGCGGCATCGATTGCCCGTCAGATCTGTCCGGCACCGGCATTCTCTGTGCCGCTTGAGCCGTGCCTCGAAATCCCTGACGTGATGCTAATGCAATCGGCCCCGCCGCGCCAGAAGCGGGCGAGCCCTTTCGTTGCAAGACGGTGAAACCGCTCTTGGTCTTAAAACCTGCTGGACCTATCCAAGAGACGGCCGACACGGTAGCAACGGGAAAGTCGCCCTCATCGCGTCCTTGCCGAAGCCGCGGCTACGCGACGGCCTTGAGCTCAGCTTCCACCAGCATCCCGAGGCCGCCACATTCGGCGCACGCGACGGTCTTCCCCGGGCAACTGATCTGGTGCGTCCCTTGCGGGCAGCAATGCCCTTTCGACGCGGACCATCTCGAGCAATCGAAAACCTTGCCGCCGCCATGGCAGCGCGAGCAAATCATCTTCCCTGACGCCATTCCAACTCTACCCAAACCCAAAATCCGCCGTCCGCGGATGTTACCCCGGCGTCGTAAGTAACAGCAATTGTTGCGCTTTCAAGCGTCGCGGCCTGACTTAAATTGGGGGCATTCGGGCACGCGGAGCCGGCGGGGCCGCGGGCGTCGTCAGTCAAGAGCAACCTACATAGGGTGCCTTGTCTGAATGCCGCCAATGCTAGTCGAGAAATCTGATCTTCGTGAAGGACATCATCTCTCCCATCAAATTGCCGCTGTCATCGACCTGCTGCCCTTGCCCGACTGCAACGATCACGCGCTTTCCCTTGTAGCGCGACGGCATCGCGGTTTGCTCGTTCCAGCTTTCGCACTCGGGCGCGGCACACAGGCCGACTTGCTCCACCTTCTTGCGGTCGACAATGGTCAGATAGCAATTGTCGCCACATTCGAAACCTCGAATGGTGCCGGTGATCGTCCTGTCCTTGGAGAACGACGGGCCGCACTGGGCAATCAGGGCAGCGGAAATGAGGAGGGGCAAAGCCAATTGTTTCATGCAGCCAACTTGCTTCAACATGCCGGATTGCGCAAGCATCACATCAGGCAGAAGATCCTTGGTACGCCCAAGGGGAATCGAACCCCTGTTCCCGCCGTGAGAGGGCGGTGTCCTGACCGCTAGACGATGGGCGCGCTCAAGAACCGGCGATATAGGCTGACGGCTGGGAAAAAGCAACTGGGTTCGGCCAGCTTTACCACATCGGCGAAAAGCCGGCTGCAATCCTGGAGCAATTCCAGGAAAAGTGCGAGCGGTTTTCCGTCAGGAATTGTGTCAAAACAATGAGTTAGAGCGGTTCGCCGTTTCCATGAAACGGTGAAACGCTCTAGCGTTTCGGCTCGATCAGGTCCCAGAGATTGCCATGGAGATCGGCGAAAACCGCCACCGTGCCATAGGGCTCGAAACGCGGCGCCTCGCGGAATTCGACGCCCTTTTCCAGCATTGCCGCATGGTCGCGCGCAAAGTTGTCGGTTTCGAGGAACAAGAAGACCCGTCCGCCAATCTGGTTGCCGATGCTTTGCCTTTGCGCCTCGTCGGAAGCTTCGGCCAGCAGCAGTCTGGCGCCCTGCCCGTTGGCCGGCGCGACCGTGACCCAGCGCTTGCCGCCGCCGAGATCGACGTCCTCGAGGAGCAGGAAGCCCAGCCGCCCGACATACCAGGCGATCGCCTCGTCATAATTGGCGACGACCAGCGCGACAGTCGCGACACGACGATGTTCGGCGAAGCCGGTCATTTCTGCGACGCGCTTGTTCGTTGCATGGTTGCGGCCAGCCTATTTGTTGCGAATTGCGAACTGGCCGATCAGCCTGCGCTCGGCGATATCGTAGATGAAGATCGCGCGACCGCCGTCGGCAAGCTCGGCGTCGATCGAGATGCGATTGCCGGACAGCGACTGGCTAACCACTTTTGCACCGACCGGCAGCACGATGTCGCCGCTCAACGGCTCGCCGGCGGGCACCTGGATATCGCCAGCCAGTGGCGGGGCCACCGATGGCGCTTTGCGGGCTTTGTAGACAATCGCCGCGATCACCACCATAAGGGCCAGCAGCAGCAGGCCGAGATTGATGGCCATGAAGCGGACGAGCTTGCCACGCATCTTTTCGACCTCGGGGTCGAGCGGCTTTTCCTGGTCTTCGTCGGCATCGGGCCGGGCCATGGCAAATATTCCGGAACGGTTTTTCGATGAGCGCTCATAGCGAAGAGGACCCTGAATTGATAGAGGCAGCACCAACTGTGCTTGTGGCAGGCCCGGATGCGGCCGGACAGCGCCTGGATCAATGGCTGGCGGCGAGCCTCGGTCCCGACATGTCGCGCAGCCGCGTGCAGATGCTGATCCGGCAGGGCGCGGTTTCCATCAACGGCAAGCCGATCGACGAGACCAAGCGCAAGATGATCGCGGGCGAAAGTGTTGCAGTCGCGATGCCGGAACCGGAGCCGGCCACGCCGCAGGGCGAGAACATCGCGCTCGATGTGCTCTATGAAGACGACGCTCTGATCGTCATCAACAAGCAGGCGGGGCTTGTCGTGCATCCCGGCGCCGGCAACTGGACCGGCACGCTGGTCAACGCGCTGATCCATCATTGCGGCGACAGCCTGTCAGGCATTGGCGGGGTGCGCCGGCCGGGCATCGTGCACCGCTTGGACAAGGAGACCAGCGGCGTCATGGTGGTGGCCAAGACCGACCGCGCTCATAAGGCGTTGTCCGAAGCCTTCGCCGATCACGGCCGCAGCGGCGATCTGGAACGCGCCTATCTGGCGCTGGTCTGGGGCATACCGCAGCGGCCAACCGGAACGGTCGATGCACCGCTTGGCCGCGCCGCCGACCGGGTGCGCCGGGCCGTGGTGCCGGAAGGCCGCGACGACGCCCGCCATGCCATCACCCACTTTGCCGTCCAGGAGCGTTTCGGCGAGAACCAGCAGGAATTCGCCACGGCAAGCCTGGTCGAATGCCGGCTGGAAACCGGACGCACCCACCAGATCCGTGTCCACATGGCCCATATTGGTCATCCGGTCATCGGCGACCCCGACTATGGCCAGGCCTTCCGCACCAAGGCCAACCGGCTGCCGGAGCCGCTGAAAGGTCAGGTCAAGGCATTTTCCCGGCAAGCTTTGCATGCCTGGCTCCTTGCATTTCGTCACCCGGATACCCATTTGCCTCTGAGGTTCGAGGCGCCGATACCGGGGGACATGGGGGAACTCGTCGGCGGTTTTCGTAATCTCTGAACCTGCCACCGACAAGCCGGAAACCAGCCATCAAAAAACCTGACTGGCACTGTTCACTTCAGCGTGACACACTGTTTCGTGTTGAACAAATGCCTGTCTTTTCTGGTTTTGTTCCTGTATAAGATCTGATGTCGCGAGCAGGCCTTTTGGTGCTCGCGTCACGTGCCCGCCGCGTTTCGGGGGCATCACTCCAATAGAGAGGGGGCGCTATCATGGCCCAGTCACTACCCAGTATTGTTTCCGGCGAAGGCGGCCTCAGCCGCTACCTGGAAGAAATCCGCCGCTTTCCCATGCTTCAGCCGCAGGAAGAGTACATGCTCGCCAAGCGTTATGCCGAGCATGAAGACACCAGCGCTGCGCACAAGCTCGTCACCAGCCATTTGCGGCTCGTCGCCAAGATCGCCATGGGCTATCGCGGCTACGGCCTGCCGATCGGCGAGGTGATCTCGGAAGGCAATGTCGGCCTGATGCAGGCCGTCAAGAAATTCGAACCCGAGCGCGGCTTCCGCCTCGCGACCTACGCCATGTGGTGGATCAAGGCCTCGATCCAGGAGTACATCCTGCGCTCGTGGAGCCTGGTCAAGATGGGCACGACCGCCAACCAGAAGCGCCTGTTCTTCAACCTGCGCAAGGTGAAGGGCAAGATCCAGGCTCTGGACGACGGCGATTTGAAGCCCGATCAGATCACCGAGATCGCCACCAGGCTGAACGTTTCCGAAGCCGAAGTGGTGTCGATGAACCGCCGCCTGTCGGGCGACGCTTCGCTCAACGCGCCGATCCGGGCGACGGAAGGCGAGTCCGGCGAATGGCAGGACTGGCTTGTCGACGACCACGAAAGCCAGGAAGAGATGCTGATCGAGCAGGACGAGCTGGAAAACCGGCGCGGCATGCTGTCGGGCGCTCTTGCCGTGCTCAATGAGCGCGAACGGCGCATCTTCGAGGCCCGTCGCCTCGCCGAGGAGCCGCTGACGCTGGAAGAGCTGTCGGCCGAGTTCGACATCAGCCGCGAGCGTGTGCGCCAAATCGAGGTGCGCGCCTTCGAAAAAGTGCAGGATGCCGTCAAGGCCGCCGCCAAGCGCCAGACCCAGGCGCTGCGCACCATCGAGGCACAGCCGGCGGCTTAAGGCCGGCTTCGGCCAGGAAATATCAAGGCGGCGTCAGGAAACTGGCGCCGCCTTTTTCTTACACCGCAGCCAGGCTGAGATTGCCTCAAAGCCCATCCAGCGGAAACTTCAGATACCGCCGGCCATTGGCTTCCGGCTCCGGCAGGCGGCCGCCATTCATATTGACCTGCAGCGCATGCAGGATCAGCCGCGGCATCGGCAATGTCTTGTCGCGCGCTTCGCGTAGCGCCACGAACTCAGCCTCGCTGTGCGCGGCAACGAGATGGATGTTGCTGGCCTTCTGTACGGCGACCGTGCTTTCCCATAAGGCCTCGCGGCCACCGGCCTGATAGTCATGGCCGACGAAGATTCGCGTCTCGTCGGGCAACGCCAGTATGCCCTGGATCGAGCGCCACAGCCGCGCGGCACTGCCGCCGGGAAAATCCGCGCGCGCCGTGCCGCTGTCTGGCATGAACAGCGTGTCATGCACGAAGGCGGCGTCGCCGACCACATAGGTGATCGAGGCCAGCGTGTGGCCGGGTGAGAACAGCACCTTGACTGGGAGGCTGCCGATCGCAAACGTCTCGCCTTCCCGGAACAGCCTGTCCCACTGCGAGCCGTCGGCGGGAAAATCCGGCCAGTTGTAGATCACCTTCCACAGCTTCTGGACATCGACAACCCTGTCGCCGATCGCCGTCGGCGCCCCGGTTTTCTGTTTCAGATAGTGTGCAGCCGTGAAATGGTCGGCATGCGGATGGGTGTCGAGGATCCACTCGATCTCCAGCCCGTTTTCTCCAACGAAATCGAGCAGGGCATCCGCGTTCTTCGTACCCGTTGCGCCGGATTTCTCATCGAAGTCGAGGATCGGATCGATAAGGGCGCACCGCTTCGTCGCCGGGTCGGTGACGACGTATTGGATGGCCCCGGTCGGCTTGTCGTAAAAGCCCTTGACCTCAGGTCTTGCCAAAGCCACGTCCAAACCGAGCTCCCCAACCCCGCCGGCAGGAACGATTTTCTCCGCCGAACTCTAATAAGAGCATGGTTGTCCACCCCCGCGGGCCAGTCAAGCATGACTTGGCCCGCAAGGGCGGAAACGGCAAAAACCGTTCCGACTCCTGTTTCAGGCGGAAGGCTGCTTGGTCTTCCTGAGATAGGGCAGGATGGTCTCGAAGGCGCCAAAACGCTTGATCGCATCCTCGTTGGAAACAGCGGCGGTGATGATGACGTCCTCGCCCTGCTTCCAGTTGGCCGGCGTCGCCACCTGATGCTTGGCGGTGAGCTGCATGGAATCGACCGCGCGCAAGATCTCATCGAAATTGCGGCCCGTGGTCATCGGGTAGGTCAGCACCAGCTTGATCTTCTTGTCGGGCCCGATGACGTAGACCGAGCGCACGGTGGCGTTGTCGGCGGGCGTGCGGCCTTCCGAGGTCTCGCCGGCACCGGCGGGCAGCATGTCGTAAAGCTTGGCGACCTTGAGATCCTTGTCGCCGATCAGCGGATAGTGCACCGTTTGGCCGGTCGCCGTCTTGATGTCGGCCTGCCACTTGTCGTGGCTCGCAACCGGATCGACAGAGATACCGATGATCTTGACATTGCGCTTCTTGAACTCGCCCTCCAGCCCCGCCATCGTGCCGAGCTCGGTCGTGCAGACCGGTGTGAAATTCTTCGGGTGGCTGAACAGGATCGCCCAGCCGTCGCCGATCCAGTCGTGAAACTTGATCGCGCCTTGGGTGGTCTCGGCCGTGAAGTCCGGCGCTATGTCGTTGATACGAAGGCTCATGGTCCCTACCCCTGTGAATGCCGCCGGATGGCGGGTTCCCACCCTTTTACCACTCCCGCGGCGACCTTCAAAACGTTGAGGTCGCCGGCGGTGATGCAGGCCGCGAAAAATTTTCGCAATTTGTTGGAGAATGCAGAAATTTCGCTGCGGACGCCGAAAGAGTCTAGCACTACTTTGGCAGATTGTTAGCGGAGAGGGCTCTGCGGCAGTGGGGACAACGGATTGGGGGCGGCTGCGCTAGCGCGGTGAGGATGGCTTGCCTGACGGCGGGTAGGCTCGGTTGGGGCGGCGGGCCAACGATTCTTTTTTCCCCCTCCCGCTTGTTTGAGGCGGCGAGATTGCAGGAAGGCGTAGGCGATCATCGTCATCAGCGCGTGCCGGTGCAGGCCGGTCCATGAGCGCCCTTCGAAGTGGTCGAGGCCAAGTTCCTCCTTGAGCTGCTGATGCGCCTGTTCGCAGACCCAGCGCGCCTTGATGGCGCCTGCGATCTGCTTGAGCGGGGTGTCGGCGGGCAAGTTGGAGAGGTAGTATTTGCGCTCGCCGGTCGAGCGGTGCTCGCCGATCACCCAGACCTCCTCGCCGGGCAGATGCTGAGCGCCCATGTCGCGGATGCGCTGGGGTGGGCCATCTGCAACCCGGACACGGACAGCGGCGAAGCGCGCCGAGAGGCGGCCTTTGGTGCCACGCCGCCAACTGACCGCGCGCCATGGGGCTGTCTCCAGCATCGCCTTCGCGGTCATCGACTTCACATCGGGGATATGCCGCTGGCGCGGACGGCCGCGTCCGGCAACGGGAAAGATCATTGCCACGTCGGCGGGATAGACCTTCTGCTTGAACGGGATGCCGACGGCCCAGGTAAGGCCGCGCTCGGTGAGCGCCTGCCGGAAGGGGGCGCTCAAGCCATATCCGGCATCGGCGAGCACGCAGCCAAAGCGTAGGCCGGCTGCGCGAGCCCGGTCGATCTCGGCCAGCGCGATTTCGGGCTTGGTCCTGTAGGCACGATGGTCCTCGGGCACACCGGCACGGTCGAGCCGGGCGGGATCGGAAGTCCAGCTCTCGGGCAGAAACAGCCGCAGTCCCACCATGACCGGCACTTCGCTAGAGGCCAGCGTCAGCGACACCAGCGTCTGGCAGTTGGCGTTCTTACCAAGCGCCGAGGCATATTGCGGCGCGACGCCGACCGAGTGGCGCCCCTTCTTGGGGAGCGCTGTGTCGTCCACGATCAGCCATGCATCGTTCCCGCCAACTTGTCTGTCGGCCTCCGCAAGTAGCACCTTCTCCAGCGGCCCAGCATCCCACACGCCGCTCGCGATGAAGTGGTGCAGCTGGTCATAGTTGACGCCTGCGTCGCGCGCCGCCATCGGTTGGATGCTCTTGCGATCCCCAAGGCCAATCAGCCCAGCAATATAGGCCGGACACATCCGCGCACGCGTCTTGTGCCTCAACGCCGAGACGAACGGCTCAAGCCACTGCTCCAGATCGACTTGCCAATCCCTGTTCATGGCCGGCCCCTCCAACAGCCGACCTCTCATGAATCACGCAAAACCGCTCTTGGGAATCCTCAAACGCTCCCAGAACCAAAAAAATGCCAAAGTAGTGCTAGGATTTCACCGCCAGCGTCGACGTCAAATCTTCCATGCGCTGCGCCAGCGCGCCGAGCGCGTTGGTCAGCACGCTGTCGCTCTTGTCGGCCTTGGTCAGCGCCTCGTCGCGCGTCTTGCGCAAGGTCAGCACTTCGCTTTCCATGCCCTTGACGCGCTTCTGCAGTTCCGAGAGTTCGTCCATCACCATGATGCCGGCCATGACCGTCAGCCGCTGGTCACCGATCTCGCCGAAGGAATCTTTCAGATGCGAGACATAGCGGTCGAAACGCTCGGCGAGGTCAATCAGATGCTCTTCCTGGCCTTCGTCGCAGGCCATCCGATACTGTTTGCCGTCGATTGAAACCGTGACCTGTGCCATGGGCCAGCTCCTATCTGTCCAACACGGCGCGGATGGTTTCCATGGCGGTCACCAGCCGTCGCGAGACTTCCTTGTTGGCGTCCTCCAGCCGTTCGGCGCGCGCTTCGGAATTGTCGAGTTCCTGCGCCAGCCGTGAGCGGTCGGCATTCATCCGCTGCACTTCGGCCTCGGCTTCCGAGTAGTCGCGCTCGTGCTCCAGCTTGGCCGCGACGGCGTTTTCCAGCCCCTCGATGGCCTTGCCCAGCCTGGCGATGACTTCCTTGAGTGTGGTTTCCCCGGTCATGGCCTTCGTCCTGTGCCCTGCCCATCACCGAATCGTTCGCGTTCAGAACGCCTTATCCCGGAAACATTAGGCACCGGGTGAAGGCAACGTCAACAAAGCTCTCGCGACTGTCCCCCGCTAACGCTAATGTAGGCTCGCCGCCGGCATCACAAGACCGGCAAATGTGCACCCGATTTGTTGACTAAAAGCCCGCGCCTGCTATGTGTCGCGCACCCTTTTTCAAGGGCTCTCCCAAGCCCCAAACCCCCATTTCTGGAGGAACCATGACGTCGCGTGAACAACATGACCGGATGGCCAATGCGATCCGCTTTCTCTCCATGGACGCCGTCGAGAAGGCCCAGTCCGGCCATCCCGGCTTGCCCATGGGCTGCGCCGACATCGCCACGGTGCTGTTCACCCGCTTCCTGAAATATGATCCCAAGGCCCCGCACTGGCCCGATCGCGACCGCTTCATCCTGTCGGCCGGCCATGGCTCGATGCTGCTCTATTCGCTGCTGCATCTGACCGGCTACGAGGACATGACCCTCGACCAGATCAAGCACTTCCGCCAGTTGGGCTCGAAGACGGCAGGCCATCCCGAATACGGCCATGCCACCGGCATCGAGACGACCACCGGCCCGCTCGGCCAGGGTCTTGCCAATTCGGTCGGCTTTGCGCTCGGCGAGCGCATCATGAACGCCGCCTTCGGCAACGACCTGGTCAACCACTACACCTATGTGCTGGCCGGCGACGGCTGCCTGATGGAAGGCGTTTCCCAGGAAGCCATCGCACTTGCCGGGCACCTGAAGCTCAACAAGCTGATCGTCTTCTGGGACAACAACAACATCTCGATCGACGGCCCGGTCTCGCTCGCTGACAACACCGACCAGGTCGCCCGCTTCCAGGCCTCCGGCTGGAATGCCAGCCATATCGACGGCACCGATCCGGAAGCCATCGCCTATGCCATCGAAGCCGCCCGCCATTCCGACAAGCCGACGATGATCGCCTGCAAGACGACCATCGGCTTCGGTGCCCCAACCAAGGCCGGCACCAACAAGGCGCACGGCTCGCCGCTCGGCACTGACGAGATCGCCGGCGCGCGCAAATTCTTCAACTGGGAGTCGCCGCCCTTCGAGATCCCGGCCGACATCCTCGATGCCTGGCGCACTGCCGGCAAGGCCGGCGTCAAGCCGCGCACCGACTGGGAAGGCCGCCTCGCCAAGGCCGAACCGAAGCTGAAGGCCGAGTTCGAGCGCCGCCTCGCCGGCAAGCTGCCGTCCAACTTCGACGCCGTCATTGACGACTACAAGAAGAAGCTCTCGGCCGACAAGCCGAAGGTCGCCACCCGCAAATCGTCGGAAATGGCGCTGGAAGTCATCAACGGCGCCGTGCCGGAAACCATCGGCGGCTCCGCCGACCTGACCGGCTCCAACAACACCAAGACCAGCCAGACCAAAAACATCACGCCCGATGACTATGGCCAGCGCTATGTCCACTACGGCATCCGCGAGCACGGCATGGCCGCCGCCATCAACGGCCTGACGCTGCATGGCGGCCTCATCGCCTATGGCGGCACCTTCATGTGCTTCTCCGACTATGCGCGCCCGTCGATGCGGCTTTCCTCGCTGATGGGCATCCGCTCGATCTTCGTCATGACCCATGATTCAATCGGTCTGGGCGAAGACGGCCCGACACACCAGCCGGTCGAGCATCTGGCGGCACTCCGCGCCATCCCCAACCACAATGTCTTCCGTCCGGCCGATGCGGTGGAAACCGCCGAATGCTGGCAGATTGCTATCGAGTCGGAAAAGACGCCGTCGACCCTGGCGCTGACCCGCCAGAACCTGCCGACGGTGCGCACCGAGCACTCGGCCAAGAACCTGAGCAGCCAGGGCGCCTACGAACTGGCCGCGGCCAGCGGCGAGGCAGCTGTGACGATCTTCGCCACCGGCTCAGAGGTCGAGATCGCCCTCGGCGCCCGTGACCTCTTGGAAAAACACGGCCATCCCACCCGCGTCGTCTCGGTGCCTTGCTTCGAACTGTTCGACAAGCAGAGCGACGACTACCGCAAGAAGACCATCGGCAGCGCTCCGATCAAGATGGCGATCGAGGCCGGCATCCGCCAGGGCTGGGATCATCTTATCGGCTCGGACGGCATCTTCGTCGGCATGACCGGCTTTGGTGCCTCTGGCACGATCGAACAGCTCTACCCGCATTTCGGCATCACCGCCGAGGCGGCGGCTAAGGCGGCGGAAGCCCGCTTGCACGCCAAATAACGGATTGAGGCGCCCGTCCACGAAACCGCAATGCGGCGATTTCGTGGGCTGGCCCAACCTAATCGATTTAAATCCATGCCTTGGATGGCTGGATTCTTCGGCCGTCCGCCGCTATGAAGCTGCGGACCAAATTACCTTCCAGCTCCCAGGGAGAGAAAAATGACCGTCAGAGTTGCCATCAACGGATTCGGCCGCATCGGCCGCAACATCCTGCGCGCCATCCATGAGTCCGGCCGCAAGGACATCGACGTCGTCGCCGTCAACGATCTCGGCCCGGTCGAGACCAATGCCCATCTGCTGCGCTACGACAGCGTGCATGGCCGCTTCCCGCACGAGGTGAGCGTCGATGGCGACCAGATCACCGTCGGCAAGGAAAAGTTCAAGGTCACCGCCATCAAGGACCCGACACAGCTGCCGTGGAAGGAACTCGGCGTCGACATCGCGCTCGAATGTACCGGCATCTTCACCGCCCGCGACAAGGCGGCAGCGCACCTGACCGCCGGCGCCAAGCGCGTGCTGGTCTCCGCACCTGCCGACGGAGCCGACCTGACCGTCGTCTACGGCATCAACCACGACAAGCTGACCAAGGACCACATCGTCATCTCGAACGCGTCCTGCACGACCAACTGCCTGGCGCCGCTGGCCGCCGTGCTGCACGAGACGGTCGGCATCGAAAAAGGCATGATGACGACGATCCACTCCTACACGGGCGACCAGCCGACGCTGGACACCATGCACAAGGATCTCTACCGCGCCCGCGCCGCGGCCCTTTCGCAGATCCCGACCTCGACCGGCGCCGCCAAGGCCATCGGTCTTGTCCTCCCCGACCTCAAGGGCAAGCTCGACGGCATCTCGATCCGCGTGCCGACCCCGAACGTCTCGGTCGTCGACTTCAAGTTCATCGCCAAGCGCGCCACCACGGTCCAGGAAATCAACGAAGCGGTCATCGCCGCCTCCAACGGCAGACTGAAGGGCATTCTCGGCGTCACCCATCACCCGAACGTCTCGATCGACTTCAACCACGATCCGCGGTCCTCGATCATGGCGCTCGACCAGACCAAGGTGATGGACGGCAACTTCGTTTCGGTGCTGTCCTGGTATGACAATGAGTGGGGTTTCTCCAACCGCATGGGCGACACCGCCGTCGCCTTCGGCAAGACCATCGCCTGATCGAAGACTACCTTCCGGAGACTTGAAACGCCCGGCTTCGTCCGGGCGTTTTTCATTTGCCGGAGCAGCAACGCTGAACGCCGGAAAATCAGCGGCCCGCGCCAAAAAACCACCCTTGCGCCTTGCACTGGCCATGCCTTCGCCCCACTCTCCCGTAAATCGGTAGAAAGAGGAATTCGAGGGGCAAATCACGGATGGAGCATGCGATCTATCTCGTCACGCTGGTCGGCACAGCGCTTGTTGTCGCCGCCGCGTTTTCGAGCCTGATCGCCTTCCGCTTCGGCGCCCCTCTCCTGCTTCTGTTTCTCTGCATCGGGCTCGCCACCGGAACCGACGGCCTCGGCATCGAATTCGACAACGCCCGCATCGCCTATTTTGCCGGCTCACTGGCGCTGGCGGTCATCCTGTTCGATTCCGGTTTCGGCACGCCGCTCAACGCCTTGCGGCAGGCGGCGGGGCCGGCGCTGTCGCTGGCAACCTTCGGCGTCCTTATCACCACCGGCCTGTTCGGCGCCGCCGCCCATTACCTGCTCGACCTGACCTGGCTGGAATCCTTCCTGCTCGGCGCCGCCGTCGCTTCGACCGACGCGGCGGCGGTGTTCTTCCTGCTGCGCGCCGGCGAGATCAATCTGCGCGAACGTGTGCGTTCCACCCTTGAGGTGGAATCCGGCACCAACGACCCGATCGCCATCTTCCTGACCATCACCCTGGTCGAGGTCATCGCCGCCCACGCCAACCCCGAAACCAATGTCCTGGTCACCAACCTGATCCTTGGCTTCGTCATCAATATGGGCCTCGGCGCCATAGTCGGCGTGCTCGGCGGCCTCGCCATCGTGCGTCTCGTCGACCGGCTCAATCTCGACCACGGCCTGCTGCCGATCTTCGTGCTGACCCTGTCGCTGATGGTCTTCGCCGCCGACGGCGCCATTGGCGGCTCCGGCTTCCTGGCGGTCTATATCGCCGGCCTCATTGCCGGCAATTCCGATATCCGCGCCGTCACCATCCTCAAGCGCTTCCAGGACGGCATGTCGTGGCTGGCGCAGATCATCATGTTCCTGATCCTCGGCCTGTTCGCGACGCCCTCGCAGTTTCCTGCCATCATGGTGCCGGCAATAGCGCTTGGCCTGTTCCTGATGTTCGTCGCCCGGCCCATCGCGGTCTGGCTCTGCCTGATCCCGTTCCGCCTGCCGCGCCCCGAGGTCGCCTTCGTTTCCTGGGTCGGGCTGCGCGGCGCCGTCTCCATCCTGCTCGCCATCACCCCGCTGCTCGGCGGGCTGGAGAATGGCCGTGTCATCTTCAATACCGCCTTCATCATCGTCCTGGTGTCGCTGGTCATCCAGGGCTGGACCGTCGGCCCCCTGGCGCGTCGCCTTGGCCTCATCGTGCCGGCGCGCCTCGGCCCGCTCGACAAGGTCGAGCTCGAACTGCCCGGCTCCGCGCATCACGAGCTTCTCGCCTATCGCGTCGCGCATGGCAGCCCTGTGGCGCGCGGCGAGCGCATTCCGCGCTGGGCACGGCCCTCGCTGGTGCTGCGCGACGGCCGCTCGATGCGCTTCCAGGACATGGGCAGGCTGGCCGCCGGCGATCAGGTCTACATCTTCGTGCCGGACCGCTATCCGCGCCTGCTCGACAAGCTGTTCGCCAGCCGCGCCGTGGTCGACCCGGAAGATGCCGATTTCTTCGGCGCCTTCGCCGTCGACCCGGCACGCTCCGCCGCCGAACTGGAAGCAGCCTACGCGCCTGGCCTGACCGAGGCGGAGCAGAAGCAGACCGTAGGCGCGCTGGTCACGGCGCGGCTTGGTGGCCATGCCGAATATGCCGACCGCGTGCTGATCGGCCAGATCGAGCTGATCGTCAGGGATGTCGATGACAAGGGCAGGATCACGGGTCTCGGCCTCTCCTTCGAGCCGACCGCACCGGTGGCGCGGGTGCCGGTGTTCCTGAGCGCCGGCGAGATGGGCGACCGCCTCAGCGCCTTCATCCGCAACTGGCGCAAGCCGACCGAAACGCAGGTAGAAGCGGCTCAGGCGGACCAGAAACCGGCCCCGGAACCGCCGGTTGAAAAGGCAACGACCGAGGGCTGACAAGGGCGGTCGTTTGCCTCGCCCCATCCGCGTAGGGCGATCTTCACGCACTATGTCCCCGCTCGCCTCAAAATTTCGCATCGCACCGCGGCCAAAGCCTTGCATCGTCGTTGGCGCGGGGTATGGTCCCGGCGATTTTCGCGAAAGGAATCCGCATGGCCGCCTTCAAGACACTGGACGATATCGGCAACATCAGCGGCAAGCGCGTGCTGGTGCGCGTCGACCTCAACGTTCCCGTCGCCGACGGCAAGGTCACCGACGCCACCCGCATCGAGCGCATCGCGCCGACCATCGCCGAATTGTCCCGCAAGGGCGCCAAGGTCATCCTGCTCGCCCATTTCGGCCGGCCGAAGGATGGCCCCTCGCCAGAATTCTCGCTCGAGCCGATCGCCAAGGCGACAGCCGAGGTGCTTGGCCGTCCCGTCGGCTTTGCCTCGGATTGCGTCGGCGACACGGCGGGAAGCGCTGTCGCCGCCATGAACAAGGGCGATGTGCTGCTCTTGGAAAACACCCGCTTCTACAAGGCCGAGGAGAAGAACGATCCGGCCTTCACCGAACGGCTCGCCGCCAATGGCGACATCTTCGTCAACGATGCCTTCTCGGCAGCGCACCGTGCCCACGCCTCGACCGAAGGGCTGGCGCGTCTCTTGCCGTCCTTTGCCGGCCGCACCATGCAGGCCGAACTGGAAGCACTGGAGAAGGGCCTGGGCAACCCGGTCCGTCCAGTCGTCGCCATCGTCGGCGGCGCCAAGGTCTCGACCAAGATCGACCTGCTGATGAACCTGGTGAAGAAGGTCGACGCGCTGGTCATCGGCGGCGGCATGGCCAACACCTTCCTTGCCGCGCGCGGCACCGATGTCGGCAAGTCGCTGTGCGAGCATGACCTTGCCTCCACTGCCAAGCAGATCATGATCGAGGCGGCCGAGGCCGGCTGCGCCATCATCCTGCCGGTCGACGGCGTCGTCGCCAAAGAGTTTAAGGCCGGTGCTGCCTGCGAGACTGTCGCCATTTCGGACGTGCCGGCCGACGGCATGATCCTCGATGTCGGCGCCAAGACCGTGACCACCATCGGCGAATGGATCGACCGCGCCGCGACACTGGTCTGGAACGGCCCGCTCGGCGCCTTCGAGATCGAGCCGTTCGACCACGCCACGGTGGCGGCGGCAAAACACGCTGCCGCGCGCACCAAGGCCGGCAAGCTGGTCTCCGTCGCCGGTGGCGGGGATACGGTGGCAGCGCTCAACCACGCCGGGGTCGCCGACGACTTCACCTATGTCTCGACCGCCGGCGGCGCCTTCCTGGAATGGATGGAAGGCAAGCCGCTGCCCGGCGTCGATGTGCTGAAGAAGTAGGCCCCGGCGGGATCGACGACGCGGCGGACGGCGCCCGAAACTTTCAATCGATTCGAGCTTTCCGATGCCATTCCTTTGGCGGTAGACTTCCGTTAAGCGCGGAACGAACCCCTCCAGGAGAAGCATGATGAGCGAACGTCTCGAAGACATTGCCGCCGCGATCGTGGCCAACGGCAAGGGCCTGCTGGCCGCCGACGAAAGTTCCGGCACCATCAAGAAGCGCTTCGACGTCATCGGCGTTGAATCGACCGCCGACAGTCGCCGTGACTATCGCGAGATGATGTTCCGCGCCAAGGACGCGATGACCAAGTATATTTCCGGCGTCATCCTCTATGACGAGACGATCCGCCAGAAGGCCGCCGACGGCACACCGCTGGTCGACATCATCAAGGCGGCCGGCTCCATTCCCGGCATCAAGGTCGATGCCGGCGCCAAGCCTCTGGCCGGATTTCCCGGCGACACCGTCACCGAGGGCCTCGACGGCCTGCGCGAGCGCCTTGCCGACTACTACAAGCTCGGCGCCCGTTTCGCCAAATGGCGTGCGGTGATCGACATCGATACCGGCAAGGGCGTGCCCTCGGTCAATTCGATCAACGCGAACACCCATGCGCTCGCCCGCTATGCCGCGCTTTGCCAGGAAGCCGGCATCGTGCCGATCGTCGAGCCGGAAGTGCTGATGGACGGCGCCCATGACATCGATACCTGCTACGCGGTTTCCAAGGCGACGCTGATCAAGCTCTATGACGAACTCCATGCGGCCGGCGTCGTGCTCGAAGGCACGATCCTGAAGCCCAACATGGTCCTGTCGGGCAAGAAGTCGGGTACGGTGGACAGCCCCGAAAAGGTCGCCGAGATGACGATAAAACTGTTCCGCGAGACGGTGCCGGCGGCGGTGCCGGGCATCGCATTCCTCTCCGGCGGCCAGGAGGATGAGGAGGCGACCGCCAATCTCAACGCCATCAACGCCATCGGCCCGCACCCATGGAAGCTGACCTTCTCCTATGGCCGCGCACTGCAGGCCGCCCCGCAAAAAGCATGGAGCGGCAAGGCTTCGAACATTGCCGCCGGTCAGGCCGCCTTCACCCATCGCGCTCACATGAATTATCTGGCCGCGCTCGGAAAATGGAAAGCGAGCCTCGAACAGGCCGCCTGATTCGTCCCTTCCGTCTTCATAAGAACCCGGGCCGATGCGCCCGGGTTTTTGTTGCCTGCGGATTTGGGCGGAGACCTCCTCATTCCTATTTCCTCTGGGCGTTGCCGGCGGCGATGTCGGTTTGCGCTCATCCCGAACGTCCTTGGGATGAGAGACAGGGAGAGGTTCATGCATCGCAACAAGGTTGTTTCACGCGAAGACTGGTTCCAGGCGCACAAGGCGCATCTGGCGCGCGAGAAGGAACTGACACGGCTACGCGAACACATCGCGGCCGAGCGGCGTGAACTGCCCTGGCTGAAGATCAGGAAGGACTATGTTTTCGAGACCGAACAAGGACCGAAGAGACTGGCCAACCTGTTTGGCGCCAACAGCCAGCTGATCGTCTACCACTTCGTGTTTGCGCCAGGTTCCAATCATCACTGTGAAAGCTGCGCCTTCGTCGCCGACCATATGGACGGCGCCAACCGGCATCTGAGGCATCATGACGTGTCGCTTGTCGCCGTGTCACAGGCGCCGCTCGCCGAATTGCAGCCCTACAAGCAGCGCATGGGTTGGAAGTTCGACTGGGTGTCTTCTTATGCCTCGGACTTCAATTTCGATATGCAGGTGTCCTTCACCGACAAGCAGATTGCATCAGGCGAAGCGGTCTACAATTTCGAAACACCGGTGCTGACGTCGAAAGACCTGCCCGGCACCACTGTCTTCCACAAGAGCGAAACCAGTGACATCTTCCTGACCTTCATGTCACGCGCCCGCGGCAGCGAGCAGTTCATCGGCGCCTATCAGTATCTCGACATTGCACCGAAAGGCCGTGACGAAACCGGACCTTACAGGACCTTCATGGACTGGGTGCGACTGCACGACGAATATGGAAACAGGTCGCAACAGGGCGATGTATCCCCTTAGGGCACCGGCCGGCTGTGCAAGGATCCGTTCACCTCGACCCAAACATGCGCTAAGCCTGCCGCCGATCATTCCACGGTTCCGCCATGCGCTTCCCCGCCCTTCTCACCTGGCTCGCCTTTCCCGTCTACGTCTGGCAGGGGCTCGGCGTGCGCCGCCGCACCTCGCGCATGCTGCCGGCACAAGGGCCGGTCATGCACGATCTCGCCGGCAAGGCGCCTGACATCTCGCTGCTAGTGCTGGGTGATTCCTCGGCAGCCTCGGTCGGCATCGGCAATTCGGAAAACGGGCTTGCCGCGCAACTCGCCGTGCTGATTGCGCAGCGTACCGGTCGCGCTGTGCGCTGGCGCGCCGCCGGCTTCAATTCGGCGACATCGGGCCAGATCCGCGACCATGTCCTGCCCAACCTGTCGGCCGATCCATGGACGCATATCGTGCTTGCCATCGGCACCAACGACACCAAGAATTTTCATTCCGTGCCGCGCTTCAAGAAGGAGTTCGGCGGCCTGCTCTACGCGCTGCGTGCCAAGTGGCCGGAGGCGCGGGTGGTGTGGTCGCCGGTGCTGGAGTTCACGCGGGCACCGGCCATGCCGCCGCTGCTTGGCAAGATCCTCGAAATCCGCGCCACCGCAATGAACCGGATGGGCGAACGGCTCTGCCTGGAGCGCGGCGCGGTGCCGGCGCCCCGCCTCCCGATCACCAACCCGGAGGCCGGTTTTGCCTCCGACGGGTTCCATGCCTCGGAGGCAGGTTACCGGGCCTGGGCGGAACACCTCGTCGGTCTGGTGCTCGCCAGCTGAACGCCGGATCCGCTGTTGCCGGTGTGAGCGTTAGGTCAAATGCCCGAGCACGGCCGCCAGCGAGATGGCCGCCATCGCCAGCAGCGCCAGCTTCCAGAAATCCCCGCGGCGCTTCAGCCCGGGCCAGCCGATCGGTTTGATCAGCTGGATGACCATGAAGCCGACGATGACAAGGGCGAGGAGTTTCGTCATGCCGCCTTTGACCAGCAACGCGGCCGGCTGTCAAAGCGCGTCGTTTAGTCTCTGAGAAAGAACGGGCATCGCATTCCCGAACCGGAACGTGGCGCCCGCTGGGGGCCGTTCTACTTCAACGGCTTGAGGCCGGCCTCGATCGAGGCGCGCTTTGCTTCGAGGAAAGGCGGCAGGGCAAGGCTTTCGCCCAGCGTCTCCAGCGGCTCGTCAGCGGTGAACCCCGGCCCGTCGGTGGCGATCTCGAACAGGATGCCGTTCGGCTCGCGGAAATAGAGCGAGCGGAAGTAATAACGCTCGACCTCGCCGCTTGACGGCAGCCGGAATTCGGCCAGACGAGCGGTCCACAGATGCAACGTCTCCTGGTCCGGCGCCCTGAAGGCGACATGGTGAACCGCACCGGCACCTTGCCTTGCGGGCGCCAGCCGAGGCTGCACGGCGACGTGAAGCTCCGCCGCCGGCCCACCGGCACCCATTTCGAAGACATGGACCTGGCCCTCGCCGTCCGGCGAGGCGTAGTCGCGGACCTTGCGCATGTTCATCACCCTGGTCAGCACCGCCTCGGTGTTGGTGATGTCGGGAACACTGATGACGATCGGCCCTAGCCCGCGGATCTGATGCTCGGCCGGCACCGGGCTTTGCGACCAGGGATGGCTGCCGCCCTTGCCGCCATCGCTGACCAGCCGCAGGCGCTGGCCTTCAGGATCTTCGAAATCCAGCGACGGGAGGCCACCGATGTCGGCAATCTCTCCCGTCACGATGTTTTCGTCGGCGAGGTGCTGCTTCCACCAAGCAAGGCTTTCCGAGCTGCTGACCCTGAGGCTGGTCCGCGCTATGCTGTTGGTGCCGCGCCGCTCGCGGCCAACCGGCCAGTCGAAGAAGGTGAGGTCGGTGCCGGGCGTTGCCTGGCCGTCGGCATAGAAGAGGTGATAGGCCGAAGTGTCGTCCTGGTTCACCGTCTTCTTGACCAGCCGCAAGCCCAGAACCTTCGTGTAGAAGTGAAGATTACCGGGCGCATTGGCGGTGATGGCAGTCAGATGGTGGATTCCTGTCAGTTGCAGGCTCACGGTCGTCTCCCTGGTTTTGGGGAAGAATTTTCTCCTTTCATATCAGAACTGCGAGGACCTCGCTAAAGGCTGCCCCACCCTGACAGTCCGTCGCCATGCGGTGAACAACTTTGCCCTCACTGTCATCCGGTTGGTGAACAATCGGTGCCCCGCAGGCTCGCTGCGGCAAGGCAGGACGGCGGCGGAAAACAATGCTCTCCCCCGGCAGACGCGTCGAACGAAAGTATCGTCGAGTGCCTGACATCCTCCTGACAGACTGCTGTCAGGAGGGGTGTGCGATAGTGCCTCCATCAAGAGAGAGAGAGAGAGAGAGAGAGAGGAGACTGGCCATGAACGGTTACACCATTCTGCGCGGCATGCAGCACTATGTCGGCAAGGTTCGCACGATGCGCAATGAAATCCGCACGCAACGCTTCATGAACTCACTGCCCGCGGACATCCGCAAGGATATCGGCTGGCCCGACATGTATTCGGAACGTCACTCCCGCGGCAATTGAGGCGATTTTTTCGACGTCAATATTGGACATGGACGCGCCAATGCCCAGATATCAATGCACGTCGCCCAAAAGTGGCACCCGGTTTTGGGGGCACGACATGCATGAAAACAAAGCTACGGCGCGCCGAGGGATGGAGCGAGCTTATGCCCGAACAGAAGACAATCGGCTTTCTTTTCATCGAAGGTTTTGCCGACTGGGAATATGGGCTGCTGGCAGCCTCGGCGGTTGAATGGTTCGGCGCCCGCGCCGTCTCGCTGACACCCCAGGGCAAGCCGGTGACCGGAATCAGCGGTTTTCGGCTGACACCTGATCGTTCGGTCGATGTTGATGAGAATGCCGATCTCGATGCTGTCGCCGTCATCGGTTCTGACCAATGGGCGGGCAAGGCGCCGCCGGTGTCGCTGAACTGCTCAACGCCGTCGCAACGCGCGGCGGCGTCATCGGCGGTATCTGCGCCGGCACGCTGGCGCTGGCCCGGGTGGGCATGTTCGACGATACCAAGCATACCAGCAATGGCCGTGACTGGATCAACCACCATGAAGCCAGCTATGCCGGCGACAGCAACTATCAAGACGTGCCGCATGCCGTCGCTGACGGCAAGATCGTGTCAGCGCCGGGCTCGGCGCCTGGCACCTTTGCCCTTGCCTTTCTCAAGACGCTCTATCCCGAGAGAGGCAGCGATCTCGCTCAGATGCGGACGTTGTTTGCAAAGGAATATGCTGAAGCCTCCTGACAGTATGCTGTCAGGAGGGGGCGTGCAATGGTGCAAGATCGAGACACCGCGCGTCGACGATCGAAAGGGACGATCGATGAAGAGTTGGAACGACAGGCTGAACACACCGGGCATCAACGGCGTCAAGCCGACGCCGCGCACGATGGCAGATGTCATTGAGGGCCAGCCGATGCTGGTGCCGACGGCTCGCCAGGTCGACGATTTCATCCGCTCGATTCCGCAGGGCGTCGAGATGGATATCCGTGCGTTGCGCACTGCCCTTGCCATCGAACACGGCGCCGAAGTGACATGTCCGGTCACCATAGGCTATCATCTGCGCACGGTTGCCGAAGCCGCCAAGGAGGACCTTGAGCGCGGCATGAGGCTGAGCGACGTCGCGCCCTTCTGGCGCGTGCTCGACGCGAAGACGCCGACAACGAAGAAACTGTCCTTTGGCGCGGAGTTCGTTGCCGCCCAGCGTAAGCGCGAAGGACTGAAACCGTAATGCATGTCATCTGGAAGTGGATCCGGTCCGGGAGCCACTGCATGCATGGGAAAAACACTGGGGAAGCAAACGATGCGCCGCGCCGACAGGCTCTTTCAGATCGTGCAGCATCTGCGGGGCGGCCGTCTGGTCACCGCACAGAAGCTCGGCACGTGGCTCGAGGTTTCCGAGCGGACGATCTATCGCGACATAGCCGACCTGCAGTCGACCGGAGTGCCGATCGACGGCGAGGCCGGCGTCGGTTACATGATGAGGGAGGGTTTCGACCTTCCACCGCTGATGTTCACGCGTGACGAGATCGTGGCGCTGGTCGCCGGCGCCCGCATGGTACGCGCCTTTGGCGGCGCCGCCATGGCACGCGCCGCCGATGAGGCGTTGGTCAAGATCGGCGCCGTGCTGCCCGACGCCGAAAAGGACCGCATCGCCCGCACCGAGATCCACACGCCGATGTGGGTGGTCAGCGACGCCGCCCGCGAGGCGATCGACCTGATCGAGCGTGCGGTCGAAAAGCGGCAGGTGCTGACCATCGACTATAGCGACGAGGCCGGCCGCGGCACCGCGCGCGACATCAGGCCGCTCGGCCTGTGGTTCTGGGGCAAGGTGTGGACGCTGGTCGCCTGGTGCGAGATGCGCGACGACTTCCGCGCCTTCCGCATCGACCGTATCGCCTCGGTGGTGATCGCCGGCCGCATCTTCAAACCGGAGCGGGGCAAGCAGCTTGCCGATTTCTACAGGGCGGTGGAGCGCAGCGAGGACTACGGCATGGCGCCGGATCGCGTCGCGCGAAGCTGAGCCGATCAGACTGCACAAAAAAGCCCGCTCGAAGCGGGCTTTTTCTTGGAATTCGCGAGGCTCTTACTCGTCGTCGTCCGTGTCCGGGGTCTTCGACTTCAAGGCCGAGAGCTTGGCGAACACCGCGTTGGCGTCGAGCTCGGCGTCCTCGTCCTTCGGCTTTTCCGGAGCCGGCACTAGCCGCTCGGTCAAGGCCGCCGGCAGCAGCGTGTCGCCAACCGGCTGCGCCTGCTCGCGGCCGCGCGAGGCGCGGTTGACTTCCATGTCGAGATCGATCTGCGAAGCGAGCCCCAGCGTCACCGGGTCCATCGGCTGCAGATTGGCCGAATTCCAGTGCTTGCGCTCACGGATCTGCTCGATCGTCGACTTGGTGGTGCCGACGAGACGCGAAATCTGCGCGTCCTTGAGCTCGGGATGGTTGCGCACCAGCCACAGGATGGCATTCGGCCGGTCCTGGCGCTTCGACAGTGGCGTGTAGCGCGGACCCTTGCGCTTGGATTCCGGCACCCGCACCTTGGGGTCGGAAAGCTTCAGGCGCTGGTTCGGGTCTTTCTCGGCGCGCGCGATCTCGTCGCGGGTCAGCTGGCCGGTCATGATCGGGTCCATGCCCTTGATGCCTTGCGCCGATTCGCCGTCGGCGATCGCCTTGACCTCGAGCGGATGCAGCCCGCAGAACTGTGCGATCTGCTCGAAGGAGAGCGCGGTGTTGTCGACCAGCCAGACGGCGGTCGCCTTGGGCATCAGCAGCGTATTGGCCATTCTAGAAATCCTTCTCGTTCGCCCGCGTTCCCGCGCGGGCGGTGGTTTAGAGCCACCAAAATGGGAAATTCGCGGCCTGTATAACCGTTCCCTGCCTGTTTCGCAACGTTTTTGGAGAGGCGCGGCGGCCCGATACTTTCACAACCGGCAAGCACATTCGAGTGCCCTGACGGCCGACGACGTCAGCCAAAGGGGCCGGCGCTCTTGAGCAAGGCCACGAGCTGGCTTTGCTGGCGTGTTCCGGTCTTGGCGAATATTCGCTCCAGATAAGTTCGGGCGGTTTTTTCCGTGATATTGGAACTGACTGCCGCGGCCTTGAGCGCATGGCCTTGCGACAGCGCCGTGGCCAGGCGCGCTTCCGCCGGCGTCAGATCGAACAATCCGGCAAGCAGCGTTGGCGAAGGAACGAGCGAACTGGCGCTGAGCGCCGTCGCCGCGACCAGAATGTCCGCGCCCGAAAAGATCTCATGCGCCGAACGGCGCAACGGCAGCATGTGCAGAATCATCGGCGGCCGGCCGTCGACGCCCTGCACCGGTATGGAACGCACAGTCGGCTCCAATTCGTTGCGCGCGGCGACGACGGCCTGCTGGAACAGCCGGTTGGCTTCGGCGTCAGCAATGGCCATGCCGCCAAAGGCGGTGGGCAGGAACAGGGACGACAGGCCGTCGAACAATGCGTTGGCGACCATCACCCGCCCTTTCAGCGACAGGACGGCCGCCGGCAGGCCCATCGCCGTCATGGCGGCAACCGTTCCCTCGGCGCGTTCGAGGCCGAGCCGCCCTGCGATCAGGCCGGCGCGCGCCATGGCTGGCCGCAGACTGTCGAGTACATCCAGGCTTTTTTGGTCGTAGTCGCCTTCACCGAGCCGTCGCTGGAAGACGAAGATCGCCAGCTCACCGCTGGGCATCGGTATCGCGGTGCAGGCATGCGCGCCGATGCCCATGGCGCGAAGCCTTTTGCGCACCGGATCGTTCTCAATCTCTTCCGGTGTCAGGAAAGTCTCGACATCGACGAAGCTCGCCGGCTGCAGCGCGCACATGCGCGAAACCGCCGTCGAAAACTGCAGCGTATCGCTCGCCAGCAACTCGCCTTGCAAATCCTGCAGGAATTCGATCGCCCTGCCGCGCGCGGGCTGGTCGTCACGGCTCCGCCCACGGAACCGGATACGGAATCGATGTCCTCCAGCACATCAGGCCAGAGATCCGGCACGAAGGCCGCCTCATAGATCCTGTTGGTCAGGTCATCGAACATCGACGCGAAGCCTTTCCGGGGCAAGCATGTTTGCCGGAGCCAAACAATCAGCGCTTCAGGCCGGCTGGTCTTCCCCTACGTCAACATGCCACGGCAGTCACCGCGGTCAATCTTGAATAAGCAACATGCCACAGAACGGTTCCGTTCGGGCCGTTGAACGGCTTCCCGTCACCGATCTTGCGCAACCCGGACGGGGAGGCGCGACGCATTTCTGTATTGGCGGGGCAAGTGCCCAAGCACCCAAAAAGACAAAACCCGCTGGACAAAGTCCAGCGGGCTCGGAACCGGAAACGGGGAACGTCTGCAACGGCTCTACTTCTCAGCAGAAGCCCGGCCCCACGGCCGGGTCGTGCCTGAAGTCAGATCGCCTGGCGGGCGATCCGTTCGATGTCGCCGCGGTTGATGCCGAGATCGTTGAGCTGACGGGCGTTGAGCTTGTTCAGTTCGCGCACGGTCTCGTTGTACATGCGCCAGTTACGGAAAGCGCGGATCGGGTTCATGGTAGTCCTCCTGATGGGGTGTTCGTTTCGATGCTGCACAGATAGTGATCATCGATGAGGACTTGAACGGCCGATTTTGCATAGCAATGATGCAAATGCTGCATTGCACCATTAAGCCTCTGTTCATCTTGTAGGCAGTGGCAGGGCCTAGGACGTGGCGAGATTCAGGTCAGGCCGAGCCGAGAATGGTGGCTTCCGAGAACCGGAGCGGAGCGTACTCAAGGTACGTGAGCACAGTTCTACTGCGACGCAGTAGAGCGGGGAAGCGCAGGTGTCAGCCATTCGCAGGCCGGCCTTACCGGAATATCGGCAGGCCTAGAGCAGTTCACCGTTTCACGGAAACGGCGAACCGCTCTAGCTCTTTGTTTTAACGCAATTCCGGACGGAAAACCGCTTCACACTTTTCCTGGAATTGCTCTAGCCGACGTCGAGCACGATCTTGCCTATATGCTCGCCCTCCTCCATCCGCTCATGCGCGCGCCAGGCATCCGAGAGCGGGTAAATCATGTCCATGACAGGTGCCACCTTGCGCGTGCCGAGCAAAGGCCAGACCTGCGCCTCCAGCGCCGATGCGATCCCCGCCTTGAAATCGACGGTACGCGGCCGCAGCGTCGAACCCGTATGGGTCAGCCGCTTGACCATGATCTTGGAAAAATCGGCACTGGCGACAGCGCCGGCCTGCACGGCGATCTGGACGATGCGACCCTCGACGGCGGCCGCCTCGTAGTTGCGCTGGACATAATCGCCGCCGACCATGTCGAGGATGACATTGGCGCCCTTGCCGTCCGTCGCCTCCTTGACCGCGGTGACGAAATCCTCCTCGCGATAGTTGATCGCACGGTCGGCGCCGAGCTTCAGGCAGGCGTCGCATTTCTCCTTGCTGCCGGCGGTGGTGATCACATAGGCACCGAAGACGGAAGCCAGTTGGATCGCCGTGGTGCCGATGCCGGACGAGCCGCCATGCACCAGCAGCGTCTCGCCCTTCTTCAGGCCGCCGCGCTCGAACACATTGTGCCAGACGGTGAAATAGTTCTCCGGCACGGCAGCGGCCTCCGTGTGCGTGAAGCCGGCCGGCAGCGGCAGCACGCTGCCGGCATGAACCTTGACGTACTCGGCATAGCCGCCGCCTGGCGTCAGCGCACAGACCCGGTCGCCGATGCGCCAGCGCGATATCTCGTCACCAAGGGCAGCCACTTCTCCCGACACCTCGAGGCCCGGCAGGTCCGATGCGCCAGGCGGCGGCGGATAGGCGCCCTTGCGCTGCTGCACGTCGGGCCGGTTGACACCGGCGGCATGCACCTTGATCAGGATCTCGCCGGGGCCGGGCTGCGGCACGTCGCGCGTTTCCGGTTTCAGCACCCGTGGGCCACCGGGCTCGGAGATCGCGATCGCCGTCATCTTTGCCGGAATTTTCTGTCCGCTCGCCATGAAGTTTTCCGTCTTTCCTCGCCGCATTCCTACCGGCTGTTTGCATCGACGCCCCTGCCCTATGTATGCTCATTGCCAAATCAGGCAAATGGCCAATCTGGTGTGGCGGAGGAGGAGCAACGATGGCGATCTTCGACGACGAACCCAAGAAGAAAGCGCGTCCGCACGAGATCGGGCAGGACTTGTCGCTGCTCTCCGTGGGCGAGCTGTCCGAGCGTATCGGCATCCTGCGCGACGAAATCACACGGCTGGAAGCGGAGCTCAAGGCCAAGGACAACACCAAATCGGCCGCCGAGGCACTGTTCCGCCGCGGATAGGCAGTTGGGCGCAACGGCCCGCCGCCGAAAAGCCCGAATGCGACTGTCTTCAGACCTGCGCCCTTCCCAGAGTTCAGCCGGATCAAAAAATGCTCGCATCCTACAGACCGATCCTCTCCCTGCTTCGCGGCACTGCTTTCCTACTGGCGGCATCGGGGCTGCACGGGCTGCTGCTGCCGCTGCGCGGCCAGGTGGAAGGATTCTCAACCGCGTCGCTCGGCCTGATGGGTACAGCCTGGGCCGGCGGCTTCGTCACCGGCTGCTTTTTCGCGCCGCGCCTCGTGCGCCGCGCCGGGCATGTGCGCGCCTTCGGCGCCTTTGCCGCATCCGGCGCCATCGTGGCGCTGCTCACCGGCTTGATCATCGACGAATATGTCTGGATCCTGTTGCGCGCCTTCACCGGCTTCACCATGGCCGGCGCCTTCATGGTCATCGAAAGCTGGCTGAACGAGAAGGCCACCAACGAGAATCGCGGCACCGTCTTCGGCCTCTATATGATGGTCACCTACGCCTCGATCATGGGCGGACAGATGATCGTTGCCGGCGGCGACGTCAAATCAGCCTCGCTGTTCATGATCACCGGCATCCTGTTTTGCCTGTCGCTGATCCCGACCGCGGTTTCGTCGGCATCACTCCCCAAGCCGCTGCAGGACGTCAAGCTCGACGTCAAGGGGCTCTACGCCAACTCGCCGGTGTCGGCGGTCGCTTGCCTGTTGGTCGGTATCGCCAACGGCGCCTGGGGCACGCTGGGTGCCGTCTACGGCGCCCGCATCGGCATCTCGACGCCCGAGATCGCCTTGATGATGAGCCTGGTAGTGGTTGCCGGCGCGGCCATGCAGCTGCCGGCCGGGCGCCTGTCCGACAAGACCGACCGGCGTTTCGTGCTCGCCGGTGCCGCTTTCGGCGCGGCGTTGGTCGCGCTCCTGGTCTTCCTCTTCGAGCCGCGCTCCGCCGTCTTTGTCATCGTCTTGACCGCCGCTTACGGCGCTTTCGCCTACACGCTCTATTCGATCGCCGTGGCGCATGCCAACGACCACGCCCGTGCGGAGGATTTCGTCAAGGTGTCGGGTGGACTGCTGCTGCTTTACGGTTTCGGCACAATGATCGGGCCGTTGCTGGCAGCCGCGCTTATGGGCTGGATACGTCCGGAGGGCCTGTTCCTGGCGACCGCCTTCGCGCATCTGTCATTGACCGCCTACACGCTGCTGCGCATCAGCCGCCGCGCTCCGGTGCCGATCGAGAATCGCGATGCCTTCAAGACGCAGCCGGCCGATCGCTCGTTGACGCCGGAAGCATTACGGCTCGACCCAAGAAGAAAAGCAGAAGCAGACAGTTGAGATTCGAAAAACTTTGCCTCACAAATGAGGCATGATGTTTTCCGACGCCTTCATGGCGATCGCCGACCCCAATCGGCGCCACCTTCTGGAAGAACTTCGACGCGGCCCGAAAACCGTCAACGAGTTGGCGGCCGGATTGCCAGTCTCACGCCCGGCCGTTTCACAGCATCTGAAAGTCTTGCTCGACGCCGGATTGGTCAACGCCAAGGCTGAAGGCACGCGGCGCGTCTATACGGTAAGCAATGCCGGCTTCATGAAACTCAACATCTGGCTCGACCAATTCTGGGAAGCCTGATCTTCTCGCCCGTCGTCATCAACATCGCCACGATGGTCAGGGTTGTATTTTCAGGAAGGCGCCGAGCGCATCGAGCAGTTCCCCAGTTCCATGCTCACGCGTGGCTGAGGTGTCGTGGCCGTCGAGGAAGGCGCCCTGTTCCGTCATCACCAGCCGCGTGCCCCCTGCTTCCGCCACAAGCTCGATCGTCGCCAGTGACACAGAGACGCGGGTTTCACCGAACAGCAGCTCATAGCTGTAGACGATGCGCTGGTCCGGCACGATGTCCTGATAGACCGCGTTGAAGAAATGCATCTGGCCATCGCTCGGGCCTCCGGCATTGACCTCCTTGCCACCGACGCGGAAGTCCATTTCATGCCGGCTCGGCATCGGGTCGTGGGGATCGACGAACCAGCGCCGCTTGGCATCCGGGCTGCTGAACGCGGAGAAGACTTTCGCCGGCGCCACAGGATAGCTCCTCTCGACGACAAAGGTGGAGTGGACGACGGATCGTTCGGTCATGGATTGGGTCCTCGTTGGTCAGCTTGATTGGTTCTGTGGGATGAAGACACCGCCGCGATAGGCAGCGCCGAAATAGACCTCGACGCTGCGCAGGCGGTCGTCGCGAAACGCGTGCAGCTCTGTGTTGCGGAAGGTCTTTCCGTCTACCGTTTCACAGCGGTAGAGAACAAAAGCGGCATCCGCGTCTTCGCAGATCCGCTCGATGGTGATCGACTTGAAAGCGGGACTGCCCGGCCAGCAACGCGCGAAATAGGTCGCGCGGTCGATGGCATCGTCATAGGGGCTGGTGAACGTGAAGTCGTCCGTCAGCATCATCTCGGCAACATCGCGCTCATTTGCCTGATAGGCGGCAAAATAGCGGCGGATCAACTGCGCCCTGTTTTTGGCAGCCATGATCGTTCTCCCTGTTGTTGCGCTCATTCGCTCTCGGTGAGAAAGTCGCCGAGCCGGTCCAGCCGGCGCTCCCAGACGAGGCGCCGCTCGTTGATCCAGTGTTCGGCCGCTCTCAAGGCTTTCGGCTCGATCTGGCAGGTGCGCACGCGGCCCAGTTTCTCCGAGCGCACCAGGCCGCTCGCCTCCAGCACATTGAGATGCTGGACGACGGCCGACAGCGACATCGCCAGCGGCTCAGCCAGCTGGCTGACCGAGGCGGGACCGCGCGAAAGCCGGTCGACCATCTGCCGCCGCGCCGGATCGGCAAGCGCCTGGAACATCAGGTCGAGCTGGGCGGGATCGTGCAGCATCGCGGTCAGCCGTTATTGTAGGGAAAGAACTTGAAGTAGGGCTGCGCCTCCTCGATCACCCTGGCGAAGGCAGGGCGATGCAGCAGCCGGTCGTGATAGCGCTTCACGGCTGGATATTTGTCGCCGAACGGCTCGACCTTGTTGGCATAGAAGTGCGCGGGCGACGCCGCACAATCGGCCATGGTGAAGGAATCGCCCACCGCCCAGGCCCTCGACTGCATCTCCTGTTCGATGATGGCGTAGGAATTGCGCAACTGGCCGCGCGCCTGCTCGACACCGAACGGATCGGTCTTGTCGAGCGGTCGCAGCCGGTCGCCGACGATCTTCTGCATCGGCTCCTGCATATAGAAATCATAGAAGCGATCCGCCTGGCGGACCGCCAGTGCCAGGTCGACGTCGGCAGGGACGAGTTCGACCGGCCCCGGATAGTGCGCGGCCAGATATTCCACGACGATGGTCGATTCCAGCACCGTGCGGTCGCGCGCATCGTCGCGCAGCGCCGGCATCTTGCCGGTCGGCGATATCTTCAGGAAGGCCGCACGCGATTGCTCGTCGCCGAGATCGACGATGACCGGGATGAAGGCCGTGGCGTTCTCGTAGAGCGCGATCAGCGGCTTCCAGCAGAAGGAGGCCAGCGGATGGAAATGCAGCGTAAGGGACATTCTATGCTCGTCTGTTTCTGGTTCATCGATGGGCGGGTGTTGTGCGTCGCCAAAGTCAACACTGAAGCATTCACTTAACTATTGCGATAGGCCTTATCCGTCAAGGCCGACCGGCGAGGACTTAATTGGACCTGATATGCGCGACGATGGCGGCTTCCAGCGCCGGCCAGTCTTGCGGATGCAGTTCGTGGCCGCCGCCTGCGACGCGAAGGAATTTCGCACCGGCGACCGTCTTGGCTAGCGCCTCGCCATGCTCGACCGGAAAGATCGGATCTGAGGTTCCATGGATGACCAGCGCTGGCGCCTTCATCTCGTGCAGGCGCCCCTTCCATGCGTCACCGCCCTTGAGCGAAAAATGATTGTTGCGCTCAGGAACCCGCCGGAGCGGTCGTAATCCTGTTCGATGAAGCCTCTCGTCCCGGCCTCATCGAACGGATGTGCGGTGCTGGCGATCGCCCTGGCATCCCTGACCATGAAGTCGATCACCTGGCGGCGGTCCGCCCAGTCGATATCAGCGCCCGCGGCCGAATGTTTGATATAGGCGTCGGTTGTCTGCGGCAGATGCGAGGTGTCCGTCCACACCAGTGAACTGCTGATCGCGGTCAGCGACGCGACGCGGGAAGGATGCTTGAGCGCCATGAGTTGCGCGATCATCCCACCCATCGACATACCGGCGACATGCGCCTTGCCGATGCCGCGGCTGTCGAGCACACCGATCGCATCGTCCGCCATGTCGTCGAATGTGTAGGGCGGCAGGCCCGGCGGATACTTGGTCGAGCGGCCGGTATCGCGATTGTCGTAGCGGACCACGTACAGGCCGGCATCCGCCAGTTCCCGGCAAAATGCCTTCGGCCACCACAGCATCGAGGCCATCGCGCCCATGATCAGCAGCAGCGGGGGATTTTCCGGGGCGCCGAAAGCTTCGGATATGATCTCGGGCCGATTGATCGCGGTCATCACAGCGTCTCCTAAACTGATTGCATAATGCAATCAGTTGCACGATAATGAAACTGATACGACAATGCAACTGGTTTTGCGTGGAGATCTCATGAGCCTCGATCGCCGGTCCGGCTGCCCGATCAACCTGTCGCTAGAAGTGTTCGGCGACCGCTGGAGCCTGATCATCCTGCGCGACATGATTTTCGGCGGCAGGCGCCATTTCCGCGAGCTGCTCAACGAATCGATGGAAGGCATTGCCTCCAACATCCTTGCCGACCGGCTGAAACGGCTGATGGAATTGGGCATGCTGACCAAGGCCGACGATCCCTCCCACAAGCAGAAGGCGATCTACAGCCTGACCGAGATGGCCATCACGCTGGTGCCGATCCTGGCCCATCTCGGCGCCTGGGGCCGGGTCTGGCTGCCGACCAGCGAGGAACTCTCGATCCGCGCCGAGCTTCTGGAAAAGGGCGGACCGCCACTATGGGAGAAATTCATGGACGAGTTGCGCCATGAGCATCTGGGTACGCCGCTCGATACGGCATCTGGCCCGTCTGTTCGCGCAACCCTGCGGGCTGCCTATGAAGCCGTGGTCGCCAGCAAGGCTCTCAGCGCCAGTCCGGCTGCGTAAACAACTATTTTTCCCGTTGAGAGGCCGGCTCTGCTAGAACAAGCGGAAACCATAATTCACGGGATTGGATAAGGTCTTGGTTGAGAACTCTCGGGATGCTGCCCGCGCGCGCGCAGATCTGCGCTTCAAGAAGCAGGAAGAAGCGGCGACCGTCCGCCAGAAGGCAATGGCGGAATATGCCGCCGAAAGCGACGCCCGCAAGGCCAAGACCGACAAGCTGCGGGCGCTCCGCCTAGCCAAGGAAGCCGACGACCTCGCCAACGCGCCGGCAGCGCCCACCAAGAAGCCTGCACGCGCCAAGAAGAAATAACGCGCCGCTCTCCGGCAATCCGGCCTGAACCGGCTGGAGTTGCTCGCCTGTCGCCGTTCGACGGCGCCATCCAGACAGCCGCCCTTCATCCCACCGCTTCACAAGAAGCAATTTCAACCGAAACCGGGATTGCTTCGGCCCGCCGGCCGCAGATGATTGCCTCTTTCAACAGGAGATTGCCATGACCGCACTGCCGCTCGAAAAAGCCAGGCAAATCATCGATGCCGCCTTCGCCAAGGGTGCCGATCTCAAGCTCAAGCCGCTGGGCGTCTCGGTGCTCGACGCCGGCGGCCATCTGGTCGCCTTCCAGCGCCAGGACGGCGCCTCGTTCCTGCGCCCGCAAATGTCGGCGGGCAAGGCCTATGGCGCGCTGGCCATCGGCATGGGCTCGCGCAAGGTCGAGGCCTTCGCCAAGGAGCGTCCGCATCTGGTCGCCGGCATTTCCGACGTGTCGGGCGGACGCGTGCTGCCGGTCGTCGGCGGCGTGCTGATCCGCGACAAGGCCGGCGCCATCATCGGCGCCGTCGGCATTTCGGGCGACACCTCGGACAATGACGAGGCCGCAGCCATCGCCGGCATCGAGGCCGCCGGCTTCACCGCCGATCCGGGCTGAGCCCTTAGTCTAGAGCAATTCCAGGAAAAGTGTGTGCGGTTTTCCCGGGAAAAGCGCATAGCGCTTTCCCTTGGGAATTGCGTCAAAACAAAGAGTTAGAGCAGTTCGCCGTATCCGTGAAACGGTGAAATGATCTAATTGACGTTGATGTCCCGGCTCGCCGACCGCATCGACACCGCAAACCCGGCCAGCACATCGAACAGCGCGATGATCGTCAGCGTGAAGAAGATCGAGTGCGCCGCGCCCTTGACCAGCAGGAACTCGACCAGGAAGGCGACGAAAACCAGGGTCGACAGGAGATGGTCCATGATCGAGGCGCTGGTCGTGCGCGCCGACTTCACCATTTCGGCAAACAGGAAGATCAGCCCGATCAGGATCATCAGGTCGCCGAGCGTCATCGAGAACACCCCGCCCGACATCATGCGGAACGAGAAGATCTCGCTCGCCCACGGATCGTCACCGCCGCCGAAAATTCCGAGCAGGCCGAGATTGTAGAGAATGAAAGGCACGATCAAAAGCGGGACGGCACCGAACATCTGGCGTCTCCATATGGGGGCACCTTCTGTAGAATGCGCCAGGGCCACGCCGTCAAGATTTTTCGTAAAAAGCCGCCAACACGGTCGAAGACCGGATGCAACAACCACGTCAGCCGATTGTCCGGATTACATTGGCCTCGGCTCGGCATTTAGACCGGCTTGGTCAACCTCGGCGGCCAAACGCAAAAAGACCGGCCAGAGGCCGGTCTTTTGTAACTCAAACCCTGGGGAAAGCTGGTCTCAGCTTTCCTTGGGGGTCAGCACCTGGCGACCGCGATACATGCCGGTCTTCAGGTCGATGTGGTGCGGGCGGCGCATTTCGCCGGAATTCTTGTCCTCGACATAGGTCGGGGCCTTGAGGGCGTCGGCCGAGCGGCGCATGCCGCGCTTGGACGGAGAAGTTTTGCGTTTCGGAACGGCCATGGATATGCTCCACTACATGGTCAAAAGCCCCGCCCGCCCTCGTGAAAGGGCCATGTCAGGGCCTAAATCTGAGAAAGTCGGGTGCCTATACACGCCCTGTGCCGTTTTGGCCAGCGCTGCCACGAACTTTTTTGAGTTGGCTACTCGAGGCAGCCGACATATGCACCGGAACGGCCGGCCCGCCGCTCGATCAGATTGGCGAGCCGTCTCAGGCCAGGCCCGGGTTTTGCCGGATTGCGGGCGATCGGATTGGGCAAGGTAACGGCAAGAAGTGCCGCCTGCCGGCGCGACAGTTGTTTTGCCGGAATGCCGAAATGGTGCTGCGCCGCCGCCTCGATGCCATAGATGCCCGGACCCCATTCGGCGATGTTGAGATAAATCTCCATGATGCGGCGTTTCGACATCACCGCGTCGAAATAGACCGCCAGCGGCAGTTCGACGACCTTGCGCACCGAGCCCAGCGGCCGCGACCATAGGAACAGGTTCTTCACCGTCTGCATGGTGATGGTCGACGCACCGCGCGTCGCCTCACCGGCCAGCGCGTCATCGACGACCCCCCTGAGTTCGCCCAGATCGACGCCGCGATGGAAGCAGAATTGTCCATCCTCCGACATGATGACCGAATGGGCCAATACCGGCGCAACATCGTCGATCGACACCCAACGCCGGTCATAGCCGGAGAAGGTCGCCAGGTCCTTCAGCATCAGCGTCGACACCGGATGCACGAAGGACGGCAGGTAAAGAAAGGTCAGCACTGTCGGAATCAAAGCCAGCACGGCGGCCACGACGATGCCACGCCGGACCCAGCGCCTGAGACTGCGGCGGTTCAAGCCGCGCGATCTCGTCGCCATGTCCAGCTTTTCGGTTTCATGATCGACGATCGGTTCCGCCAAGCCGCCCAACCCGTACATCTGCCTGCTCCGGCATAATGGCGCTTGCCTTCTTGCGCAACGTCTGAGTGTCGGCTACCGCTCCCGGCCATGACGAATGACGACGAAATGGCGTTCGAAATGGCGCTCATCAGGCGGGCGGCGGCGGTCGAGGTGCTGCTGCGGCGTTTGCTCGACGACCGTCCCCTGTCGGGCGAGATCGCGCGGCCCGACCGACTGATGGCGGCGATGCGCCACGGCGTGCTGAACGGCGGCAAGCGCCTGCGCCCCTTCCTGGTCATGGAAAGTGCCGCCTTGTTTTCCGCCGACGGCGAGGCCGGTCAGCGCGTCGCGGCGGCACTCGAATGCGTGCATTGCTATTCGTTGATCCATGACGATTTGCCGGCGATGGACGACGATGATCTGCGCCGCGGCCAGCCGACCGTGCACAAGGCGTTCGACGAAGCGACCGCCATCCTGGCCGGCGACGCCTTGCTGACGCTGGCCTTCGACATCATCGCCGGCGAGGCGACCGTGCTGCCGGCCGAGCGGCGGGTAGCATTGGTGCTGGCGCTTGCCAGGGCCGCGGGTGCCGGAGGCATGGTCGGTGGCCAGAAGCTCGACCTCGAAGCCGAACAGACACCGCCGGACGAGGCGGGTATCATAAGGCTGCAGGCGATGAAGACCGGCGCGCTGATCCGCTTCGCCTGCGAGGCCGGCGCCATCATCGCCGGCGCTCCCGCCGATGATCGCGAAAGACTGGCCGAGTTCGGCTCGGCAATCGGCCTTGCTTTCCAGCTTGCCGACGATCTGCTCGACCTGACCGCCGACGCCAGCCAGATGGGCAAGGCGACCGGCAAGGACGCCGCTGCCGGCAAGGGAACGCTGGTGGCGCTGCACGGCGCGAATTGGGCGCGCAGCCAGCTGCAAGGCCTTGTTGACCAGGCGCACGTGCTGCTCGAACCCTATGGCGACCAAGCAGCGCTGCTGAAGGAAGCCGCCACATTTGTCGCGACGCGCAACAGCTGAGTTTTGGTGCGAACAGCCGGCCTGGCAAGGCAGGCAGCTTACCCCCGCGCCGCGGCATTCGCCACGACGAAGACCGAATAGAGCGACTGCCGTGCCGTGATGAACAGGCGGTTGCGCTTCGGGCCGCCGAAGGTCAGGTTCGCCACCGTCTCCGGAATGCGTATCTTGCCGATCAGCGTGCCGTCGGGGTCGAAGCAATGCACGCCGTCTCCGGCACCCGCCCATACGCGGCCTGACATATCCACCCTGAACCCATCGAACAGCCCGGCCGTGCAAGAGGCGAAGACGCCAAGTTCTTTCAGTGAGGCGCCCTCGACAGCGAACTTGCGGATGTGTCTCGGCCCGTCCTTCTGGTGTGTGACACCGGTGTCGCCGACATAGAGGATGGTCTCGTCCGGCGAAAAGGCGAGGCCGTTGGGCTTCGCCATCGTCGAGACGACGCGTGTCACCGCTCCCGTTACAGGGTCGGCGCGGTAGACGTGGCAGCCCTCGATCTCCTGCTCGGCGCGGTCGCCCTCATAGTCGGTCGCGATGCCGTAGGGTGGATCGGAAAACCAAACTGTGCCGTCCGAGCGCACCACCACATCGTTGGGCGAATTCAGCCGCTTGCCCTCGAAGCGGTCGGCGATCACCGTGATCGATCCGTCATGCTCGGTGCGGGTGACGCGCCGCGCCCGGTGCTCGCAGGTGACCAGCCGCCCTTCTGTGTCGACTGTGTTGCCGTTGGCATTGCTGGACGGCGCGCGGAAGACCGAGACCACGCCATTGGTGTCGTCGTATCGCATGATACGGTCATTCGGGATGTCCGAGAAAACCAGGTACCGCCCGGCCGCGAACCAAGCCGGACCCTCCAGCCAGCGCCCTCCGGTCCACAGCCGCTCGACCGCCACATGGCCGACGAAGCAGCTCTCGAAACGCTCATCGAGAACCTCGAAGCCTGTGCCCTCTATGTCTCCGAACATGCCTTGTCCTCCGCGAAGCCGGCCTATCGTTAGCCTTCGCGGCGAGCCATTTTCAAGACTTGACCTGCAAAAATGTTAGCGATAACATCCGAGCCAATTCAGTCCGTTTGTTTGGCTTGGGAGGGCCATGGATGCGGCCCAAGCTCATCGAATTCATCGACATCTCCAAGCGCTTCGGCGGCACCCTGGCGTTGAAGTCGGTCTCGCTCGACATCCACGAGGGCGAGATCGTGGCGCTGCTGGGCGAGAACGGCGCCGGCAAGTCAACGCTGATCAAAACGCTCGCCGGCATCTACAAGCGCGACCAGGGAACAATCCGGTTTCGCGGCGAGGACTACCACCACCGCCCGCCCCGGCCGAACCAGCCGCAGAAGGTCGCCTTCATCCATCAGGATCTGGGCCTCATCGAATGGATGACGGTGGCCGAGAATGTCGGCATGGCGCAAGGCTTCTCGCGCCGCTCGGGCCTCATCGACTGGCGCGACACCGAGCGTCGTGCCAAGAGCGCCCTGGCCCTGGTCGGCTGCGCCTTCGATCCGGCGACGCGCGTCCAGGATCTTTCGCGCACCGAGAAATCGCTGGTTGCCATCGCTCGCGCGCTCGCCACCGAAGCCGACGTGCTGGTGCTCGACGAGCCGACGGCAAGCTTGCCCGCCGATGAGGTCGAACGCCTGTTCCAGGCGCTGCGACCGTTGCGCGAGCGCGGCGTCGGCATGATCTATGTCTCGCACCGCCTGGATGAAGTGTTCCGCATCGCCGACCGTGTCGCCGTGATGCGGGACGGCCGCATGGTGGCGGTCAAGCCCGTCGCCGAGACGACGCCGCAGGAACTGGTCGATCTCATCGTCGGCCGCCCGGCGCACCAGATGTTCGCCAAGTCGCGCTGGCAGGACGGACCCGAGCGGCTGAAAGTCGAGGATCTGCGTTGCGGCAGTGTCGGACCGGTCCACTTCGAGGCGCGGTCCGGCGAACTTCTTGGGCTGGTTGGCCTGCGCGGCGCGGGACAGGAGGCCGTCGGCCGCGCGCTATTCGGCGCCGAGCCTTTCGACGGCAGTGTCTCGCTAGACGGCAAACGTCTCGACCTGTCCTCGGTCGGTGCAGCTCTTGCCGCCGGCGTCGGCTTGATTGCGCGCGACCGCACCGAGGAGTCGGTGGCGCTGTCGCTGTCCGTGCGCGAAAACATGTATCTCAACCCGTCCGCCGTCGGCCGCGGGCTTTTCTCCTTCATGACGCCGGCGCGGGAGAGCGAGCTGACGCAGGAGCTCGGCACCCGGCTAGGGCTGCGGCCGAACGATCCGCATCTGCCGATCGAGGCGCTTTCCGGCGGCAACCAGCAGAAGGTGGTCGTCGGCCGCTGGCTGGCGACGGGACGCAAGCTGCTGATTGCAGAGGATCCGACGGCGGGCGTCGATGTCGGCGCCAAGGCCGAGATCTACCGGCTGATCGCGGCGGCTGTCGAAGCCGGGCTGGCGGTCGTCGTCGTTTCCACCGATTTCGAGGAGGTCGCCCATATCTGCCATCGCGCCCTTGTCTTTTCGCACAACCGCATCGTGCGCGAACTGGCCGGCGATGCCTTGACGACGGCGGCGCTTATCCATGCCGCCTCCGTGTCCGAAGCCGCCTGAGGAGTATCCATGAACTCGATCAAATCGACGGCGCTGGAGCCGACCCGCTCGGAACTCACCGGGCTCAGCTTTGGCCAGAAGGCGGCGCGCTACCTGCCGGTCTACGGCCTGCCGATCCTGACGCTGCTGCTCATCCTGCTGTTCTCGCTGCTCCTGCCGCGCACCTTCCCGACGCTGCTCAATTTGCGCTCAATCATATCCGACAAGGCGATCATTGCGCTCCTGTCGTTGGCGGCAATGATCCCCATGGCTTCGGGCCGCATCGACCTGACAGTCGGCTACGGCATCGTGCTGTGGCATATCCTGGCCATCAGCCTGCAGACCGCCTTCGGCATCCCCTGGCCGATCGCGGTGCTGATCGTCCTGCTGCTCGGCGTCGTCACCGGCTTCATCAACGGCCTGCTGGTCGAGGTGGCGCGCATCGATTCCTTCATCGCCACGCTCGGCACCGGCACCGTGCTCTATGCTTTGGCCATGTGGTACACGGGCGGCCGGCAGGTCGTCGGCGTGCTTCCCGAAGGCTTCCTCGCCCTCAACGGGACGATGCTGTTCGGCCTGCCGATCACTGGCTACTACGTCATCGTCCTGGCGCTGGTGATGTGGCTTGTGCTCGAATACATGCCGATCGGCCGCTACCTCTACGCCATCGGCGCCAATCCCAAGGCCGCTGCGCTGAACGGCATACCGGTGCAGAAATTCGTCATGGGCGCCTTCGTCGCCTCCGGTGCGCTGACGGCGCTGGGTGGTGTGCTGCTTGCCTCCAAGCTCCGCATCGGCCAGGCGAGCGTCGGCCTTGAATATCTATTGCCGGCGCTGGTCGGCGCCTTCCTGGGATCGACCACCATCAAACCCGGCCGCGTCAATGTCTGGGGCACGATCATCGGCGTCGTCATCCTCGCCGCCGGCATTTCCGGCATCCAGCAATTCGGCGGCTCGTTCTGGGTCGAGCCGCTGTTCAACGGCGTCACCCTGCTCGTCGCCATCGGCATTGCCGGCTACGCGCAGCGCCGTCGCGGCGCAGTCGTGCCGCCCCAAGCATCCACCAATCAACCAGTCGTCCAACAAACAAAGGCAAACAACAATGCTTAATGGGAGAAGAAACATGCACCGCAGAACAGTCCTTCAGCTCGGCGTCGCCTGCCTGGCGCTTGGCATCGCCTCGAACGCGCTGGCCGACCCGATGGCCGACGCCAAGGCCGTCGTCGACAAATATGCCAGCAAGGTCGACAAATGGGACGGCCCGACGACCGGACCCAAGGGCGCCGCCGGCAAGACGATCGTCGTGCTCGGCGCCGATATGAAGAACGGCGGCATCCTTGGCGTCACCAAGGGCGTCGAGGAAGCAGCGGCGGCACTCGGCTGGACCGTCAAGACACTTGACGGCGCCGGTTCCATCGGCGGCCGCACGGCGGCCTTCGGCCAGGCGCTGGCGCTCAACCCCGACGGCATTATCATCAACGGCTTCGATGCCGTGGAGCAGAAACCGGCGATGGAGCAGGCCAGGGCGGCCAAGATCCCGATGGCGGCATGGCATGCAGCACCTACGGTTGGCCCGATCGACGATCTTGGCATCATCGCCAACGTCTCGACCGATCCGATGGAAGTCTCGAAGGCGGCCGCCGACTGGGCTTTTGTCGACGCCAAGGGCAAGCCCGGCGTCATCATCTTCACCGACTCGACCTACCAGATCGCCATCGCCAAGGCCGACCGCATGAAGAAGGAGATCGAGGATCTCGGCGGCAAGGTGCTCGAATATGTCGACACGCCGATCGCCGAGACCTCGCAGCGTATGCCGCAGCTCACCACCTCGCTGCTGCAGAAATACGGCGACCAGTGGACTCACTCATTGGCGATCAACGATCTCTATTTCGACTTCATGGGACCGTCACTGGCCGCGGCCGGAAAGTCGGGCACCGACGCACCGATCAACGTGGCGGCGGGCGACGGTTCCGAATCGGCCTACCAGCGTATCCGCTCCGGCCAGTTCCAGAAGGTGACGGTTGCCGAACCGCTGAACCTGCAGGGCTGGCAGCTCGTCGATGAGCTCAACCGCGCCATGGCGGGCGAGAAATGGTCGGGCTACATCTCACCGCTGCATGTTGTGACGTCGGACAATGTCGAATTCGACGGCGGCCCCGACAACCGGTTCGATCCGGGCAACGGCTACCGCGACCAGTACAAGAAGATCTGGGGCAAATAGGCGCTGAAGAGTATCTCTGCCAACGGGCAGGACGATCAGCGGCCGGCGGTCAACTCGCCGGCCGTTCTGTTTCGCCCAGGCTCAGGCCGTATGACGCGCGATCACCTTCGGCGTCATGCTGACGACCACCCGGTCGTCCGGCGCCCGGCGCCCGTTGAGCAGGTCGAGCACGAGTTCGGCGACACGGATGCCGATCTCATGCGCCTCGACATCGATCGTGGTGATCGACGGCACCGACTGCTCGGCGAGGTCATAAGCGCCGAAGCCGGCGATCGCGACATCCTCGGGGACGCCGATACCGCGCCGCAGGCATTCCATCAGCGCACCGAAAGCGGAAAGATCCGAAACGCACATCACCGCCTGCGTGTCCGGCCAGCGCGAAATCATCTCGACCATGGCGGTGGCGCCCTCGCGCATCGATATCGGCGGCACGCCGGAGGCAATGATGCGCGAGCCATCGAGGCCGCGGTCCTGCAACGCCGCGACGAAGCCGCGCCGACGATCAAGGCCACGCGTGTCGCGCGATGTGTCACCGCCGATGAAGCCGAGCCTCGAATAGCCACGTGCGACGAAGTGGTCGACCATCAGCCGTCCGGCTTCAGCATTGGAGAAGCCCACGACGTGACCGATCGGATTGTCCGGCAGGTCCCAGGTCTCCACCACCGGGACGCCGGCATTCTCAAGCATCTTGCGGCAGCGCGGCGTGTGCCGTCCACCAGTGACGATGATCGCCTCCGGCCGCCGCCGCAGCAACTGGCCGACAAGGCGCTCCTCCTCCTCGACATTGTAGTCGGTGAAGCCGAGCAGGATTTCCAATCCGCTGTCGCGCAGGCCCTCGGTCATGCCGCGTAGCGTATCAGCGAAATTGGCGTTGTTGATCGAAGGTATCGTCACCGCTATGAACCCGGACCGGCGCGACGACAGGTTGGCGGCGATGCTGTCGAAGACATAGCCGAGCTCGTCGGCAGCCCGTATGATCCGGTCGCGCGTGTCGGCGCTGATGGAAGTATCGCGTTTGAAGGCGCGCGACACGGTCATCGTCGAGACGTTGGCGCGGCGCGCGACATCGGCCATGGTCGGGCGTTTTGGCGAAGGCTGCATGGCCATACGTTATCGATATCACTGTGGAATGCAACGCACCGTCGCGGCTTACGAGAAGGCGATCTGAACCTTCATCGCCTGGCTGCGGTCGTTGGCGATTTCGAAGCCCGACAGCGCCTCGGCGAATGCCACGGTGTGGGTGATCAGAGGCTTTACGTCGATGAGCCCCTTGCGCATCAACTCAACGCCCACGGCGAATTCCGGATGGAAGCGGAACGACCCGTTGATGGACAGTTCCTTGGCGGTGACCACCGACATCGGCAGTGCCATCTCGGCACCACCAAGGCCGAGCTGAACGATCGTGCCGCGCGGCCGCAGCGCCGCGATGCCAAGCGCCAGCGCTGCGGCGGCTCCTGAACATTCATAGAGGATGTCGAACGTCCCCTTGTCGGCGAAATAAGGCGCCAGCCCGTCCGGATCGGTTCGTGTGTTGATCGTCCCGTCGGCGCCGGCACGCTGGGCCATGGACAGGGTATAATCGGTGATGTCGACGGCGACGATTTCGGCGGCTCCGGCGCGCCGCGCACAGAGGATCGACAACAGGCCGATCGGCCCGCAGCCGGTTACCAGCACACGCTTGCCCAGCATCTCGCCGGCCCGGCGCGTCGCGTGGAGACAGACCGCCAGCGGCTCGGCCATCGCCGCTTCGGCAGCACTCAACCCATCCGCCGGCACGCATTGCGGCGCGTCCGCCACGAGCATTTCACGGAACGCGCCCTGGATATGCGGGAACGGCATGGCGCTGCCATAGAAGCGCATGTTGAGGCACTGGTTGTGCATCCCTTCCCGGCAGTACGGGCAGCTGTAGCAGGGCCGCGACGGCGAGACCGCGACCAGCTGGCCAGTCCGCAGTCCGTCGACGCCGGGGCCGAGCTTTTCGATGACGCCGGAGACCTCATGGCCGAGAATCATCGGCTCTTTCAGGCGCACCGTTCCGAAGCCGCCATGATTGTAGTAGTGCAGGTCGCTGCCACAGATGCCGCCGGTGGCCAGACGCAGCAACACCTGACCCTGGCCCGGCGCGTCCACCGGCCGGTCCTCGATGCGCAGGTCCTTGGCGGCGTGGATGACAATCGACTTCATGGTGGCGAACTCCTCGAGCAATTCCAGGAAAAGTGTGTGACGGCTTTCTGTTCGGAATTGCGGCAAACAAATCTAGAGCACCGGCGTCAGCAGCGGCTGGCCGGCAAAATGGGCGGCAAGGTTGTCACGCAGAAGCTTGCCCATGGCCTTGCGCGTTTCGACGGTGCCGGACGCATGGTGCGGCTGCAGCAGCACATTGTCGAGCGCCAGGAAACGCGGATTGAGCTTCGGTTCGCCTTCGAAGACGTCGAGTGCGGCGCAACCGAGTGTCTTCTTCTCGAGCGCGTCGAGCAGCGCATCCTCATCGATGTTGGAAGCGCGCGAAATGTTGATCAGCATGCCTTCCGGCCCGAGTGCCGCCACCACATCCTTGTTGACGATGTGGCGCGTCGCGGGCGACGCCGCAAGCGTCACGAACAGGAAATCTGAACGTTCGGCCAGCGCGACCGGATCGGCGACGAACGCCCAGTTCGACGCGAAGCCCTTCGGCGTCGGGCTCGAATAGGCAATGTCCATGCCGAAGCCGGCGAGGCGTTTGGCCACCTCATGGCCAATGCGGCCGAGGCCGAGCACGCCGGCCCGCCGGCCCCAGACGCGGCGCTGCAGCGGGTACAGCCCCTTGGCCGCCCAGCTGCCGTCGCGCACCCAGCGCTCCGCCCCTATCATGCCACGCGACAGGGTGAGCATCATGGCGATCCCGAGATCGGCGACATCGCCGGTCAGCACATCGGGGGTATTGGTGACACGCACGCCGCGTTCCCTACATGCTGCGAGATCGACCGCGTCGAAACCGACACCATAGACGCTGACGACCTCGAGCGAAGGACAGGCCGCGATCATGGCCCGGCTGGCGCCGAGTTCTCCGCGTGTGGCGATGGCGCGTATCCGCGGCCCTACCTCGGCGAGGAAGGACGGCTTGTCGTCCGCGTCGAAATAGCGGTGGACAATGAACGCCTGGTTGAGTGGCTCCTCGTCCCATGCTGGATAAGGTCCAACCTGAAGGATGTGAGGCCGCTGCATCGGTTTTCGCTCCAACTGACTTGACAACACAATGTTATCGATAACATAACAACATTCAACGACGAGAGGCAATCGGGAAAATGTCGTCCATACTGTTCGATCTCACCGGGCGCACGGCGCTCGTTACCGGCTCCTCCCAGGGCATCGGCTTTGCGTTGGCCAAGGGACTGGCCGAAGCCGGTGCCAAAGTGGTCCTCAACGGCCGCGACGAAGCAAAGCTCGCCGAGGCGGCGGCGCGGATACACGGGGCGAGAACACTCGCCTTCGACGCGACCGACCATGATGCGGTCCGCTCCGCCGTCGACGGTTTCGAGCTGTCCGGCGGGCCGATCGACATACTGGTGAACAATGCCGGCATGCAGTTCCGCACGCCGCTCGAGGACTTTCCCGCCGATGCGTTCGAGCGCCTGCTGCAGACCAATGTCGCCAGCGTCTTTCATGTCGGCCAGGCGGTCGGGCGCCACATGATCAAACGCGGTCGCGGCAAGATCATCAACATCGCCAGCGTGCAGACCGCACTCGCCCGTCCGGGCATCGCGCCCTACACGGCGACGAAAGGCGCGGTCGGCAACCTGACCAAGGGCATGGCGACGGACTGGGCCAAACACGGACTGCAGTGCAACGCCATCGCACCGGGCTATTTCGACACGCCGCTCAATGCGGCGTTGGTCGCCGACCCGGCATTCAGCGGATGGCTCGAAAAGCGCACACCGGCTGGCCGCTGGGGCAAGGTCGAAGAACTGGTCGGGGCCTGTGTCTTCCTCGCCTCCGACGCGTCGTCCTTTGTCAACGGGCACATCCTCTATGTCGATGGCGGCATCACAGCGTCGATCTGATCCGTCGCGCCGCATGGTCATCATGGGCGTCGCCGGATCGGGCAAGACAACGATCGGCGAGGCGCTTGCCCGCACGATCGGCGCGAAATACGTCGACGGCGACCTGCTGCATCCCGACGCCAACATCGCCAAGATGAGCGCCGGCACCCCGCTTGCCGACACTGACCGGTGGCCTTGGCTGGCCAGGGTCGGCGAAACCCTGAGGTCAGGCACAGGTCCCGTCATCGTCGGCTGCTCGGCGCTGAAGCGAGCCTATCGCGATTTCATCACCGAACGGGCCGGAGCACCGGTCCTGTTCATCTATCTCGACGGTTCGCGCGAACTGATTTCCCGGCGCATGGGCGAGCGCACCGGCCACTTCATGCCGACAAGCCTGCTCGACAGCCAGTTCGCGACATTGGAGGTGCCGGGAAAGGACGAGAACGCGATCGCCATCGCGATTGACGCGCCGCTCGACCGGATTGTTGCCGACATAACAGCCAAGATCGGGGTTCCACCACCATGACCAAGACCATCGCACTGATCGGCGCCGGCGCCATGGGCGGGGCGATCGGCGAGCGTCTGCTCACCACCGGCAATCGCCTGTTGGTATTCGATCTCGACAAGGCCAAGGTCGAGGCGCTGGTCGCGAGGGGCGCTACCGCTATGGCGAGCGCGGCCGAGGCCGCGGGCACCGCCGACTGCGTCATCCTCAGCCTCAATTCGGCGGCGATTGTGCGTCGCGCGGTGTTCGGGGAGGCCGGCGTGGCTGCCGGAGCGAAGCCCGGCACGCTGATCATAGACATGTCTTCCATCGACCCCGACGCGACACGCCAGCTGGCGGCCGACGCAAGCGAGAAGGGGCTGCGCTGGGTCGACAGTCCGCTCTCCGGCGGCGCGCCGAAGGCGCTGACTGGCGAATTGACGCTGATGGCTGGCGGCGAGGCCGAGGACGTCGCCGACGCCCACAAGGTGCTGCGCCACGTCGCGGCCAACTACACCCATATGGGACCGGCGGGCGCTGGCCAGACGACCAAGCTGATCAACCAGGTGCTGTGCGCGCTGAGTTTCATGGCCGTGGCGGAAGCGACGCGGCTGGCGATCGACGCCGGCGTCGACGTGCTGAAGATCCCGCAAGCCCTGAAAGGCGGCCGCGCCGACAGTGCCATCCTGCAGGAATATTTGCCCCGTTTCGCCACGCGCGACTACCGGCCCACGGGTCGCATCGACAACATGGTCAAGGATCTCAACGCCGCGCAGGATCTGGCGCGGCGTACGCACACGGCGATGCCGCTGACGGCCGTCTGCGCCGAAATACACCGGTTGCTGACGGCGGCCGGGTTGGGCGGCGAGGATCAGGCCGCATTGATGGAATTCTTCCAACGCAACAACGACCAGGAGAACCCGACATGATTACGCGCTATGCGCTGTTTGAAGGCAAGGTGAAAGACGGTGAGACCACGGCATTCCGCCAGGCCGTCCTCGACACCGTCCTGCCGAAGTGGAAAGCGTTTCCCGGCGCGCTCGACGTACGCGTCAGCTTCGCCGAAAAGCGTGACGACGGCGCGCCGGAATTCCCGCTGATCCTGGCGATCAACTACCGCGACATGGCGGCCGTCGACGTCGCCCTTGCCAGCCCCGTCCGCGCTGAATCGCGCGCCGCGACCGAGGCGGTTCTGGCCAGATACTTCGAGGGCCGCATCCACCATCACGTAACGATCGCCAACGAGTTCCCGCTGGCCGGAGGTTAGTGGGGCATATCTATCAGGGGTTCCGGCCCCGGCTCGATTCCAGGCAGGCCATGTCAACAAATCGGACATGCGCGCGAACGAAATCTTAATGTAAATGAAGCGTAATCCCGGTCGTTAAAATAATGCGTATGTGTTGGGGTTGCGCATGCCGGAATATTCTTCCTTCATCCGGTTTGTCCGGATTCGCTATCTTTCAGGACTGCTGATTTTCGCGCTGGCTTCCACGGCCGTCATGGTTGCGCTCAACCGTGTCAACTCCTTCCGTCATGAGATCGATGCGCTGAGCAGCAACCTCGTCGTCTTCACCCGCGACCTGCGCAACGCAACCAGCTTTGCCGAGACAACCGGCTCCGCCTGGCGCAACGAAACGCGCGACGCGCTGACCGCTTCGGCGCGCGACCATTCCGAACGTCTGACCGGCGAGATCGATACACTGACCGCCCAGTTCGCCGCGATACATCAGCGCCTGTCGGCCAAGACGATCAACGAACTCGAAACCGCCTCGGTCAATGGCGACCTGTTCTGGTCGGCGCACGACATGGTGCGCAATTTCAACCTGATGTCGTTGGCACGGAAGGCCGACGAATGGAGCTATCGGGAAATCCGCAACCAGAACGACCTGTTCGTCCAGCCGATGCTGGTCCGCGTGCGCACCGCCATGGACGACGAGCGCCATTTGGCCGACGCTTCCAGCGACCGGTTGCTGCTGTGGGCGAGCGGCCTGTTGTTTGCTGTCCTTGCCATCGTCGCCTTCTGGGTCTTCCGGCCGATGGAACAGGCGATCCGCCGCGCCTTTGCCCAATCGGCCGAATCCCTGTTCAAGGCCGAGGCCGCCGACCGTGCCAAGTCGGAATTCCTGGCCAATATGAGCCACGAGATCCGCACGCCGATGAACGGCGTGCTCGGCATGGCCGAACTCCTGGCCAAGACGGAATTGACCCCACGCCAGAAGACCTTCACCGACGTCATCGTCAAATCCGGCAATGCGCTGCTCACCATCATCAACGACATCCTCGATTTCTCCAAGATCAATGCCGGCCAACTCACCCTCGACCCTGCCCCTTTCCGCCTCACCGAAGCGGTCGAAGATGTGGCGACGCTGGTCTCGGCGCGTGTCGCCGAAAAGAACCTCGAACTGATCGTGCGTGTCGATCCGCGGCTGCCGGCCCATGTCATCGGCGACGCCGGACGCTTCCGGCAGATCGTCACCAATCTGGTCGGCAACGCAGTGAAGTTCACCGAGAAGGGCCATGTGCTGATCGATGTCGGCGGCGAAATCGTCAATGACGTCGTCCAGCTCAAGCTGCGGGTCGAGGACACCGGCATCGGCATCCCGGCCGAAAAATTGCAGAACGTGTTCGAGAAATTCGCGCAGGTCGATGGCTCCTCGACCCGCCGCCACGAAGGCACCGGCCTTGGGCTTGCCATCGCCGCCCGCCTCGTCGACTTGATGGCCGGCAAGATCGGTGTCGAGAGCGAGATCGGGCGCGGCTCCGTCTTCTGGTTCGGAGTGCCGCTGCCCGTGCACCATGCCGAGGCGCGCGATGCGATCGTACCGGTCGACGTCACCGGAGCGCGTGTGCTGGTCATCGACGACAATCCGGTCAACCGCGAGATCCTGCTCGAGCAGCTCAGGAGCTGGAGCTTCGACTGCGCTGCCGCCGAAAGCGGCGCCATGGGACTGGCCTTCCTTGATCGCGCCTGCCAGTTGGGCGCCAGCGTCGACTGCATCATCCTCGACTACCAGATGCCCGGCATGAACGGCGCCGATGTCGCCAGGGCCATCGCCGCCGACAGCCGGCTGTCGGCCATCCCGATCGTTATCCTGACCTCGGTCGACCAGGTCGATTTCGGTAAGATGATCATCGACTTCGGCATATCAGCCCATCTGACCAAGCCGGCGCGCTCGGCGGTCCTGCTCGGCACGGTCATCTCGGTCATCCAGAAGGCCCGCTCACAAGTCGGCAAGGCGCATTTTGTCCGCGAGCCGGTCCAGCCTCTGCCGCAGCCGGCTCCGCCTGCCTTCACCGTCATCCGTGGTCCCGCCGTGCCGGTCGCGACAGCGCCGGAATCGACCGCCGCGCCGAACGGCCCGATCGACATCCTCATCGCCGAGGACAATGATGTGAACCAGCTGGTGTTCGGCCAGATCCTCAACGGGCTCGGCCTCAGCTACCGCATCGCCGGCAATGGCCGAACGGCGGTCGAGATGTACCGGTCGCTGCATCCGAAACTGATCCTGATGGATGTCTCGATGCCGGAGATGAACGGCTACGAGGCGACCCGCGCAATCCGGGCGATCGAGGCCTCGTCGGGCGGTCACATCCCGATCATCGGCGTCACCGCGCATGCGCTGAAGGGCGACCGCGACAAGTGCATCGAGGCCGGCATGGACGACTATCTGCCCAAGCCGGTCTCGCCCGATCGCCTCGGCGCCAAGATCGGCACATGGCTCAGCGAAACGGTGATTGCCAAGACGGCGTGAGGTGCGTGCAGTCTGGTTGCCGGATCAGCGCAGTCGACCGATCGGGATGATTTCCGGAGAGGTGTCCGCATAGGATTCGCCCTGCCAGTCGCCGAGCCATTGCTCCACCAGCAGGCCGGCGTCATCCAGCATTCCGGCAAGATTCTCCTTCTCAGGGAAAGCGATTTTCGATTCAGCGCCCAGAATCGGCCTGCCGCCGGAAATTTCATAAAAGGTCGAATAGGTGACAACTCCGGTGGCGGCATGCCAGTCGGCATCGTACCAGGCCCTGACGGGGCCAAGGTTGGGGTGCTCCACCATCCGTTCGGAGCGCTGCGGCGTCCACTCAAGCCACGCCTCCACGGCGGGATTGCGCGTGTCGAAGATGAAGCGCCCACCAGGAGCCAGATGCTCAGCGATGGTGCGTAGCACCGCGCTCTGATCCTCGGCCGTCAAGAAAACCTGGAACACGTGACCGGTCAGCAGCACCAACTCGAAACGTCGTCCGAGGCGCACCGTTCGCGCGTCGGCCGGGACCCAGTCGACCTTGTCACCGCCGGTCCTGCGCCGCGCGACGTCGAGCATGGCAGATGCGGGATCGACACCGGTGACGTTGAGCCCTTGGGCCATTTCAGCGGCCAACTGACCGGTGCCACAACCAAGATCGAGGACCGAGCCGCCATCCCGGGCAAGACGGATGCAATAGTCAAAATCGGCGCGGCCATCCTGATTCTCGATGTCGTAGAACTGAACGAAGTCGGGATCAGTGTAGATCGGATCGGTCATGCCGCCGCCTATACCCCAAATGTTTGCCATGCGCGACAGGTACCAGCCACGCCGTCGACGGCGTTCTGGCCTTGCCCGCCGTACCGGCCGCCATACCTCAGCCGGCGTCGTCCAGACGATAGCGGCGCATCCAGTCGAGGCTTGTCTCGTCGGCGAGCTTTGCGACGGCTGGGTGCACTGCCTCCGCGTCAGGCGCTTGAACGCCGAGGGCCTCGCAGATGACCAACAATGCCGCGGCTGGATCGGCGGAAAGCCGCTCATAGCCAATGCGCAGCGGCGTTATGCCTTGCGCCGCGAACCAGAAATTCCAGGCTGCATCGTAGGCTTCGAGCTCGGCAAGCTCATCTTTGATCCGCTCGAAATCATACTGTGGTTCCTTCGGCGGTGCGACCCTTTCGATCTCGGTGCCGTCAGGCGCGATGTGCCACAGGCCGGTCTGCTCCGCCTTGATCAGGGAGACAGCCTGCGCGAGCTTGTTTTCGCGCGACAGGTGGATGTAGAGGATACGGCCAAAGGCCTTTGCCAAACACGCGGTGTCCGACGCAAGCCCAGGGAAAATCTGGTCGAGGATTGCCGAAAGCTCATCCAGGTTTTCGCGCATCAGGCGCAGGCCGAAGACGCTTGTCTCGCCCTTGCCGGCGGTGATCGCCGCATCGAGATAGGCGGCGTTGAACTCAAGCGCACCCATCGTGTCGCGACCGGGCAGTTTCCACTCCTGCGCCCACTCCGACACATCCTGCCGGCGATAGAAGGAGTGAGGATCGCCTGATGTTCCGGTGGATGCCAGGAGCTTGCACAGCAAAGTGCTGCCGGTTCTCGGCGTGCCGCAGATAATGTAGGCGTCGAACATCCGCAACCTTGTCGCCATCGAAGGCAGCCCAGTACCGGGCGCTCTTATAACCGATGTTCCTGAACAGGGAAGCAGAGCCCCGAAATGTCCCGTAAATTCAGCCGCGCCGAAAGGGATACAAAAATTGCCGCCAATATCCCTTCGGCACGGGGTGGCCGTGGATGCCATAGCCCTTCGGCCATCGTCCCTCAGGCAGATGGTAGGTACCGAACAGCCGGTCGAGCAGCGGGAAATGGATGGCGAAGTTGACGTCGAACGCCTCTTTCTCGAGGCCGTGATGCCAGTGGTGATAGCGCGGCGACACCAGCAGTTTTTCGGCCGGGCCAAAACTGGTTCCAATGTTGGAATGGATGAACGACGAATACACATAGACGATCAGGATATAGGTCTGGATCGCCGATTCATCGAACCCCAGCACGAACATCGGCGTGGCGGTCAGGCTGCGCAGCACGATGATTTCCAGGAAATGCATCCGCGCGCCGGCAATCCAGTCCATCGACTTGGCGGAATGATGCACGGCATGGAAGTTCCACAGAAAGGGAATGCGGTGGAAGGCCCGGTGCACCCAATATTGGGCGAGGTCGGTGAGGAACATCACCGCCACCAACTGCACCAACCAAGGCAGGTCGTGGACCCAGGCGCGCACCGAGCCAAGACCGCCCTGCGCGTTGACCAGATTGGACGGCGCCAAGGTCAAATAGGTCAATATCTGCACCAGCAGCGACGAGACCAGATAGTAAAACAGGTCTTCGCGCCATTCGTCGCGGAACACCGTCTGGTCTTTGTTGCGGGCGAGAATGCGTTCGAGCGGAACAAACAGCACACCCATGAAGAGCGCGTTCAGAATGAAGAAATCGAGACCGAAGAAGACGCCGTCAATCTGCAACTGATGACGAACCGGCAGCATGCCGAGCAGCGAGGCCAGCAGCACGGTGAACATCGCCGCCGCGCCGAGCGTCTTTTCCCTGCGCAGCATCATGCTCAGTATGGCCAGGATATAGCCGGAGATGAGCACGAAATAGAGCACCGGCTTGAAGAACAGCATCTGATGGATAGGCGCCAGATCCGGCATCGAGGTCAGCGACGGGTAGCGCAAGACGATGACCATCAGCAGGCCAGTGACTCCGGCAAGCAAAGCAATCGAGCCGGACAGCCAGCCGGAACCGAATGGCCGCTTGGAGCGCGGCGTTTCGAGTTCGCCGACAATCTTTCTAAGGAAATTTGCCATCGGTATGATGCCCCCTGGTCAAAGGGCGCGAACATAGCTGGGCCGGAAATACTGGTCCTGCCTTTGCTATAGCACAACTTGTTAAGATTTAATCGACGCTGCTCTGACCGACGCCGCTTGCTGCAACGTCAGCTGCGGGCATTGTTGTTAAGTGGTGAAAGCTGTCGCCGTGATAAGAGATGCCTCCGCTATAGATGGAATCTTTGCTGGATGCGCTGGGCGCATTCGAGCGGCGTAAGCCGACTGGTGTCGACTTCGAGATCATAGCGTGTTCCCTTGTGCACCCGGTCATACTGCCAACGCGCCAGCCCCGGCAGCCTGTCTGCTCGCTGGGCTTCGCGGACCTCCAGGACCTCCAGCGGCGCCATGACGCCGACCAGATGGAGGTCGAAGGCAAGAGTTCGACATAGTCCGATATCCCGCCATTGCACAGAACCTCATCGAGGATGAGGTTGTTGCCCTGCCCGGCCATGGCGGCGACGGCGTGGCGCATGCCGCGCAGGGTTCTTTCGCCCACCGGTCCGACCCTGATCACAACCGCGGACTTGCCGTCCTGTTTAACGGTTTCATAGGAGAAACCATCGGCATGGTCCTGCAAGGCATCGGGCAGCATGTCGAGAAAACTGTCCATCTGGACATGCAGGAACGGTGCGGCGGTTATTGTCTGCAACGCCCTGGCGATCGAACTTTTGCCGGCGCTGCCGACGCCATTGAGCAGGACGATCCTTGCTTTCACGCCGATGCTCCTTCGAACTACCGGTTGCGCACCACCACGCAGGCCCCGCCAACGCTCTGCAATTTCTGGCAGATAACGTTGGCCGTGGCACGATCGTCGATGCCGATCCTGACGGCATAGATGCCGCGTCGGCCGATCGGCGTGCGCACCCGGCTCACCACCGGAACATGGCCGGCGAGCAAGGCCGGAAACCGGCTCCTCACCCGAAGCCACTGGTTGATCGCCGCCCCGCGCCTGAAATTGCCGGCGACCTGGACGCCCCACGGCTTTATGTTGATCGAGGCCATCGCCACGGTCTGCGACATGATCACCGGTAGCTTGCGGCAGGCAACCGCAAAGCTCGCCTTCTTGTCGAGCGGCTGGATGGTTCCGGCATAGCTGGTATCGGCGAACTTGTCCGCTGGCTCGCCCATGATGTCGAAAACATAGCTCTCGGTCTCCATCGGCAGGAAGCCGCCCGAGCCCAGCCAGCGCGACACCCGGCTTTCGCCGGCATTGTAGGCGGCCGCCGCCAGGCCAAGATTGCCATAGCTGGTCTTCATTTCGGCGAGGTATTTCGCCGAGGCCGGGATCGCCTGGTTGATGTCGAAGGAATTTTCGAGCCCTCGCATCTTGGCAGTGCCCGGCATGAACTGGGCGATGCCCTCGGCGCCGACGGGGCTGACGGCGTCGGGGTCGAAACGGCTTTCCTTCCAGATCAGCCGGGCGAAGAAATCCCTGGGCAGGCCGTTCTGGTCGGCATGGGCCTGGATCAGGTTGCAGACCTTGTCGATCAGCCTCTGCTTGGCCGATTGCGGCGGATCGGCCTCGACAAAAGTCGACCAGGCCATACCGCACAGGACAATCAGCGCCGCCCAGAGGAAACGCTGCATATGGTCTACTCTGCCGCGGCTTTGCCGCCGCGACCGAACCTCTGATCTATATAGTCGGCGACCATTTTCTCGAAATCCGCCGCGATCGACGGTCCGCGCAGCGTCGCCGCCTTCTTGCCGTCGACGAAAACGGGCGCCGTCGGCGTCTCGCCGGTGCCGGGCAGCGAAATGCCGATATCGGCATGCTTGGACTCACCCGGGCCGTTGACGATGCAGCCCATCACCGCGACCTTGAGGTTCTCGACGCCTGGGTATTTTTCGCGCCACACCGGCATGTTCTTGCGCAGATCCGCCTGGATGTTCTGGGCGAGCTCCTGGAACACGGTCGAGGTCGTGCGGCCGCAGCCGGGGCAAGCGGCGACGATCGGCACGAACTGTCTGAAACCCATGGTCTGCAGCAATTCCTGCGACACCTGCACTTCGCGCGTGCGGTCGCCATTCGGCTCCGGCGTTAGCGAGATACGGATGGTGTCGCCAATGCCTTGCTGGAGCAGGATGCCCATGGCGGCGGACGAGGCGACGATGCCTTTCGAGCCCATGCCGGCTTCGGTGAGGCCGAGATGCAGCGCATGGTTGGAGCGGGTCGCGAGTTCGGTATAGACGGCGATCAGGTCCTGCACGCCGCTGACCTTGGCCGACAGGATGATCTTTTCGCGGCCGAGGCCGATCTCTTCGGCCATCTCGGCCGACAGGATCGCCGACTGCACGATCGCCTCGCGCGTCACTTCCTGCGCCGTCAGCGGAAAACCCTTGTCCTGGTTGTCGTCCATCAGCCGGGTCAACAACTCCTGGTCGAGCGAGCCCCAGTTGACGCCGATGCGCACCGGCTTGTCGTGCTTGATCGCCATCTCGACGATAGCGGCGAACTGCCGGTCCTTCTTGTCCTTGAAGCCGACATTGCCGGGATTGATGCGGTATTTGGCCAGCGCCTCGGCGCAGGCCGGATGGTCGGCGAGCAACTTGTGGCCGATATAGTGGAAGTCGCCGACCAGCGGCACGTTGATGCCGAGGCGCAAAAGCCGCTCGTGAATGCGCGGCACGGCGGCGGCACTCTCGTCGCGGTCGACGGTGATGCGCACGATCTCGGAACCGGCACGATGCAACGCCGCGACCTGCGCGACGGTCTGATCGATATCGGCGGTGTCGGTGTTGGTCATCGACTGCACGACAACCGGGGCGCCGCCGCCGACGACCACGCCGCCCACATCGACGCCGACCGAGGTGCGGCGGGGGAAAGGAAAAGAAAAATATCCGGTCATGCCGGCAGCCTTTTGTCTCTGGGGCGCCGTGCGCCCGCTTGGACGCGCAAGGTGCGCTCCGGGCCGATGCGCTGAGGTTCGGGCATGAGGTGGAGGAGCAAAGATGGCTTGTCAATGGCGACAGGTCGCCACTGGCCGCATTTGATCCCCGCCGGCGACCTAAAAGCAGGGCCCGGCCCGGCGATGGTCAGGCATGATACAGGTCTGAAAGGATATTAGCTGCGGCTTATGGCTCGGTGCTGAAATCAAACCGACCACACCGGCGGCGATCGCCGCCGGCAAGGAAGACCGCAATAGTGGGCGGCTATGTCAGTCAGTCATCAATGCGTGGTCGGTTGCGCTTTCAGTTTCTCAATCGCATCCTTGAGTGCCAGCTTGCGTCGCTTGAGATTCACGATTTCGAGGTCGTCCACCGACGGGTGGTTCATCGCGTCATCGATTTCGCGTTCGATGTCGCCGTGTTTCCGCTGCAACTCATCAAGATGGGAAGCAAGAGACATGATTGGTTCTCCCTTTCATGGTTTCCTCGATTGCTACCGCCAAAGGCGCGTCCACCGCAGGTCGCTTCTGTGACGGCACAATGACACTTTGCCACCTTCCGACTGCGATGTCGAATGCTGCGTGGTAGCATTCCACGGCAATGTGAAATGTGATATGGCGTGCGCGCCGGTGGCAGAGATTGCCGCCCCCGCCCAATCAGGCCCAGTTTTTGGGCGCCGCAGACGTGCAGACGGTAGAGAATGTCCGATCAGGAAAAGGCCGATATTCGCCTCGAATTTTCCCGGCTGAAGCAGGAACACGCCGATTTCGACGCGGCGATCAACGCGATGATCGCTACCAACTGCGATCCCCTGCAGATTCAGCGCATGAAAAAGAAGAAGCTGGCGCTCAAGGATCGGCTGATGACCCTGGAAGACAGGATCATTCCCGACATTATCGCCTGAACGCTTTCCCCTATCCGCCGATCGAAAGCCGGCCGGCGCGATCACGCAGCAGGCCGATGAGACTGCCCGTCCGCTCGTCCGACGTGTCGATGGGGACCACCAGACACATCGTCGCCTCGACCTTGCCAGGCGCTGAAAAGACCGGCACGGCAAGGCATTTCGTATAGGCATCGACCAGGCCCGAAGTGACACAGTAGCCGGTCACCCGCGCCTTGGCGATATCGTCAATGAAATCATCGAGACGCAGCTTGCGGCCGTCGGGCAGCAAGAGATCGTCGTCAGACACCATGGCTTCGATCTCGGCCCGCTCCAGCCCCGCCAAAAGCAACCGGCCAGACGCGGTCCACGGCAGCGGTATCTGCAGGCCGGTGGCGGAGCTGATACGGAACGGCCGGGTGCCCGGGCTTGCGTGGACGATGGTGTAGCGGCCGCTCTGCAGCATGCACAATTCCGACGTCTCGCCGGTCTCCCGTGACAGATGGTCGACCTCCTGGCGCCCGCGCCGCAACAGGTCGTTGCCGCGCACGTAATCCATTCCGTAGAGATAGAGCTTCTTGCCGAAATAGACGCGGTTGCCGTCGCCTTCCATCTCCAGCAGGCCGGCGTCGACCAGCGAGCGCACCAGGGTGTAGGTCGTCGAACGCGGGGCATTCACCCCCTTGGCAAGGTCGCCAATGCCGATCGCCCGCTGCGTCGTGTGCAGAAAGTCCAGGATCTCGAGCACCCGGTTGAGCCCCTTCTCGCGGGAAGCCGTGGTCTTTTCGTCAGCTGAAACTGCCAAGGCATTGCCATCTTGCATTGTCGATTCCTAGTGCTAGTATCTGTCTTGTACAGGATACATGCGTCTCTTGTAAGAGACAATCTTACCCTAATCACCGTCGCGTGTATTGCCTGTGCGTAGGGGAACACAACACGAAAGGAGGTCGCCGTGAACGACACATCCGGAAGACGTGATTTTCTGAAATTGGGAATGGCGGGACTGGCCACCGCCGGCGTGCTGGCAACCGTCGATGCCCAGAAGGCCGCTGCCCAGGCCGCATCCGACAGTCTGCTGCGCACCGTACTCGACCGCGGCAAGCTGATCGTCGGCACCGGCAGCACCAACGCGCCTTGGCATTTCGAGAATGATGCCGGCGAACTGGTCGGCATGGACATCACCATGGGGCGCATCCTGGCCAAGGGCCTGTTCGATGATCCGACCAAGGTCGAGTTTGTCATGCAGGACCCGGCGCAGCGCATTCCCAACGTCACCACCAACAAGGTCGACATCACCATACAGTTCATGACGATGACGGCGCAGCGCTCGCAGCTGATCAACTTCACCCGGCCATACTACGTCGAAGGCGTTGCCTTGCTGACGCTGCCCACCGCCGAGAACAAGACCTTCGACAAGTTGCTTCCCGGTGGCGCGGCGACGCGCATCTCCATCCTGCAGAATGTCGATGCCGAAAGCTCCGTCCACTACGCCTTGCCGCAGGCGCAGGTGCTGCAGATCGACACCCAGGCCAATGTGCTGCAAGCGCTGGAATCCAAGCGCGCCGACGCTGCCGCGGTCGATCTGTCCACCGTGCGCTGGCTCGCCTCGCGCAATCCGGACAAGTACTTCGATGCCGGCAAGAGCTGGTATTCAATGCTCTACGGCGCGGCATTGCGGCAAGGCGATCTCGACTGGCTGACCTTCGTCAACCAGACCTTCACCATCGCCATGTTCGGCCATGAATCGGCGCTCTACGACGCCGCCTTCAAGGATTATTTCGGCCAGGAGCCGCCGGCGCGCCATCCCGGCTTCCCGGTGATCTAATCCCATTGCGGAAGGGCGGCATTCCGCCCTTCCGCAATCTATTCGACGCCCTTCACATCGAGGCGGACGTATGGGCTATGCCCTCAATTTCAATCTGATCTGGCGGCATTTCGACAAGCTCTGGGGCGGTCTGCTGCTCAGCCTCGAGCTTGCGGTGATCTCGATCGCCATCGGCGTCGTCATCGGCCTGGTGCTCGCGGTCTGGTATGTCTCGGCCGGTCGCACGGTGCGCACGGTCATCGCTGCCTATGTCGAATTCATCCGCAACGTGCCGCTGATCCTGCTGGTCTATCTCGTCTTCTACGGCCTGCCGACCGTGGTTGACCTGGCCTACAGCGCGCCGACCTCGTTTGTCCTGACGCTGTCGGTCTATAGCGGCGCTTATCTGGTCGAGGTGTTTCGCTCAGGGCTAGAGGCCGTCCCCCGCGGCCAGCTCGATGCCGGCAAGGCAATCGGCCTTACGCCCTGGCAAAGGCTGATCCACGTGCGCCTGCCGACCATGCTGCGCATCACGCTGCCGGCGCTGTCCAACACCTTCATCTCGCTGTTCAAGGACACCTCGATCGCCTCGGTGATCTCGGTGCCGGAGCTCACCTTCGGCGCCCAATGGATCAACTTCAACACTTTCCGCATCGTCGAGGTCTATCTGGTGACGACGGCGATGTATCTGGTGACCGGCTACATCCTGCTTTTCGGGCTCAGGCTCGTCGAGCGACGGTTCAGGGCGGCGCGCTGACATGCTGAGCCAGATCCTCTACGCCCTACCCTTCCTCGCCAAAGGCTTCGCCCTGACCTTATGGGTGTCGCTGCTGGTCGTCACCCTGTCGCTTATCGCCGGCGTCGTGCTGGGTGTCGGCCTGGTCTATGGCCCTGCCCCGTTGCGCTGGGCGGTGCGCATCTTCTCCGACACCATCCGCGGCATTCCGATCCTGGTCTTGATGTTCTTCGTCTATTACGGCCTGCCCGCCATCGGCCTGCATCTGCCGTCCTTCTGGGCCGCCGTGCTGGCGCTGACCCTGTTCAAGACGGCGCAGGTCATCGAATATCTCAGGGGCGCGGTCGGCTCGATTCCGAAAGGCCAATCCGAGGCCGCGATGGCGATCGGTCTGACCTTTCGCCAACGCCTCACCTACGTCATCTTTCCGCAGGCCTTCAGGCGCTTCCTGCCGCCCTGGATCAACGGCGTCACCGATGCGGTCAAGGGCAGCGCCCTGGTGTCGCTGCTCGGCATCACCGATTTGATGCAGGCCATCAACCAGGTCATCGGCCGAACCTATGAGGCGATGCCGCTCTATATCATCGGCGCGCTCATCTATTTCGCGGTCAACTACGCGCTCTCGCTCGCCAGCCGACGGCTCGAGCGGCGCTTCTCCTTCATTCGGGAATAGCACGATGTCCGACGCCCCCAGTCCCGCGCTGCTCGACGTGCGCGATGTCTCCAAGGCCTTCGGCCCTGTCGAGGTGCTGCGTTCCGTCAGCCTTCAGGTGAACCGCGGCGAGGTGGTGACCGTCATCGGCCCCTCCGGCAGCGGCAAGACCACGCTGCTGCGCTGCGTCAACTTCCTCGAAAGCTACGACTCAGGCTCGATCCGCATCGACGGCAAGGAGGTCGGCTACCTCTCAGCCGGAACGCGCCAGCGCCGCAGCGAACGCGACTTGGCCAGCATGCGCGCCGAGACCGGCATGGTGTTCCAGAGCTTCAACCTGTTTCCGCACCTGACGGCGGCCGGCAACATCATGCTCGGCCTCACCAAAGTGCGCGGAAAGAGCCAGGCCGAGGCGCGCCAGGTCGCCGAACATTGGCTCGGCCGCGTCGGCCTCGCCCACAAAGCCGACAGCCTTCCTGCCGAACTCTCCGGTGGCCAGCAGCAGCGCGTCGGCATCGCGCGCGCCGTGGCGATGGAGCCGAAAATCCTTTTGCTCGACGAGATCACCTCGGCGCTCGACCCCGAATTGGTCGGCGAGGTCCTCGCCGTAGTGCGCAGCCTCGCCGAGGACGGCATGACCATGCTGATGGTGACGCACGAAATGGCCTTCGCCCGCGACGCTTCGAGCCGCATCGTCTTCATGGCCGATGGTGGCGTCAGCGCCGTCGGCCCGCCCAAGGAGATCCTCGCGGCGGAGACCAGCAACGAGCGCCTCCGTACCTTCCTGGCGCGCTTCCGCGCCTCGCATTTCTGACATTGGACGGTCGACGCCATTTACTTTCGACATCGGATGGCCGAAGCCATCCAAGGGAGCCTTCTTCCATGACGCCTTACATCCGGCTCGCCGAACTCGGCCTGACGCTGCCCGAGCCGCCGACGCCCATCGCCAACTTCGTCACCCATGCCGAGAGCGGCCGGTTGATCTTCCTGTCCGGCCAGGGGCCGCTGCGCGCCGACGGCACGCTCTGCACCGGCAAGGTCGGCGAGGATGTGACGGTCGAGCAGGCCTATGAGCATGCGCGCTTGACCGGGCTCAACCTGCTTGCCGTCATGCATGCCGCCGCCGGCGATCTCGGCCGCATCGTGCGCGTCGTCAAGCTGCTCGGCTTCGTCAACGCGACGCCGACCTTCAGCGACCACCCCAAAGTCGTGAATGGCTGTTCCGATCTTTTTGCCGATGTCTTCGCTAATATTGGCGGCCACGCCCGATCGGCTATCGGCGTCGGCTCGCTGCCTAGAAACATCACAGTCGAAATCGAAGCGGTCGTCGAGATTGCCGCTTGACCTGCCACCCACGGGATCTGCTCACATGAAAACCACCTCCGCCGCCGGCTCCAACACCACCATCCGCGAACGGCTCGGCCTTCGCCCGATCATCAATGTCTCGGGCACCATGACTGCGCTCGGCGCATCGATCATTGTTCCCGAGGCGATCAGCGCTATGGCCGAAATGGCTTCGCAATGGGTGGAGATGGACGACCTGCAGCGCGCCGCGAGCACGGTCGTCGCGCGCCTCACCGGCGGCGAGGCCGGCTTCATCACCGCCTGCTGCGCCAGCGGCATCACCATGGCAATCGCCGGTGCGATGACGGGAACCAACCTGCTTGCCATCGAACGCCTGCCTGACGACACCGGCGACCTCAAGACGGAGGTCGTCATCCAGCTTGGCCACATCGTCAATTACGGTGCGCCGATCGACCAGTCGGTCCGTGTCGCCGGCGCCAAGGTGGTGCCTGCCGGCACGGTCAGCGTGACGCAGGACTATCATGTGCGCGAAGCGATCAACGACCGCACGGCGGCGGGCCTTTATGTCGTCGCCCACCACACCGTGCAGTACGGCATGCTGTCGCTGGAGGAATTCTGCGAGATCTGCCACGCCAAGGGCGTGCCGGTGATCGTTGATGCCGCGTCCGAATACGATCTGCGCGGTTTCCTGGCGCGCGGCGCCGACGTCGTCATCTACAGCGGCCACAAATTCCTGAGCGGACCGACCAGCGGCATCGTCACCGGCCGCAAGGACCTGGTGCGATCAGCCTATCTGCAGAACCGCGGCGTCGCCCGCGCCATGAAAGTCGGCAAGGAAAGCATCGCCGGCACCATGGCAGCGCTGGAAGCCTGGGAGAAGCGCGACCATTCCGGCATCCGCCGGCGCGAGGAGGCGGCGCTCAATCTATGGAAAGACGCGTTGCAGGGACTGCCGGGCATCTTTGCGAAAATTATCCCGGACCCGACCGCCAATCCGCTCGACCGGCTGCAGATCTTCGTATCGCCCGAGAGCCGCTTCAGCGCCGCCGGCCTCACCTCGGCGTTGGCCGCAGGCTCGCCGCCGATCATCGTGCGCAACCACGAAGTCGAGCGCGGCCATTTCTTCCTCGACCCCTGCAACCTCCATCCCGGTGAAGCGGAGATCGTCGCCGAACGCCTGCGCGCCATATTGACCGCGAAGGACCGTCCCGCCGATGCGATGAAGGTCGCCCGCAAGGATTCGTCCGGCGTCTTGCGTTGGCCAGATTGAGCGCCAAACCGACCAAAGATCCCCAAAAGCGCCGGCTGATCACGCGACTGTGAACAGCCGGATTTGTTCGCGGCGGGAATAAACCGGCGCCGTGACAAGTCTCTTCAGCATACGCCACGGCTGGCGTTGAGGAGATCGGCATGCCCCGTCAATGCGAAAACAGCGACCATGGCTGCGGCACCGACCGTGATCATGCGCTGGCGCGCATAATCGTCATCAGTCTCTCTTCCATGGCGCTTGACACTGGTGATGCAGATGAATTCACTTTCAGCGGGACAGGCAACTTTACCTGTTACAGGGGGCTTTCCCCCCACGAGCAGGCCAAGGTCGCCGTCGCATCTTGAGGCGGCCCGGCCCGGAGTATCGGATCATGGTGCTGCGTTGAGCGAGAGGGCCCTGGCAGAACGTTTCAACCAGGTGGTGCTGCCGCATCTCGGCGACGCGCTGGCGCTTGCCCGCTGGCTGACCGGCAATGCCGCCGACGCCGAGGATGTGGTGCAGGACGCCTGCATCAAGGCGCATGCCGGCATAGCAGGCTATGCCGGCGGCAACGCCCGCGCCTGGCTGCTGACCATCGTGCGCAACACCTCCTACACCTGGATGGCGCGTAACCGGCCGCGTGGCATGCTGGCGGTCGGCGACCTCGGCGATCTCGACGACATGGCGGCGGCACACGGCACCAGCCTGCCCGACGAAGACGGCCCGGAGGCGAGCCTGATTGCCAAGGCTGATACGGCAGCACTGGAAGCCGCGATCGCTGCCCTGCCGCAGCCGTTTCGCGAAACGCTGGTGCTGCGCGATATCAACGGCCTCAGCTATCGCGAAATATCGACCATGCTTGGCGTGCCGATCGGCACGGTCATGTCGAGGCTCGCCCGCGCCCGTGGCCTGCTGGCGTCTGAACTGGGGAAAGCGTCATGACGCACGACGACGGACTGCCCAACGATCCCGAAGGTATCAGACTGATGATCCATGCCCTTGTCGATGGCGAGCTTGATGCGGCGGCCGCTCTTGCCGTCGAGCGTCGCATCACCGCCGACCCCAAGCTTGCCGCCGAGCATGCCCGCATTGTCGCCTTGCAAGGCGCGGTCAGCCGCCTGCCGCGCCCCGATGTCAACGACGCGTTTCGGGCCCGCATCGCGTCGATCGGCATGGCGAGCACCGGACAGCAGGCGCCGGTCGAGGCGGAGCCCCAGCGGGATACGCCGTCGGCGCTGTCGGGGTTGATTGCAGGCGGCGGCCAGAGGCGAGACGCCGGAACACGCCCCTCCCAAACGCGTGCACAGCCAAGGGCGCGCCGTTTCGGCTCGTTCGACTGGCGGGCCATGGCGGCGTCGATTATGATCAGCGCGGTGCTGGCCAGCGGGGCGACACAATGGGTGATGCAGAGCGGCGTCGACGACGGCTTTGCCGCCGCGGTCGCCAGCGGCCATCGCCGCAGCCTGCTTGCGGCGAGCCCGATCGACATCGTCTCGTCCGACCGCCACACCGTCAAACCATGGCTTGATGCCCGCATCGGCGTCTCGCCGCCGGCGCCGGACCTTGCCCAGGACGGCTTCGCGCTGATCGGCGGCCGGGTCGAGGTGATATCAGGTCGGCCGGTGCCAGCCCTGGTCTACCGTCACCGCGAGCACCTGATCACGCTGGTCGCCGAGCCACAGCAAGGCGGCAAGACCACTCAGCCCGACGACCTGTCATCAGGCGGCTTCTCGATGGTGCACTGGAGCGACGGCGCCTTCTCCTACTGGGCGATCTCCGACATGGAGCGCCCCGAACTCGACGACTTCGTCGCCCGCTTCCGTAAGGCGGCTGTTTGAGGGCAGTCCTGCCCCATTGTTGATCCTAACGCTCTGAGGCAGTCGCCCGACCGGGAGACTGCCGGCGCGCCCGTGCGTGCTCAGCCCCGGCTACAAGCCGGCTCGCCGGGCCTCGCGGTTTCCCTCAAACAATAACTTTACAAATATTTTTATTTATGTGAAGTCATGACGATTGAAGGGTCGACCATGACAGCCAATCGTTTCGCCACGCGTCTCAATTCCTTTGCCTCGCGGCCGCAGGCCGAATGGCCCGCCCTTACCGGAAAGCCGTCGCTGATGCAGATGGCGGCGCGCGCCGCCAAGGTCGAGGGGCTTACCGATCTCGACCTCAACTTCCCTGACCATGTCGGTGAAAAGCCCGTGGAAATCGCGCGCAAACTGGGCGATCTCGGGCTTTCCATTAACGGCTTTGCCATGCGCTACTATTCCAACCCCGCCTTCAAGCTCGGCGCCTTCACCAATCCCGATCCGGCGGTGCGCCGCGAGGCCATCGATCTGACCAAGGCCGGCATCGACGCCACGCGTGAAGCCGGCGCCAGCCTGATGACGCTGTGGCTGGGACAGGATGGCTTCGACTACGCCTTCCAGGCCGACTATGCGACGCTCTGGCAACACGAGATCGATGGAATTCGTGAAGTAGCGGCGCATGATCCCGACTGCCAGATCAGCCTGGAGTACAAGCCCAACGAGCCGCGTTCCTATTCGCTGATACCGGATGCCGCGACCACCTTGCTGGCGATCCGCGAGGTCGGCCTGCCCAATCTCGGCGTCACGCTCGACTTCGCCCATGTGCTCTACGCCGACGAGCAGCCGGCCTTTGCCGCTGCCCTCGTTGCCCGGCACAGCAAGCTGCTCGGCGTGCATCTCAACGACGGCTACGCCAAGCGCGACGACGGTCTGATGGTCGGCGCCGTGCACACGCTGCAGACGATCGAATTGCTGCGCCAGATCCGCCACGACGGCTACGCCGGCGCCATTTATTTCGACACCTTTCCCGACATGACCGGGCTCGATCCGGTGCGCGAGTGCGAGGTCAACATCGCCACCGTGAAGCGCATGCTCGGCGTCGTCGAGCGGCTCGACAAGGACAACCGTCTGTCATCCGCCATCGACCGCCAGGACGCAGTCGCCACGCAGTCCATCGTCCAGGAGATCATGCTCGGGGCGATCGCGTAACGAGGGGGCGTGGATGACCTTGAGCTGGCTGGACCTGAAAGCGGTAGGACCGCGCATCCGCATGATGATGCCGCATCTCACCCCACTGGAAGCCAAGGTGGTGGAAACCGTCTTCGGACGGCGCGGCTTCGACGAGACGATCCCGTTGAAGCAGATCGCCGAGGAGTCCGGCGTGTCCGAGGCGATGGTGGTCAAGATCGCCAAGAAGCTCGGCTTCTCCGGCTACCGCGACTTCCGCACCGCCGTCTATGAATACAGCCGCCTGCCGACCGCCGAGATGCACCAGGAATTGTCGTCCGACGACAGTTCGGCCGAGATCGTGCAGAAAGTGTTCCGCACTTCCATCCAGGCGCTGGAGGAGACCCTCGCCATCCTCGATATCGAGGATTTCGACCGCGCCGCCGAGCTGCTCTTCCGGGCGAAGAACCGCGACTTCTACGGCGTTGGCGGTTCGGCGCAGATCGCGCGCGACGTCTCGCACAAATTCCTGCGCATCGGCATCCGCGCATCGGTCTACGACGATTCGCACATGATGCTGATGTCGGCCTCACTGCTCGGCGCGGATGACATTGCCGTCGGCTTCTCGCATTCGGGCAACACCTCGGCCGTCATCGACGCGATCCAGCTCGCCCGCAAGAATGGCGCCCGGACCCTGGCCATCACCAATTACGACAACTCGCCGCTGGCCCAGGTCGCCGACATCGTGCTGTGTTCGACCGCGCAGGGCTCGCCGCTTATGGGCGAGAACGCGGCGGCGCGCATCGCCCAGCTCAACATTCTCGACGCGCTGTTCGTGGCAGTGGCGCAGCGCGACTACCAGGCAGCGGAGCGCAATCTCGGCCGCACCATGTCGGCGGTGACATCGAAACGAAAAGACCGGGGCTCATGACGCCGTCGACAACACCGCTCGTCACTGTCTTCGGCAGCCTGCATTACGACATCATGGTCGACGCCCCCGACCGCCCGCGCAAGGGCGAGACGGTGACCGGCCATGCCTGGCACCCGAAATGCGGCGGCAAGGGCGGCAACCAGGCGGTTTCAGTGGCACGAGCCGGCGCCAGATCCGCAATGATCGGCGCCGTCGGCGACGACGATTTCGGACGCGCGCTGCTGGGCAATCTCGATCGCGCCAAAGTCGACCGCAGCTTCGTGCGGGTGGCAACAGGCGTTGGCTCCGGCATGAGCGTGGCGATCTTCGACAGTGATGGCGACTATGGCGCGGTGATCGTCTCCGGCAGCAATCTCACTCTTGGCGAAAGGGATGTCGCGGCCGCTTCCGAAATGATCGCCCGAACGGCGGTGCTCCTGTTGCAGAATGAGGTGCCGGAAGCCGCCAACATTGCCGCTGCGTACGCGGTGAAGGCGCAAGGTGGCCGCGTCGTGCTCAACGCGGCGCCGGCACGCAAACTCTCAGACGACTTGATCGCACTGGTCGACATCCTCGTGGTCAACGCCATCGAGGCGGAATTCCTGGCCGGCATAGCGGTGGTCGAGACGCTCGACGGTGCCGCGCAAGCGGCACGGCGTCTGGTCGATCTCGGTCCCGTGGTGATTGTCACCGCGGGCGGCGAGGGCGTCGCCTGTTGCGACCGGAACGGCGAGGCCTTCGCGTTGCCGGCCATCCCGGTCAAGCTCGTCAGCACGCATGGCGCGGGCGACGAATTCGTCGGCGCTTTGGCCGCGGCATTTGCCCGTGGCGAGGACATGCGAATGGCCGTCACCGCCGCCAACGCCGCTTCGGCCCTTCTGGTCTCGACGCCCGAAGCCGAGCGTCAAAGCATCTAGTAGGCTGGTTTCCGCCTTGCCGGGCGGCAGGCATGCCTGCCTATCCTTGCCGTCACTGCCAAATTCCGCTAAGGCGCGCCTTTGTCGCCGGGGAGCACGAGCTTGGACGATCAACGCGCCGACGTCGCCATCATCATGGGCAGCCAATCCGACTGGGCAACGATGCGCCAGGCGGCCGAAACGCTGGAGGCGCTGGGCGTCCCGCACAAGCGGCTGATCATCTCGGCGCATCGCACGCCCGACCGCCTCTATGAGTTCGCCAAGGGCGCCAAGGCCGCCGGCTACAAGGTCATCATCGCCGGTGCCGGCGGTGCGGCGCATCTGCCCGGCATGACGGCGGCTATGACGCCGCTGCCGGTGTTTGGCGTGCCGGTGGAATCGAAGGCGCTTTCGGGGCAGGATTCGCTGCTCTCCATCGTCCAGATGCCGGCCGGCATTCCCGTCGGCACACTGGCCATCGGCAAGGCGGGTGCGGCCAATGCTGCCTTGCTGGCTGCCGCGGTGCTGGCGCTGAATGACGACAAGCTTGCCCAGCGCCTCGATGCCTGGCGCGCCGCGCAGACCGCCAAGGTTGCCGCTGAACCGACGGATACGCCGTGAGCCTGCCCGCCGGATCGACCATCGGCATCATTGGCGGCGGCCAGCTCGGCCGCATGTTGGCGATGGCTGCCGCCCGCCTCGGCTACCGTACCGTCGTGCTGGAGCCGCAGCCGGATTGCCCGGCCGCGCAGGTCGCCAACCGGCAAATAACAGCCGCCTATGACGACCGGGCGGCGCTTGCTGAGCTGGCAGCGGCGAGTGCCGTCATCACCTACGAGTTCGAGAACGTGCCCGTCTCAGCCGCCATTTCGCTTGGCGCCCAGGTTGCGGTCTATCCGCCGGCGCGTGCGCTTGACGTGGCGCAGGACCGAGTGAGCGAAAAGACCTTCCTCAACGGCATCGGCATCGCCACCGCCGATTTCCGTGCGGTTGACACTGATGAAGAGCTGACGGCGGCGCTGAAAGCGTTCGGCGGCAGCGGCATATTGAAGACGCGGCGCATGGGCTATGACGGCAAGGGCCAGCGGGTCTTCCGCAACATGGAAACGGGTGGCTTTGCCGGCACCTGCGAGGCGATGGGCAATGTGCCGCTGATCCTCGAAAGTTTCGTGCCTTTCGAGCGCGAGATTTCGGTGATCGCCGCGCGTGGATTGGACGGCGCTGTGGCTGCCTACGATCCGGCCGAGAATGTCCACCGCAACGGCATTCTCCACACCTCCACCTTGCCTGCCAGTGTCAAACTTGACAGGGCTGACGCGGCGCGCGCAGCGGCGGCAAAAATCCTGTCGGCGCTCGATTATGTCGGCGTCATCGGCGTCGAGTTCTTCGTGCTGGCCGACGGTTCGCTACTGGCCAATGAGATCGCGCCACGTGTGCACAATTCCGGCCACTGGACCGAAGCCGCCTGCATCGTTTCGCAATTCGAACAGCACATCCGCGCCGTTGCCGGCCTGCCGCTCGGCAGCCCGGACCGCCATT